>JAQWZU010000057.1 GCA_029253285.1 Akkermansiaceae bacterium | reverse complement strand
AGTCGGAAGGTGTCGCTAATGAAATCGCGAAACTTCAACCGGGAGCGGATTGGAAAACTGAATCCTCGAGTGCTGCGGCCGCAGAACGGATTCTTCAATTAATTGATGGGGGTGGTGCTACTCTAGGATTTATTTGTCGCGATCTGCGTCCGGATAATTTGCAAAGCCAGGAACATCGTGGCGGATTTATTGTCTCGAAGTGGGAGCCCGGGGACCTCCCTGAAATGAAGGGCGCGGAAGCACTCGCGGATCTTCGGGCGGTGTTTGCGAAGGGCGAGATGAAGTCTTATGTCAAAGTGGCCCGCATCGCGAAAGAGGAAGTCGGGTTTGTGACGGAGATCTTGATTGAGTTGCGAGGTTTTTCGGCAGAGAGCAAAAAGCCAAGGCAGGTGACCGCAGAGTGGAGGGCGCGATGGAACGATACCGACCCGCTTCAGTTGTTGAGCTTGGATCTTTTGAGCTACGAGGAGTCGGTCGGGAGCGTTCACTTTGTCGATGCCACGCGCTCAGTCCTCGGTGAAACGCCTCATTTTGAATCGCAGGTGATGACTGGGACCAGTTTTTGGGCATCGCGAATTACGAGGTTTGGCGACTTTTCGCTGACGGGGCACCAAGGTCTGGCTGTTGGAGATGTGAATGGCGATGGCATGGAGGACCTCTTCGTCTGCGACGGTGGGAGCCTGCCGAATCGCTTGTATGTGCAGGAAGTGGATGGGACGGTGCGTGATGTTTCGGCAGAGGCGGGGGTGGACTGGTTGGAGGATTCACGGAGTGCCCTGTTGATTGATCTCGATAATGATGGTGATCAGGATCTCGTCGTCGCGACGATCGGAGTGATCGCTTTTGCCGAGAATGACGGCTTTGGAAAATTCACCCTGCGTGGTGGTCATCAAGGCGCGCGATATCCTTTCTCACTATGTGCGGCCGATTACGATAGCGATGGTGATCTCGATATATACGCCTGTGTTTATAGTGCCGACGATACTGCCAGTGCCCGGGGGTTTGAGGCGACCTCTCCGACGCCCTTTAATGATGCGGAGAATGGCGGGCGGAATCTACTCCTGATGAATCTGGGAGCATTTCAATTCGCAGATGTCACCAAACAAGCTGGTCTCGATGAGGATAATTCTCGTTGGAGTTTTTCGGCGGCCTGGGAGGATTTTGATCGCGACGGTGATCCGGATCTTTATGTCGCAAATGATTTCGGTCGTAATTGTTTTTATCGGAATGACCACGGGAAATTCAATCAGATTGCCGCAGAGTTGGGTGTGGAAGACATGGCTTCCGGGATGTCGGTGGCGTGGGGAGATTTCAATCGTGATGGCGCGGCGGACCTTTATGTCGGGAACATGTTTTCGTCGGCAGGTCGGAGAATAAGTTACCAAGAGAACTTTGGGGAGTCTTCGGAGATCGAAGGTTTACAAAGAATGGCTCGGGGAAATTCGCTTTTTGCCGCGGATGGCAAAGGTGGCTTTTGCGATGTCAGTGAGCCGATGGGAGCGATGATGGGGCGCTGGGCTTGGAGCTCGGGGTTTATTGATGTCAATAATGACGGTTGGGAGGACATTGCGGTGGCGAATGGTTATCTCACCGGCAGGCGGCCCGATGATTTGTGAAGTTTCTTTTGGCGGCAGGTCGTGTCGCCCAAACAGCAGGCCGATCCCAAGCGCTATGGCAGTGCATGGTCCGCCATCATTCAATTGGTCCGGGATGGGCATAGTTGGAGCGGCCACGAGCGCAATCGACTTCTTTTGAATCGGGGCGGTGCGGAGTTCGCGGACGTCTCCTCAATTAGCGGCCTCGATCACGGTGGCGACGGGCGGGCCATGGCGATGGTGGACTGGGATCAAGATGGAGATCTCGATGTGTGGTATCGTGACCGCACCGCTCCACGACTTCGCTTGATGCTCAATCAACATGTCCCGGGCGAGGGCTCGCGTGATTTTTTGGCGCTGCGACTTGAGGGCACCACGAGCAATCGCGATGCTATTGGTGCGGTCGTTGAAGTGGTCGTTGATGACGCTTCCAAACGCCTCGTCAAGTCAGTGCGGGCGGGTGATCTGTTCCTTTCGCAATCAAGCCGACGGTTGCACTTTGGCCTCGGGGATGCTGGGAAAATTCAAGAGATAAAAGTAGTGTGGCCCGGGGGAAAGGTGGAGAAGTATCGCGGAGCCGAAGTCGGTGGGACCTACCTGCTTAAAGAAGGCACTGGGGCAGCCGTTGAGGTGACCCGGACGTCACGTATGGTTCGGCTTACGGATCCTCCTTCCAAGGCTTATCAAAGTGAAAATGCCCGGATCATTCTCCCGGCAAAAATTCCGCTGCCTCCGATTGGCTATCGCAATGCCCTCGGCAAACCGCAGATCATCGTCGGAAAGGGGAGTCCTCGCTTGGTTATGCTTTGGTCGGCGTCTTGTGAACACTGCGCCCGGAATCTCGAGATGCTGGCGAAGTCGGCTGATCAACTGCGAGCCGCAGGAATAGATGTGGTCGGTCTCTCAGTGGATGGCGGTGATGGAATCTCGGAGGCTTACAATCTCGTCGACTCGACTAAATGGCCTTTTGAGTGGGGAATGATTGAGCCCGATGCGGTGGATCGCATCGATGAATTTCAGCGGGCTTTGTTTGATCTGACCGTCCCAATGGCGATTCCCTTGACCTTACTTTGTGACCGGGAGGGAAATGTCTCCGTTCTCTATCGTGGTTCGCTGAGGGTGGAGGAAGTGCTTTCAGATCTGAAAGCGACCGAGGGAGCGAATGAGGATCAGTTGCACGCTCTCGCCCCGCCGTTCGCAGGTCGCTGGTTTACCAAGCCCATCGATCCGGCGATTGCCCTTGAGCTCATGGCTCGCCAATTCGAGGCGAGGTTGGAGGAAGATTCCTTGTTCTATCTTGAGGCTGCCATGTGGAGGTCGGGGGGTGGCCCAAAGGGAGTTCTAGGAGAAGAACTCGTGCAAAAACATTACACCTTCGCCAGACGCTATAAGGCTGAAGTGAAACCAGAGCGCGCAGCGGCCCACTTCGAACGAGCCCTGGCAATCGCGCCCTCTGCCAGGATTTATCACGACTACGGCACGATGCTCGCCAGCCACGGGGAACTGATCCAAGCAAAAGCTCTTCTCAAAGAAGCGCTCATTCTCGAACCAAATCTAAAGCCAACATTGGGTGCGCTCGCTTTGGTGAACAAGCTCATCGCGGAAGGGAAATAGGAGCTTGGCTGGCTATGAATTCAGCAAAGCCGGGTCAGTGCCGATCGTTCCAATGAGGGATTGGCGGTATTCGGTAGTTTGATAGCGGGCGGCGCGTTCGTTGGCGGCGGCGAGTTTTTCGGCGAGCTTGAGACGAGCGCGTTCGCCTTCGTGGCTGGCGAGGGTTTCGAATTCCTTCACAGCGGCGATTTTCTTGGCGACGAGTCTTTGCTCCACGATGACTTTGGCATCGAGACGGGCTTGATACCAATCGGAGGCGAGAACAGCTTCTCGGTCGAAGAGGTTTCGGACCTCTGGATCAGTGATCATTTTTCCTTCGTAAGTTCCATCGACCATGATGTGGAGAAGGGCTTTGAGGGGAGGGCAGGCGAGGTCGATGCAGCCGTCCTTGAAGTAGTTGCCCGCGATTTTCTTTTGGGTCTCGACGATATTGTCAATGCCATCGATGAAGTCCTCCTCCGACTGTTCTTCGGGACGGAGCATGTCGCCGGTGAAGACGGTGTCGGGCGCGGAGAACATGCGACCGAAGTAGGTGGATATGAAGTTCTCGTTGATGCGGTATCCGAGACGGCTGGCGTGGATAATGCGGCCGTCTTTTTCAAAGTCATCGACCTTTTCGAGGAAGCCATTTTCGATGAGGAATTTTGGATCACGTTCGTGAATGAACATGCGGGACCAGATTTCGGGAATGAGCAAGGAGATGTCGTGCTCGAAGCGATACTTTCGCCCGATGTGGCCGGCGGCGCTGGAATAGCCGGGATCGTCGGTGAGGATGTAACTCACCAACGCCGCGTTGAGATCATGGATGGGAAGGAGGGCATTGAATGGTCCCTTGGTGAGGGCTCCTTCGCTGCCAGCTCCGGTGGTTGAGGGACTCTTGCCGGTGAGGGATGCGATAAAGTCCATGAAGAGCTCGGGCAATTCCTGATAGTGGAGTGGATTGAAAACGGCGAGCGAACGAATGCCCGGTTCGGCCGGGTTGTTACGACGACCGAGGAGGACCGAGTTGACCGGCATGGGCACGGGTGCGTCGATGGCGAGGCGACGGAAGAAGCGGGAGCCAATTTCGGAAATATAAAGACTGCGCGGATCTTCGAGATCGGGTCGGTTTTGTAGGTAGCGAGGGTTTTTTGTGGGCTTGCCATCGACAATGCGCGGGAGGTGGGAAGAGATGACGAAGTCGGGGCTCTCTTCACTCAGGTAGCTGCTGAACATCTCCTGCATCGGCTTGGTGAATTGCTCAAAGCGGATCGCGTCATGCTTCATCCTCTCGGCATCGGCGCGTGGGATGGGTTCGTAGTTTGAGAAGAAGACACCTTTGCGGCTGAAGTCGATTTCGGCCTGTTTGTCGTAGCCGCGGATGATGGCATCGTCGGGTCGTTGGAAGAGTCGGTATTCGCAGTTCTTGGCGAACTTGATCGAGGGCTGGGTGATGTCGGGGTGAAGGCCTTCGATTTGATCTGCAGGCACGACCGATGAGGCGGTGATATCGTCTTCGGTTTGAATTTTCTTGGCAGGTGCGAAGTCTTTTCGCAGGCCAAAGGTCCGCCAGCTACCGTCTTCTTCGAAACCAACGCGCAGGTATCTCGTGACCATTTTTTGGCGATGGTAGATCAGTTCGTTTCCGGAGCGGCCGTTGATGAGATCGACGGAGAAGCGATCGCCCCAATCGTCGCCCCAGTCAGATTTGTAGAGACGCTTGATAACGAAGACGAGGTCCCGGACCGAGCGGGGAATGGTAGCGAGCCATTCGTTGTAGGCGGCGGTATAGCCCGGATTGCTGGTGAAGAGACGAATGACGGAGCCCAGTGAGCGGTTGGCGTCGAGGAGCGGACGGCTGGTTTTTCCGGGTTCGTTGGGAGTCTTGTAGCGGTTGCCGTAGTCGTGGTGGAGCAGGGCGACGGCCGCTTTGAAATCCTTTTTGAAATTCTGCACGATGACGGGACCGGAGATCATGGCGTCGGAGAGCGACTTGGAGATCTCGGATTTTCCGCCGCCAGAAACGGTGCAGGGTTTGTGGCAGAAAGTGCCCTCGGCATTAGTTCCGATAAGGCGCCAGCGTTGGCCTTGGGAAGGCTTCACCATTTCCACTTTGTAGCCGGACGGAAGGATGTAGGTGATGCCTGGTTGCAGTGAGATTTTTTGATCGTCCCAGGTAATCGTTTGGTGATCGAGTTCGATGCGGACGTTGGCGGGGAGGTAGTAAATATCGCGGTGTAGTTTATCGATGCCGTAGCCTTCGGGCTGCAAGTCCATGAGGTCGCCGTAGCGCTTGAGGACATTTTTGAAGCGATGGTGAACGTCGCATTTGAATTCGCTGAGTGCGAAGTCCTCGCCGAGGTCGGCGCTGGGATAGGCGATGGCGCCGCCGGCGTGTTCTTCTTCGGCATTGCCAAGGAGATTAGCGGCGTAGCTGAGCTGTGTTTTGACCTCCTTCTTGCAGTAGCCGTAATAGTTGTCGGCGATGAGAGTGACCACGACACCATTGGCATCGCGCGAGGTGATCTTGAATGCGGAGCCGTCGTTGTAGAGTTCGTCTTCGGACTCCCAACACATGCCGTCTCTCTTCTGACGCTCGGTGGCTTCGGAGAGGTGAGGCAGGCCGAGGTCTTTCTTTTTGAGAGTGACCAACTGAGGCGCGAGAATGACACAACCGGTGTGACCGGACCAATGATCCATGTCGAGGCGGGCATCGTTCTCAGGAAGGTAAGGATCACCACCGTTGCCGAAGATGCTCTCGACGAAGTCGAGATTGGAAACGAGATTGCCGGGAGCAAAGAAGCGTACTTCCATGCGTCGTTCTTTGGAAACCCCGGGAACTTCCGGGCAGACCACGGGACGAAGAAGGAGGGAGACGAAGACCTTTGCCGGCGTCTCGCTGGTGCCGGTGAAGGGAAGGACCATGATCTCCTCGGGCGGATTGAGCGCAGCCTTGAGGAGACCGGCGAAAGTTTGCAGCGGGACTTCTTTTTTATCGGCGGGAACCGGGAAGCCGCCCTCGGCGACATGGAAGACGCCCTTGGTGGTGCGCCGGTCGGAAGCAGGGTTGTGGCATACGCCTTGATGGACGCGGTAGGAACTCAGGATGGAGGATTTGAATTCATCTTGATCGGGCGGGAGGGAAAGCATGCGCCCGATACCGTGGCGCTCTAGGACGAGGGCTCCGGCAGGGACGAGGGCGGGGGAGTCGTCGTTGAGGAGATTGGCAAGGTAATCGTGAATGGCCTGGTCGACGGGGCAGAGGTGGTCGGAAAGGAGACGGGTCTTTTCCTGGAAGGAGGCGAGAAGAGAGCGACCGAGATCGAGGAAGGGATAGTCTGCTTCATTACCGACGATTTCGTGGCCCCGGGCGGCGAGTTTGAGATTGACGAATTCGCGAAGGCGTTTTTCTTCGTCGGGAGAGGCGAGGGCGGGGCCCTTGTCGGTGAATCCAATGGTGTCTTTGAGCGGAGGCATGAGTCTATCGGTGTTGAAAGCAGTGCGTGTGCCGGAGTTTCTGTAATACAGAATTCGTGGCGCAGTCGGCCTTTACGTTAGGTAGAAAAAAGAGGGAGGGATAGCCTCGATTCTCTCCAGTCGCTCTTTTAGGGGAGTCGTTTAGTTTGCGAGCTCTGCTTGCAGTTTTTCAATCTGGTCGCTGAGGGTTTCCCATTTGGAGTAGGCCATTTCCAGTTTTTTGGACGCTTGCTCGTAAGCGTTGGTGGCCTTACGGAGTTCTTCGGCGTCACCGGAGATCTCGGGTTTTTCGAGGTGGGCGGAGATGGTAGCCTGGGCGCCTTCGAGGTCCGCGATTTGTTTTTCGACGGACTCGAATTCGTTTTGCAGGGGCTTGAGGACCTTGTTGCGTTTTTCTCGGATGGCGGCCTCTTTTTTGCGGCGTTCCTTGGAGCTGAGTTGAGTGCCTTTGGCGGCCGCTGGTTTTACAGATTGGGAGGGAGCGGAGGAAGTGCGTCCTTTTGCGGCCTTCTCGTCCTCTTCGGTTTTGTCGAGGTAGTAGGTGAGGTTGCCAGCGAACATGCGGGGATCTTCGTTGGGGCGAAACTCCATCGTTTTTTGCACGATGTTATCGAGGAAGTTCCGGTTGTGGGAAACGATGAGGAGAGTGCCGGGGTAGTCGATGAGAGCCTTTTGCAGAATGTCCTGTGACTGCATGTCGAGGTGGTTCGTTGGCTCATCCAGGATTAGGAAGTTGGCTGGGCGAACGAGCATGCGGACGAGGGCGACGCGGGATCGTTCTCCACCGGAGAGGACGCCGACTTTTTTGAAGACGTCGTCGCCTTTGAAAAGAAAGCAGCCGAGGACGTCGCGGGCGGACATCTTTGACCCGCGGGTTTGGATCTGCTCGACAGTTTCCAGAACGGTGAGATCAGGGTCGAGTTCGTCGGCGTGGTTTTGGTTGAAGAATGAGGGCTTGGATTTGGGGCCAAGTTCGTGGTGGCCGGAGGATGGTTGTTCCTCGCCGGTGATCATGCGGCAGAAGGTTGATTTTCCTGCACCGTTGGGGCCGACAATGGCGATTTTCTCGCCGCGCGTGATTTCGAGGTCGAGGTCGCGGAAGACGACGAGGTCGCCGTATTGTTGGGCGGCTTTTTCGAGCTTGCCGACAAGATGGGTCGAGGCCGGAGGGTCGGGAAAGCGGAAAGACATCACGGCATCCTCGGCATCGATCTCGATACGCTCGATCTTGGCCAAGTGCTTGATGCGCGATTGTACTTGGGAGGCTTTGTTGGCCTGGGCGCGGAAGCGGTTGATGAATTGCTCGGTCTTGGCAATCTCTCGGTCCTGGTTGACTTTTTGTTTGCGGAGATTGTCCTGACGTTCCTTGAGCTGGGTTTCGTAGGAGGAATAGTTTCCCGTGAATTCCTCGGCGCGGCCGTGGTGGAAGGCGATGGTGCGGGTAGTAAGGCCATCCATCATGGAGCGGTCGTGGGAGATGAGGATGATGGCTCCTTTATAAGAATGGAGGTAGTTTTCCATGAAGCGCTGGGCTCCGATGTCGAGGTGGTTGGTCGGCTCGTCGAGGAGGAGGACCTCGGGCTCGGAGAGGAAGAGCTTGGCCATCGCGATGCGCATTTGCCAGCCACCGGAAAATTCGCCGCAGTCGCGTTCGAGGTCGGATTTCTTGAAGCCGAGTCCGCTGAGGATGGCCTGAATGCGAGGACGCATGCGGGCGGGATCGTGGCCGTCGAGCTGGAGCTCGAGCTCGCCGATTTTATTGAGGAGATCCGAGTATGGGGCGGATCGGGGATCGAGATTGGGAAGGTCTTTCTCGAGACGGGCCACTTCTTCCTGAATGGCCTTGGTTTCAGCGAAGGCGGATTCGACTTCGTCGTAGAGTGAAATTCCGGTGATGTGGATGCCTTCCTGCGGGAGATAGCCAATGCGGTGATGCTTCGGTTTATTGATCTCTCCGGCGTTGGGGAGGAGGACTCCACCGATACATTTCATCAGAGTCGACTTGCCTGCGCCATTGTGTCCGGCGAAAGCCACGCGCTCCTTATCTCCGATGGAGAAGGTGAGATCCTTGAAAATAACACGGGGTCCAAATTCAACGCGAAGGTTTTTGACGGCGAGCACGGGGGAGGGGTAGTCGAGACCGGTACGATTGGGAAGGAGTTTTGGCGTGATTGAATTAGTTACCTCTCAGGAGAGAACCAGATCGTCTTTTGTCCGGAGTGAGAGTCGCTGGTGATGAGCTGGCGGGAGCCTTTGTAGTGCGCCGCTGGGCTTAGCTTATTTGAAGCTCACCGTGAGCGAGTCGTATCCGTTGACTCGCGTGTAGGTGGCTTGGTTTTCGATGTGTTTTGTCTCCTCGAGAACCTTGATCTTGGCTGATCGTTGCGCGAGGGCGTTGACCAGAGTGCGGGCGAGCAGGCGGGCGTGTGCGGCACCGAGGCAAAGGTGTGGGCCGAAGCCGAAGGCGAGGTGTGGGTTTGGTTTGCGGTCGAGTTGAAATTCGTGAGGGTTTTGGAAAACCTCCTCGTCTCGATTGGCGGATGACCAGCAGAGCGAAACGCGACCGTTTGGTGGAACGGTGACTCCCCGGACAGCGCTTGTCTCCGGACAAACCCGTCCGAGGTGGGTGATCGGTGCGAGCACACGAAAGAATTCTTCGACGGCGTGGGTGACTTTTTTCGGCTCTTCGCGAAGTTCGGTGAGAGTTTCCGGATGCTCGGCGAAGTAGGCGATGATTCCGGAGATTGTGTGGATCACGGTATCGCGTCCACCGGCGAAGGCCAGGTTGGCATAGCCCATCATTTCGTCGCGCGTGAGCGGGCGGCCCTGATAGCTCGCTTGAGTGAGGGCGCTGAAGAAGTCCTCGCCGGGGTTTGCCTTGGCCTCGTCGAATTTCCGATGAAGGTAGGGTTCCAGGCCGATGTCCTCGTCAGGTGAGTCGGGATCGTGAAAGACATGAATACCCCATTTGATCCAGATTTCGGCTTCGGACTCAGGGACGTCGAGGAGATAGGTCAGGGCGTGTGACTGGAGCGGGAGCGCGAAGTCGCGAACGATTTCGACGGAGTCATTTCTTCCGGCTTCGTCGAGGAGTCGCGTGATGAGTTGCTCGACCCTTTCGATGACTTCAGGAAGTTTGGCTCGCTTGAAGAATGGATCGACGAGTTTGCGGTATTCCTTGTGCTCGGGAGGGTTGGTTTCGATGGGAAGTTGCCGCATGGTACGGAGATCTTCCTCGGAGGGTATGGGAACGCGAAAGGGGGCATCGGAACTGAAGGTCTGCCAGTCCTTGGCCGCGGCCCGCACGTCGGCGTGTCGCAGAATCATGGGGAGGGACTCGCCTTGGAAAGGACAGGTGAGAACCCCGTCGTCTTTACGGGCTTTCTCAAAGGGATCGGAGTCGCTCATTGGGGGAATTACTTTTCGTTGCGGACCGATTCAAGGAGGCCTTGGAGCTCTTTGACTTTTTCAGGGTGTTTTGCGGCGAGGTTATTGGTTTCGCCGAGGTCGTCCTTGAGATTATAGAGCTGAACCTTGGGGAGAGTCTTGAGAACCTTTTTGTCGATTTTTGAAAATCCGCCGGAGCCGGGTCCGGTGATGAGTTTCCAGTCACCGGAACGAACGAGAAAGTGATTTTGTCCGGCTCCCATCACGATGGGCTTGCGAGGCTTGACTTTTCCTCCTTTGAGAATGGGAAGGAAAGAAACGCTGTCGGGTGCTTGTCCCTTGGGAATCTCGGCGCCAGTGAGATCAGCGAAGGTGCGGAAGAGGTCGGTGAAACAGATCGTCCGGTCAGCGGTTTGTCCGTTCTTAATGGCGGCGGGCCAGCGCATGATGAAGGGCATGCGGTGCCCCGCTTCCCAGGCATCGGCTTTCATCCCGCGCAGGCCGCCCGAGCTATCGTGTGAGAAGTTTTTGGTATCGACGTCATACCAAACCGGCCCGTTGTCTGCGGTGAAGACGACGATGGTGTCTTTTGCCATTCCTGTCTTGTCGAGGGCTCCGAGAACCTTGCCGATTTCCGCGTCGATCATGTGGGTGAAGTCGCCGTAGAGATCAACTTTGGTGGAGCCGACGAATTCCTTGGTGGGCAACCACGGGGTGTGTGGGCCGGGATAGGCGAGGTAGAGCATGAGGGGCTTATCCCCTTTTTTGGAGGCGTGTTTTTCGATGACCGAGATCGCCTCGGTGGTGAAGCGGGGCGTAACCTCCTCAAGTTTGAGGTCAGGGGAAATGCCCCCGGCGCGCCAGAACTTTCCTTGGATCGGTGACCAGCCTTTGGTGTTGTTGGCTTCGATTTTCAAAGACGGCGGCATCGCGGCCTTGTCGCCACGGATGTAGAAGTAGGGTGGAATATCGGTGGAGGCCCGGATGCCGAAGAAGGTGTCGAAGCCGCGATCTACCGGCCCGCCACTCAGAGTGCCCTCGAATTTCTTATCTTCGAAAAACCCGAGGTGCCACTTGCCGACCATTGCGGTGTGGTAGCCGTTCTTTTGCAACATTCCGGGGAGAGTGAGGCGGTCTTTATCGATGACAGCATTGTTTTTCCAGACGATACGCTTGCGAAAGGGATAGCGTCCGGTCATCAGGCCATAGCGCGAGACGTGGCAAAGCGGACCCGGGGCATGGGCGTCGGTGAACTTCATTCCGTCGGCGGCCAGCTTGTCGATGTGCGGCGTGGGGATTTTGGAATCGGGATTAAAGCAAGTCGGATCGCCATAGCCCATGTCGTCGGTGAGAATGATGACGATGTTGGGCTTGTCGGCAGCGAGGGCGGCGCCGAAACAGAAGAGGGAAAGGGTGAGTTTCTTGAATGCGATCATTGCGAAAGTCTGGGACGATTGGTAGGAGGGGATAAACATACGAAGAAAGGTATTTAACCCTTTCCAATCGGCAGGATTGATCATGGAATAACGGGGATGCGGAGGATTGCAATCGCTTGTTTGTTGGTGGGGCCAATTTGGTCTGAAGAGGGTCCGGATTTCTCGACAGAGATTTTGCCGATTCTTTCGAATAAGTGTTTTGCCTGTCATGGGCCGGATGCCAAGAAGGACGAGGTGCGTTTGGATTCGTATGAAGGTGCGACGGAGGACTTGGGCGGGTATTCTGCGATTGATTCAGAGAAGCCGGAGGATGGTGAATTGCTGATTCGCATCCATGATGAGAAAGATCCCATGCCGCCGGAGGATGCCGAGAAGCAATTGACGAAGGCCGAGCGGGAGTTGCTGTCGCGATGGGTTAAGAGCGGCGGGAGGTATGCCGAGCATTGGGCTTTCGTGAAACCCGGGATTGTTGAAGGTGGAAGCATTGATCATTTGGTGGAGGCTAAGCTGGACGGGAAAGGGTTCGCTCCGGAAGCAGATCGCCACACGCTGGCGCGACGCGTGGCCTTGGTTCTGACGGGGCTGCCGCCGGAGAGGGGGCAGCTGGAGGCCTATGTCAAAAGCGGTGATTTTGAAAAACTGGTCGATCAGCTACTGGGCAGCGAACGATTTGGTGAGCATCAGGCCCGGTATTGGTTGGATGCGGTGCGTTATGGCGATACCCATGGCTTGCATCTCGATAACAAGCGCGGGATTTACCCCTATCGTGACTGGGTGGTGAAAGCCTTTAATGAGAATTTGCCTTTTGATGATTTCATCACCTGGCAGTTGGCGGGGGATCTTTTGGAGAACCCAACCGTGGCTCAACGCGTGGCAACGGGATACGTGCGGATGAATGTTTCGACCGCGGAGGGCGGAGCGATTCCGGCGGAGTTTCAGGCCAAGAATAATTTCGATCGTACCGAGAATTTTGGAACGATCTTTTTGGGGATGACTTTGAACTGCGCGCGTTGTCATACCCACAAATATGACCCGATTGTGCATGAAGAGTATTACCAGTTGATGGCCTTCTTCAACAGCACAAGCGAGAGCCCGATGGACGGTAACAAGTATGAATACAAGCCAGTGATGAAAGCGCCGGCGAATGCGGCGGACTGGAGGCGGTGGGATGCTTATCTAGAGAAGCGAGAGGCCCTGAAGGCGAAAGGTGAAGGAGACTTTGTGGAAGAAGCGAAGAAATTGGATGAGGAAAAATCGAATTTGGAGAAAGCATTTACCACGACATTGGTGGCAGAGGAGTTGAAGAAGAAGCGGGAGACCAAAGTGCTTCGGCGTGGAGAATATAATGAACCGATGGGCGAGCCGGTTTCGCGGGGTGTCTTTGAGGTGTTGAATCCTTTTCCCAAAGATGCTCCCAAGAACCGTCTCGGATTGGCGCAGTGGACGACTTCGCGGGAAAACCCTCTTGTGGCGCGGGTCTTGGTGAATCGATTCTGGCAGTCGGTGTTCGGCGCTGGTCTGGTGCGGAGTCCGGAGGATTTTGGGCTACAAGGAAGGCAGCCGACGCACCCCAAGTTGCTGGATTGGCTTGCGGTGGATTTTCAGGAGAGCGGTTGGGATTACAAGGGGCTAATGAAGATGATGGTGATGAGTAAGACCTTCCGACAGGACTCCCTGCGGAGAGCTGATTTGGAGGATCCGGAGAATCTCTTGCTGGGTCGTGGTCCGAGTTATCGTCTTGATGCCGAAGTGATTCGTGACCTCGGGCTTTGGACAGGGGGATTGTTGGATCCCACGATGGGAGGCGAGGGTGTGAAGCCCTTCCAGCCTGGAGGAATGTGGGCGGCCTTGTCCCATCCGGGGAGCAATACCAAAAAGTATGTTGCCGATAAGGACCAGCGGGTCTTTCGGCGGAGCTTGTATGTTTATTGGAAACGAACGAGCCCCCATCCCATGATGACACTCTTTGATGCGCCTAGCCGGGAGGTGAGTTGCGTGCGCCGAACGAGTGGAAATACGCCCTTGCAATCACTGGCGCTCTTCAACGAACCGCAACGCGTGGCAATGGCGCAGGGTGTCGCGTCGCGATTGTTGGCGGAAAAGAAGAATGATGCGGAGAGAGTGAATCAGCTCTTTCAATGGATTGCCTGTCGGGACGCGTCGGAGCATGAACGGACGGTTTGTTTGAAGCTTCTGAAGCAGGCCAAAGATGCCAAACACGACGAGAAATCTGCTTGGAGCCAGCTCGCCGGTGCGGCGTTAGCGAGCGATACAACAATCTTACTCTATTAAACGTGATGAACGAATTTGGAATTTTTCAAGAGAACGGTCTGAGTCAAACCCGCCGCCAGCTTTTTGGCCGCGCTGCTTTGGGGCTGGGGACAGCATCGCTGGCGCAATTGATGGGACCGAGTCTGCAGGCTGCCACGACCAGCGAGGGGATGCATCACAAGGCGACGGCCAAGCGGGTGATTTATCTCTTCATGAGCGGCGGTCCGAGCCAGCATGACATGTGGGATTACAAGCCGAAGATGCAGGAGATGTTCGGGAAGGATCTTCCGGAGTATGTCCGCGATGGACAGCGCATCACGGGAATGACCTCGCGTCAAAAGACTCTTCCGGTGTGTCCCTCGAAATACAAATTCACGAGACAGGAGAATAATCAGGACGGAGTCTGGGTGAGTGAACTTCTTCCGCATACCGCGAAGGTGGTGAAGGATCTCTGTGTGGTACACACGACCTTTACCGAGGCCATCAATCACGACCCGGCGATTACCTACATTCAAACCGGGAGCCAGATTCCGGGGCGTCCGAGTATGGGTTCGTGGCTGAGTTACGGTCTCGGGAATGTGAACGAGAATTTGCCTGGTTACGTGGTGATGCATGCCAAGTCATCCCACGCGGAGCAGAGTTTGTTCGGGCGTCTTTGGGGGAGTGGTTTCATGCCTTCGGAGCATCAAGGTGTTCTTTTGCGAAGCCAGGGAGATCCCGTTTTGTATCTGGGAAATCCCAAAGATGTCTCGAGGTCGGACCGACGCAATCAACTCGATGCTCTTTCGGCCCTGAATTACGAGCAACACCAGCGACTCGGCGATCCGGAGATACTTTCTCGGATCAAGCAGCATGAGATGGCATATCGCATGCAGACCTCTGTTCCGGAGTTGATGGATTTATCGAGCGAATCTGACGAGACATTCAAGCTCTACGGAGAAGAGGCCCGGCAGGCGGGAACCTTTTCGGCGTGTTGTCTGAACGCACGGCGTTTGATTGAGCGAGGGGTGCGCAATGTCCAAATTTTCCATCGAGGCTGGGATGCTCATGGTAATCTTCCTCGTGAACACGAATCGCAGTGTAAGGATATCGACCAAGCATGTGCGGCCTTGATCATCGACTTGAAACGCAAAGGCATGTTGGAAGACACGCTTGTCGTTTGGGGCGGGGAATTCGGGCGGACGGCTTATTGTCAGGGTGGTTTGAAGAAGGAGAATTATGGGCGCGATCACCATCCGCGTTGTTTCACGACCTGGATGGCAGGTGGTGGGGTGAAGCCGGGGATTACCTACGGCAAGACCGACGACTTTGGTTACAACATCGCCGATGCCGACGGGAATGTTCTCAAGCCACAACCGGATAAGGAAAAGCACACGCCGGGCACGATGCATATTCACGATTTGAACGCGACGATTCTACATCTCCTGGGGATTGATCATAAGAAGCTGACCTATCGCTACCAGGGGCGTGATTTCCGCCTCACGGATATTCACGGGCACGTGATCAAAGAGCTGCTTGCCTAGAATTCTCAGTCTCGTCTGGCTCTCACCAAATCGTAAAGGTTGGCCCAGCTATTGATTTCGCCGCCCGCGTTTGGAGTCACTCCCTGCCAGACGACGTAGACTGAACTATCCAGCCCGGAGACGTGGCCGACATCACCGTCACTTTCGGCTACTTGTGCTCGTCGTCGGTTTTGTCCTCTTTGCAGGAAAGGAGATAGGCAACCATGTCGCGCATCTCCTGCTTGTTGAGGATACCAGCCATGGGAGGCATGGCCGAAACGGGAGTGGTCTGGCTGGCGATCTTGTCCGGGGCGATGACGGTGATCTTCTGCTCGATCTTTACGCGGGAGTTGCCTTTGTCATCTTTGGTGAGAATGGTGCCGGTGATGGCGGTGCCGTCCCTCAAGGTGACGGTTCCCAAGCCGAATCCTTCGGCCACTTCGGCGCCGGGATTGACGAGGGAGCGGAGGAGATACTTCGCGTCTTTGGACTTGCCGATGGCTCCGAGTTCGGGGCCGACGTCGGCACCGACGCCGTGCATGGTGTGACAGCGTTGGCATTGCGCGATGCCGTGGCCGTAGAAGGCGGCCTTTCCTTTGTCGACGTCGCCACCGGTTTCACAAAGAACGTTCCATTCGGCGAAGGGATCATCCTTGGGAAGTTTGGCGCGGAAGTCGGCCAAGGCTTTCCTGGCTTGCGGTGACTTGGAGGCTTCGGCTGCCATCACGACATCGAGGGCGAGTCCGGCCTCGAGTTTTTGAGCGATGAGTTTTTTCAACTCGGCGGCGATGAGCTTTCCGGCTTCGGGCTTGTTGATTGTGCCGAGAGTTTTGATGGTGAGTTGCTTTTCGGCGAGGGTGGTTTGTTTGTCTTTCAGCGTGTCGGCGAGAAGTTTGAGGGACTGCGCTCCAGGGTTGAGGAAGACCAGTAGCGAGCGGGCGCGGCTGCGGATCTTATCGCTCTTGTCGGAGACGAGGGCATTCAATTCATCTTTCCACTTGGGGTTTTTTTTCTCAAGTGGAGCGAGGATATTGAGAGCTTCGAGTCGAGCGTCTTCGGGAGCGTCTTTGGCATTGAGGTAGCCTTTGAGCTGTGCTGAGCTGATAGCGAGTTTGTCCTGGCTGACGAGCTTAAGGGCGCGGGCAAGGAGTTCGGTCGCTTCCTTGTCAGTAGGCGCTGACTTGAAGTATGGTTGTAGTTGCTTGATGAGGTTGGCGGGCAGCTTGGTGCGACCCCTGGGCAGGGTGCGGGCGAAGCCGGTGACGGGATCTCCAACCGGTGGGTTGTTCCAGTCGAGCAGGGTGGTGATGGCGTCGCGGCGGATACGCTTGTCGATTGAGGAATCATTGACGATGTCGACGATGACCTTGAGGTCCTGCGGGCGGGCGAGGGTCCAGGCTGCGTGGAGGGCCCGGCGCGCGCTGAGCGGGTGGTGCTTCACTTTTGGAGTGACGCGTTTGGCAATAGTGTGGGCACGGTCGGAGAGATCGGCATAGGCTCCGACGACATTTTCATCGTAGGCTCCGCGGATCGCTTCCTGGCGAACGGCTTCGTCGGTGTCGTCGAAGAAGGCGGAGATCTCGGGTGCTTGTTGGCGTCGGAGGGCCACGACGGCGGCGCGTCGGACGGCAATGGATTTGTGAGATTTAAGCGCAGCGAGCTCGGCAGCTTGGGCCGCTTTGGCCAGGACCATAATGCCGCTGTGGCGAACGACGACGTCTTTGTCGGCATTGCGTTCGAGGAAGGCGATGGCGGGTTGGACGGCCTTGCTTTCTTTCGCATTGGCGAGCGCAATGGCAGCGAGTCCGCCGACGCGGGTGGATGAGTCGTCAATGGCGGCGATGAGCTCGCTACGGTAGGCCTGGCTATGGTCTGCGTGGTTGCCGAGGACGCGCGCAGTATTGGCACGGATTTCCATTTCCTTGTCCAGTAGAAGTCCTTTGAGGTTGGAGAGAAGCTTGGGGTCTTTTTGTGCAAGCTGGCCGATTCCCCAGAGTCCGTGGATGCGGCGGAGGAGTGGGTTTTCAGTTGCGAGGGCTTTTTGGAAGATGGCGAGAGACTCCTTGCCACGCTCGGCAAGGGCGTATTGAGCCCGGCAGCGGACCCGCTGGTCGGCGTGGTCGAGAAGGGTCTCGAGCTTCTTGGAGTCAATGTTTGGGAAGCCCTTCGCGAAGAGTGCAGCGACCTCCTTCACGGCGGCGGCATTGTCCTTACGGTCGCCCGTCATGGCGTAGATGTTTCCTTTATTCGGTCTGCTCCATCCTCCGCCGTAGTCGGAGATGTAAAGCTTGCCGTCGTAGCTCCAGTCGATGTCGGTGAGAGCGATGCCCTTCAGGAAGACCTCCTGGGTTTTGAGTTTGAATTCCGCACCATTGGGTTCGAGGGAGAAGTTTTCGATGACGCAGCGGTCGGCATTGGCGACGTAGCCGACGACGAAGAAGTTTTTGTCGAACTTGCTCGGCATGGTGGTTACGCCCGGGTTGTAGGCCAGGCCGCAGGGGCCGTTGACGGAGTATGCGATGGGTGGATTGACGAAGGCGGGCTGGCGGTCGTGACGGGTTTCCCAGATGCCTTCGTTCATCCAGGCGTCGATTTGATCTTCTTTGCGGGGTGGCTTTGAGCCGAGGTGATCCCAAGCGACGCCGCCGAAGGAGGCGAGCGTTTGGTGTCCCATGCGCCAACCGGTGTCGCCGTGTTCGACGAGGTAGAGGATGCGTTCGCGGTCGCCTTGGTCGTAGTCGTTGTCGACGGTGAAGAGGTTACCGAAATCATCGAAGACGATCTCCTTCGGATTGCGGAGGTTGATGTAGAATTCTTCGAATTCCGTGCCGTCGGGATTGCTCCGAAAGACTCCGCCGCTGTCGGGACGGGAGAAGGTTTTGCCATCTTGATAGACGTGGTAACCGCGGTCGCCGATCGACCAGTAGAGTTTGCCGTCGGGGCCGAAGGCGAAGCCGTTCAAGTCGTGTCCGGAGAAGCTCACGCGCACGCCGAAGCCGTCGACGAGAGTTTTCACTTCTTCGGCTTTTCCGTCGCCATCGATGTCCTTGAGGCTGTAGACGCCGGGGATCATCGCGAAGTAAACGGTGCCGTCTTTTTCAATGAGGCCGCCGGAGGGGCCTGCGAGGGGTTCGTTAAAGTCACCACGGAAAACGGTGGTCTTGTCGGCCTTGCCGTCTCCGGTGGTGTCTTCGAGGACTTTGATGACTTCGGATTGGTCGTCGAATTGATCCCATTTGAGAAAATCGGGCTCCTTGCCGGACCACTGCTTGTGGTAAGCCTCGCGGTCTTTGAGAGTCATGGTGGAGATGTCGCCATTGACGCGGTCGCGGAGATAGCGGTTGTTTTTTCCGCCGTGGCGAATGTCTTGCACTTGGACGCGCCAGCGGTGGGTCTCGGCAGCATAAACGCGGTTTTTTCCGTCGATGCAAATCGCGGTGACGTTGTTGACCTGATCTGCAGTGGCGAACTGGGTGATTTTTGTTCCCTCGGGGATGTGAATCTTGGGAAATTCAGGCGAGGGCTTGATCTGGGCCTGAAGGGGAAGGACGAGTGTGAGAGCGGCGGTGCGGCCGAGGGTCGAGACGTTCATGAATGCAGAGAGGCTATACGGGCGGGCGGACGGGGAAGTTTCACCGATTGGGGTGTCACACGCGGAGTTGCAGAGGAGCAGATCTGAAGGCTGTTTGCTGAAATTGGGGCGTTTTATGAACTAATTTGGGCTCGGAATGGGGGGAGGCGCCTCTATTTGGGAATTTCTGGACGCGATGAAGAGGACGAGGACTATCACGGCCTTGGCTGTGTGGGCCGGGTTTGTCATTGATCACCTTGGGTTTCTTGAACCGCAGTTTCGACAGCCTTTGGAGCTTTTATCTACTCTCGCAAGATCGTTGAGTTTGACGGAGTATTCCACTGGGCAATTCATGATGAAGCTGAGGCCAGTGGTGATTATTCTGTTTGTTGTCAGCTTGGTCCTGTCGGAATCTGGGTTAGCTCAAGATTCAAGTTCGAAGGGGCGGGTGATGAGTTGGGTGCCTCCTTATGCCACTGAGGTATGTCGGAAGAATTTGGATCTGTCGTTCGATGGTGTCGGCGTGAAAGATGGGTTGACGCATTTGGGGCTTCAGTTTTGGGTGCCGACCGAGGACGGGAGATTGAAGTTTGTTGATCGATTCAAGACGATAGATGACGCGACAGTTTCGAGCTTTCAAAGGTGGGGAGAAGCGAACGGGGTTAAGGCGATGCTTTGCGTTTACAATACGAGTGCGAAGGGCTGGGATTGGGGGTTGGCGAGGTCAGCGTTTGGAAAGCACCGTGAACGCTTGGTTGAGGCTTTGGTTTCGGAGACCCTGCGATTGAAGCTCGATGGAGTCGATATTGATTTCGAGGGCAAGGGGAGCCTTGACGGGGACCGGGAGTCCTTCGTCAAATTTATCAAGGAACTGTCAAAGCGGCTTCATGCGGAAGGCAAGGAACTCACGATCGATACATTCGCCTACAAATGGCATGCCCCTAATCAGGGATGGTGGTTGGAGCTTTTGCCTCACATCGATGGTTTGCATGTGATGGGGTATTCGGAGACCGGGGTTGGAGCTGCAGATTGGAGATCTTATGAGTTCATCAAAGCTGCCGCTGGAGATCACTTTGCAAAAGTGCTTCTGGGAGTGTCGAGTAACGCTGCGAAGTGGCAGGGGAAGCCGGCTCTCGAACATCTTGCGTGGATCAAATCAGATGTTTCGGTCGGCTTGGCTATTTGGGATCTTCAATTCAAGGAGCCTGTGTGGAGAAGCAAAGGAATGTGGCAGGTGATTGGGAGGATTAAGAGAGGTGCTGAAGAGTGAATGTTGAGGAGGAACATTTTCATCCACTCTCGTAAGATTTTGGGAAGCTGAGAAGTATCGAGGTAGCCTCTATTTTCTCATGAAATTGCTCTTATTTTTTTGTTTCCTCGCTGCTGTGGCAGTGATTCCGTTGACCGCCAAGACACCCAATATCGTGGTGATTTTCTGCGATGACCTGGGATACTCCGACGTGGGGTGTTTTGGGGCGAAAGGGTATGAAACGCCGCATCTCGATAAGATGGCGAAGGAGGGAATTAAGTTTACCAACTTCCATGTCGCGTCGGCGGTATGTTCGGCATCGCGGGCGGCCTTGCTGACCGGGTGTTACAATACTCGGGTGGGGATTAACGGAGCGTTGGGACCGAATTCCAAGATCGGCTTGAGTTTGGACGAACTTACAATGGGAGAATTAGTCCAGCAGAATGGCTATGCCACGGCGTGTTTTGGAAAGTGGCATCTGGGTGACCATCCACGCTTTTTACCAACGAACAATGGCTTCGATGAATACTACGGGTTGCCTTACTCGAACGACATGTGGCCGTATCATCCGGGCGTGCGGCATTTGCCGATGGAAAAGCGGATCAAGCGTTGGCCGCATCTCCCGCTGATCGAGGGAACGAAAGTGATTAATCCGAAGGTCTCGCCGAAGGATCAGGAACAACTCACCACGGATTATACCAAGAAGGCGGTGAAGTTTATTGAGAAGAATACCAGCAAACCTTTCTTCCTCTATTTGGCCCACAGCATGCCGCACGTTCCGCTTTATGTGAGCGATAAGTTTCGCGGAAAAACAAAGCGAGGGATTTATGGCGATGTCATTGCTGAAATCGATTGGTCGGTAGGGCAGGTCCTCGATGTGCTGAAGCGTACCGAGTTGGATCGCAATACCCTGGTGATTTTCACTTCGGATAACGGGCCTTGGCTTTCCTACGGGGAGCACTCGGGATTGGCGGACCCGCTTCGTGAAGGGAAGGGAACTTCCTGGGAGGGTGGCGTGCGCGTCCCCTTTATCGCACGTTGGCCGGGAAGGATTCCGGAGGGATCAGTGAATGACAATCCGGCGATGACGATCGATTTGTATCCTACGATTGCCGGACTTACGAAGTCATCCCTGCCCGAGCATGAGATCGATGGTAAAGACATCTGGCCGATGTTATCGGGCAAGAAAGATGCGAAGAGCCCTCAGGAGGCTTACTACATTTACTATTCCAATAGTCAGTTGCAGGCGGTGATTTCGGGGTCGTGGAAATTGATTCTGCCACACAAGTATCGCACCATGGCCGGCAAGTCTGGAGGGAAGGATGGTATTCCGAACGGATATTCTGCGAACACGATCAAGGAGCCGGAGCTGTATCATCTAAAGTCCGATGTTTCCGAGAAGAAGAATCTCGCGGAAGAAAGGCCTGAGGAGCTCAAGCGACTTCTTGCACTGGCGGAGAAGGCATACAAAGATCTGGGCGATGGGTCGCTCAAGCGCAAAGGCACCGGACGGCGTCAGGTGGGGCGGGTGCCGAAGTAGGCGGTGTAAGATTTTAAGAAAGTGCGCGTAGTCATCAGCCCGGTGAGATTCTCTGCCGGAAACCAGTAAAAATTTATGATTAAAATTCCTTTTTGCGCGGCATTGACCGCAGTGTTTGCTTTTCACTCCAGCGCCTTTGCTGATGAGGCGGGTTGGGTTTCCCTCTTTAACGGGAAAGATCTTTCCGGATGGTCGATTAAGAGCGGCAAGGCGACATATAAAGTTGAGGGCGATGCCATTGTGGGAACGACCGAAAATGGAAGTCCGAATACTTTTTTGGTGAGCGATAAGCAGTATGCTAACTTCGAGATCCAGTTTGATGTTAAGGTTCACAACTCGCTGAACTCAGGAATCCAGATTCGTTCTCTTCTGAAGAATGTCGAAAAGGACAAATTTGGAGGTCGCTTATTCGGTCCTCAAGTGGAGATCGAAGCCAGTGGTGGAGGTGGTGCTGAAGCCGGATACATTTATGGTGAGGCCACCGGTCGTGGTTGGTTGACGCCGAAAGATCTGTTGAAGAAGCACAAGAATTTCAAAGATGGAGAGTGGAATCATTTCCGCATCGTGGCCAACGGGGTAAACATCAAGACTTGGATCAATGGGGTCCAAGTTTCCGACCTCTCAGATGAGGAGATTTTCAAGACCCATCCGAAGGGGCACTTTGGACTTCAGGTGCACGGAATCGGCAAGAAAGCGGGTCCGTTTACCGCTGCCTGGAGGAACATTAAAATCAAAGAGCTGAAGTAAGCTCGCGTTCCTCTTTCTAAGGTGTGCACAACCTTCTTAAGTCCCCGTTTCGAATGAGCGGGCCTCAAGGAGTTTTCTTTTTTTATCGGGAGGTGAAAGAAAGATCGTCGAGGTGGAGGATGGCTTCCTTGCTGCCGCCGGAGGTGAAGCCGAGCCAGTTGAGTTCGGTCCACTCGGGATCGCAGGGGAGATTGGTGAATTCAAATTTGAGGCCATCTTCGTGGATGATGGTGGCTTTCCAGCTGCTGGTCTTTTTCCCGGTTGCGGCTTTGATCGTGACGGTGACCCAGGTGCCGATGGGGTAGGTGACGAGTTCTTGATGACGGTTGTAGATCCTGCCATTTTTGAAAGAGAGGCTGGGACCTTTCTTATAGCTGGCCCCTTTGCTGCGCCATTCGCATTGAAGGCTTGAGTTGGGCTGGAGTCGCACGCGGAAGGAGAGGATGCCTGTTCCTGAACTGAGATTTGGGTCCCAGTAGAAGTGGGGATTGTGGCCTTGTTTGAGATCGGGGTGGCGTTGGAGTTTGAGAATGTGGTTGTCCTTTTCCTTGGAAATGGAAATGAGGCTTTCGTTTCCCTCGTGGCTGAGGGTTGCTTTTCGAAAGAGGCCGCCGAGCTTTCCGCGTTCGAAGTCGTCGTGAAGGATGTTCGGGAGTGGTTCGGGGACGAGGTAGGGTTTGGGGAAGGTGGTGGCTTTGGCGAGGGCACGCCAGTCGTCGCCTCTCACGCCGGCTTTGGAAATGTCGAAAGGTTTGAATCCCATTGCAAGGGCGGGGGAACCAGACTTCAGACGAAAGTCGTAATTCGCGGGATCGTGAAAGAGCGGGTCGGCAATTTTTGAGTCCTGGTCTTTCCCCTCGGACTGCCATTGCGTAAAGCTTTTACCGTCGAAGTCGAAGGGCTTTCCGTCGGCGCGCCAGTAGAGGTTGTGGCGCAGGTCGACTTTGGCTCCGGCAGCCCAGCCTCGTCCGCCGAGCAGGTGGCCTCCGTCAAAGTAGACGATGTTGTTTTCGAAGGTGAAGGAGCGATGTGGTTCGGAGCGGGTGATGGCGATTTGTCCTTCTTCGCTGTAGGTGAGGATATTGTTTCGGACAATGTTGTCCCGGCCGTAGTGTTGATGGAAAGCTCCGTCGCGGACCCGGTAGACGAGGTTGTTCTCGAAAAGGATGCCGGTGCTGCCTTCGTCGGGGTAAAGGCCCCATCCACCATAGCGGGCGGAGAAAATATCGTGGATGTGGTTATTCCGGACGACCGTTCCTTCGGACTTCCCGAGGGTGTAAACTCCGCCCATGTCGCTGAGGATGCGGTAGCCGATGTGATGGAGGTGGTTGTTTTCGATACGATTGCGTTTGGAATCGCTGGGTCCGTATCCCCAGACCCAACCGGCGGAGACGGCGGTGTAGTAAAAGTCGGCGATATCGCAGTGGCTAATAACGTTGTCGCCGCTGTGTCCGATCCAGACGCCGACGGCACAGGGGGCCTTGCGGCCTCCGCTGTGGATGATGCAATTGTCGATAGTGATGTGACTGGTGCGGGTGGCGTCAGGGAGGGTTCTGGTTTCGCCAATACGAACCCCACTCACCCCGAGGTCGAAGATTCGGGTGTCTCTTACCGTGCAATGCTTGGCACCTTCGCGAAACCAAAAGGCGGTGCCTCCGATATTTTCGACGGTGCAGTTTTGGAAGGAGATTTGTTCGGCATGGCTGACCCGAATCGCGGCAGCATCGATGGCCAAGGCGGCTTGGCTGGGAGGAACTCCGGTTGAAGGAGTAAGGAGTTCGCTGTGGCGGAAGTTCAGGTTTTTGAAGGCGAGATGCCTGATCGGTTTTTCCGGCGTGCCCGCGATTTGAACGAGGCTGTCGATTCGAGCCGCCATGACCTCAACAGCGCGCATGTCTTCGCCTTCACGCGGGTGGTAGTAGAGCCAACCGTTACGATCGAGAAACCATTCGCCAGGCGAGTCGAGCGCGCCAAGGAAGTTCTCAAAATAGTAGAGGCAGTTGCGGTTCATTTTGTTCCAGCTCTTCATCTTCGAGCCGTGCGTGATGAACTCGCCCTGCTCGGGAGAGATGGACTGGAGAAACTCCCGGGTGGTATCCCATTTATGGAAGACCAAGACCTGAACATCTTTGAGTTCCTGCTCATTCAAGTTTGCGAGCGGGGAGAGGTCGCGGGCGGGAACTTCGAAAGTGTGTTTGACCCGTTTGTCGTTGAGTGGTTCTTCAATGACCTCGAGGAGGGAATTGAAGTGCCACCAGTTGGGAGTGCGGGCCCGAACGGCGCGACGTCCATCAATCCAGAGTTGTTCGAAGCTCGGGAGGGAGCCGACTTTGGTTTTCCAAATCCCGGCGCGGTCGAGATCAACGATCCAATCGGTGATGCGCGTACCCCCACTGATTTCGGCGTCGCCCTCAGATTGATAGACGATGGGTCCCTCAGCGGTTCCGGAATCCGCAGAGTCAAAGACGAGAGGTTCGGTGAGTCGATGGCGGCCGGGGAGGAGAGTGACGGTCACACCATTCTGTGGGTTTTTAACATGCTCCGCACGCGCGGCCTTCTGAGCACGGGGCAGAGTAGCAAAGGGCTCGGTCTTTGTTCCCAAATGTTCGTCATTTCCATCAGGAGAAACGAAAAGATCGGCTCCATGGAGGGCCGAGACAATTACGAGGGAGAGCAGGAGAGGTCGAATTATCATGGACAGATGCCGTCGAAGTCTGCCTCAAAAGAGAGGATTCATCAACTGTCAGGAATGCGGCTGATTGTGTGAGCTCGAATTCGGATTTAGGAGAAGCAATACTTTTCGTAAGGACACAAGAAAGTCTCCGTATTTAGTCCCTCGATCTCATGAAAAAATCTCTCTTTTTATTCTCCGTTCTTTGTTTCCTGTTGGGATTGGCCCCGGCGATGGCCGCGCCGAGTTGGATTTGGTCCTCGAAGTCTCCCAAGGCTGATGACAAGGCGACTTTCCGCGCCAATTTTGAGATCCCGAGGGGTGGAGTCTCCATGGTGAAGCTGGAATTTACTTGTGATAATGGTGCGGTGGCTCTTTTGAACGGCAAAAAAGTGGCGACCAATCCGGACTGGCAGAAGGCGACGCAGCGGGATTTGACGGATATGGTGAAGGTTGGGACGAATGTGCTGACGATCAAAGGGAAGAACGAAGGAGGTGCGGCTGGATTGGTGGCGCGACTGAGTTTGAAGCAAAAAAATGGTAAGTTGACCTGGGTCGAGTCGGGCGGAAATTGGGAAGTGCAAGCGGAAGGGTCGACAAGCTGGAAACCGGCCACGGTGATTGCAAAGTATGGCGCGGCTCCCTGGGGGAATGCTTTGGATGGAGGTGGCGGAGGATCAGCCCCCGGACCGGTGGCGGACAAAGTGATTACCTTGCCTGGTTTCGAGGCCGAGAGACTCTACACCGTGCCGAAGGGCCAGCAGGGATCGTGGGTCGCGATGACAGTGGATCCGAAAGGGAATCTCATCACCGGTGATCAGTATGGTGGTCTTTACCGGGTCATTCTTCCGAAGGCGGGTGGAGAAGTGGAAGTTCAGAAATTAAACACCAAGGTCGAGGGGGCGCATGGGCTCTGCTATGTTTATGGCGCACTCTATCTTTTGAAGAACGAGCAGAAGGGTGCACGTGGTCTTTATCGACTTCGTGATACCAACAATGACGGCCAATTTGATGAAGAGAAATTCCTTCGTGAATTCAAGGGTGGAGGAGAGCATGGCTTGCACAGTATTATTCCGAGTCCGGATGGTAAGTCGCTGCACCTTGTTTTTGGAAATCATACCAACGAGCCCGAGAAGATTGACCACTCCCGTCCGGCAAAAGCGTGGAGTGAGGACCACCTTCTTCCTCGGATGTGGGATGGTAATGGACACGCCCGCGGTAAATTGGCACCGGGAGGATTCGTGTTGAAAACCGATCCTGACGCCAAAGAGATCGAGATGATCGCTTATGGATTTCGCAACGAGTTTGACGCGGCCTTTGATCAAAATGGCGAGCTCTTTGTCTTTGATGCCGATATGGAATGGGATCTTGGCTCGCCGTGGTATCGCCCGACGCGGGTGTATCATGCGGTGAGTGGCCTAGACGCCGGATGGCGTTCGGGAACGGGCAAGTGGCCCAATCATTATCCCGACACCTTGCCACCTGTCGCGGACATTGGTCCTGGCAGTCCGACCGGCGTGGTGATGGGAACCGGCGCAAAATTTCCAGCGAAGTATCAGCGGGCAATCTTTATTAACGATTGGACCTACGGGACGATGTATGCCGTTCACCCTGTGGCCTCAGGTGGTGGTTACACCAGTAAAGTAGAAGAGTTCGTGAGTGGACGTCCTTTGCCGCTGACCGATGTCATTATTCATCCCCAGGATGGGGCGATGTATTTTATGATTGGTGGACGACGGACGCAGTCGGCGCTTTATCGTGTGAGGTATACCGGAAAAGAATCGACGACTTCGGTCAAGGCTCTGCCACTGACCGCGGAGGCGAAGCTGCGCCGTGAATTGGAATCCCTTCATGAGGGCAAGGGAAGTGCGGCATCAGTAAAAAAAGCGTTGAAGTATTTAGGGCACGAAGATCGACATGTAAGGTATGCCGCCCGGGTTGCCTTGGAGCGACAGAAGGCATCGGGTTGGGGTGTGATGGTGTTGGGAGAAAAAAATCCCTGGGCATTGATTGAAGGAGTGGTCGGTCTGGCCCGGGTTGGAGTGAAGAAGGAGCAGACTGCGATTTTACAAGCGCTCGGAAGACTCAATCCGAAGTCTCTGAGTCGGGAGCAATTGCTGGCTTGGTTACGTGCCCACTCCCTGGCCTTCACGCGCATGGGCGAGCCTGAGAAAAAGGAAGAACTTGTGAAGCGCTTCCTTCCGCTCTTTCCGAGTGGAAATAATATCGTTGATCGGGATCTCGCGGAGATTTTAATCTATCTCAAAGAGCCCTCGGTCGTGCCCACGGCGCTTCAGTTGATGGCGACGGCCAAGGATGATCACACTGCGCTCACAAATGAGGGTGTTCTCAATCGTAATGATCGATACGCCAAAGCGGCGCGGGCAACTCACAACAGCCGGCCGAATTTGCAGCAGTATAGTTTGCTCTTCCTCCTTCGGAATGCCACGGCTGGTTGGAATCCGGAATTGCGAAAGACCTACTTCTCTTGGTTCCCGCGCGCGAACAAGTGGAAGGGCGGCAATAGCCTGAAGAAATTCATTGAGAATATCCGCAACGAGGCCATGAAGAACACCGCGCCTGCTAACGAAAAAGAGGCGCTGGATAAGCTGTCAAAAACACCACCACCGGCAATGGCCAATATTAAAGGGCCGGAAGGACCGGGCCGTTCTTGGTCGGTTGCAGAGGCGGTGAAGGAAGTCGCCACTCGCAAGACCGGACGGAACTTCGCGCGAGGAAAGGAACTCTTCGCGGCTACGGCCTGTGCCAGTTGTCATCGCATGGCTGGAGAAGGAGGAGGGATCGGACCCGACCTCACCGGTTCGGGGAACCGCTACACTCTGGCGGATCTCCTCGAGAATATTGTCGAGCCATCCAAGGTGATTTCCGATCAGTATGGCAGTGAGACCATTACCAAAAAAGACGGCTCGGTCGTGATCGGTCGCGAGGGAGGGGAGAGCGAGACGAGTATCTTAATTATGACCAACCCCTTCGCCCCGGATTCTCTCATCGAAATTCCCAAGTCAGAAATCAAAAGACGCACTCCGCTTCCCCTTTCGATGATGCCACCGGGACTGATCAATTCGCTCAATCCAGATGAACTCGCGGATTTGGTTACCTACATGATGTCGGGAGGAAATCCCAAAGACAAAGCCTTCAAGCCTTAGCGGGTCTTCCATCCATACTTGGTCGCCTCACTATTGAGGTCGTATTTGAACGAAAGGAGTGGTTTTTCCGCACCGATTGGTGCTCCAGTGGCCACTTGGCGGTGGCGCGGGTGGTGATAATTTCGCCAATCCCGCTCCTTTTGATCGTCGTCCCGGACTTCAGTTCGAGAAGCGGGCCTGAGATGTCGGTTTCTGCAGCATCCCGAGCCTGCGAATCATTGCCTGTTTAATTCTTAATGAACTATCCATCAGTTTTTTAAGTGAGTTTCTCAGGTGGGGTGTCGCCGAGTGGGTGGGCCGGAAGGGGTAGTTTAAAAGATCTCAGAAAATGAGTCGGACCGGGTGGATCAAGGTGGAGATTCATACGACCTTTATCTCGTAAAGACCTTGGAAATCAAACTCTAGAGAGAAATATTCCATTTTCAGGTTGCCTTTTCGATCTGGACCGAGTTTTCTTACAGAGCCTCACCCCCAAAAGCCCTGAAAACCCCAATCTACAACACAATCCACAACAACATGAGAAATACAAAAAAGCTAAGCATAGCCCTCGGTATGGTCATTGGTGCGTCAGCACAGGCAGCCAATCTGATCGTCTATGACTTTGAATCAGAAACCGCGGGAGCTCTCGCTGATGCCGCTAGCATCGCAAACTCTGGAACCTCAGGCTCCAACGGAACCGTTGGTGGAACAGTAGGTGGGACAGCATCGATTGTCACTGGCTCAGGTCCTGGTGGGTTGACTACCAATTACCTTTCGCTTGTTCCGACCCAAGACGGTAACCAAGGAGCTGGAGCTCCCCACATCGGCACTGGAGGTTCGATTACTTCTTTGAATCTCGCTGGAGATCAAAATTACACCATGGCGGCCTGGATTCGGTATAATAATAGTAACGGAGACAACATGGTCTTTGGTGGTGCTGATGGTGATGTCATTCACCTTGGCTCCAGAAATCAAAACGGTTCAGGGCAACATTGGTCAGGCCACTGGGGTGACGATATTAACGCAAATGGTGCTCCTACCACCGAAATTGGAGCATGGCATCACGTTGCATGGACCAATACCGCTGGCTCAAATGAGCAGAGTATCTATGTTGATGGTGTCCTTGCCGTTTCTGGCGGTGCTGGCCAGTCTGGTGGATATGGTGCCAACGGAGGCCAAACTCTTTTGATTGGAACTTCTAATAACGGGGGATCATTCAATGGAGATCTTGATGATGTGAGAGTTTACGACGAGGTTCTCTCAGCTGCTCAGATCGCTGATCTTGCGACGGTTGCTATCCCGGAACCAACCAGCGGAATTCTCTTGAGTCTCGCTAGTCTTGCTCTTCTTCGCCGCCGCCGTTAGGCGTGGTGACTGAGTCCAAAGAAAGACAGTTTTTAATCAACGACCGATGCCTTGGCATCGGTCGTTTTTTCGGTAATCTCACCACATTCGATCAATGACCCTTATAGCCTTCCCTAAGTTTATTTTCCCACTTATCGGAATCTCCTGCTTCCTTTGTTCCTGTGATTCGCAGAAGTCAGAATCCAATCAGGGGAGCTCTGAGAGTGTCTTGCAGAGCGTCGTGGAAAGCGTGCCATTCAAGGAGCGTCCTCCGAGCGCAGAGACTCGTTTCGTCGAGCTCGACACCTCAAAAAGTGGAGTGGATTTTGTCAATCCTATCGATGAAAGCCATGAGCTGCGGTATCTTTATTCATCCTCAATGTCTACCGGAGGGGTCGCGATTGCTGACTTCGATGGAGATGCCAAACCTGATATCTTGTTCGCCGGCGGACCTGTTCCCAACAAACTCTATCGTCAGACGTCAAGAATGCAGTTCACCGATGTGACCAGTCAGGCTGGAGTCGGTGGAGGGGACGCTTGGGCTATCGGATGTGCCGCTGCTGATATTGACAATGACGGGGATACCGATCTCTACGTTTGCAACTACCTTTCTCCCAACCAACTTTTTTTAAATAAGGGTGACGGCACTTTTATTGAGTCCGCGAAAGAATGGGGTCTTGATTTCATTGATGCCAGCCATACGCCATCTTTCTGCGACTACGACCGCGACGGCGATCTTGATCTCTATATTCTCACTAATCGTTGGTATCGTCCGGAAGGATTTCCTTCGGAGAAAACTATTGAGCAGGGACCTGATGGGAGGCCCAGAGTGATCGAAAAGTTTGAGCGCTTTTACGATGCCCGGCAAACCGGGGCAGATCAGTGGACTGGGGAAGGTCATTGGGAGTCCGTTGTTGTGGGGCGTCCAGATCTCCTGTGCCGAAACAACGGCGCTGGAAAATTTGAAGTCGCCAACAAGGCGGCTGGAATTACCCATCGGGGTCACGGACTTTCTGCAACCTGGTGGGATTGGAATGGTGACGGCTGGCTCGACCTCTGGGTGGGAAATGACTTCCAGGACGCCGATTGCCTTTACGTGAACCGCGGAGACGGCACCTTCGTGAACGTGGTAGACATGGCAGTGGGCCACACCGCGTGGTTTTCCATGGGCGCTGACTTCGGCGATCTCAATGCCGACGGCCTGCCCGATTTCCTGATTGCTGATATGGCAGGGAGTAATCACTTTAAACAGAAAACGGCGATGGGGAGCATGTCGGCCTTCGCATGGTTTATGGACAACGTAGAGCCCGTTCAACTCATGAGAAACGGTCTCTTTCTCAACGCTGGAAACGGGCGGTTCCTAGAAGGGGCCTTTCTCTCCGGTCTGGCCAGCACGGACTGGACCTGGGCCGTTCGTTTGTGTGACTTCGATCATGATGGTCTCAACGATGCCTATTTCCAGTGTGGGATGTCACGAAACTTCAACGAGAATGACGACGAGGAATTGAAAAAAAAGGATCGTAAACTGACCCAATGGGAGCGCTATCGTCATCTCCCACCTTTAAGAGAGCATAACAGGGTCTTTCGAAATCTCGGTGGGATGAATTTTGAAAACACCTCGAAGGACTGGGGCTTGGATTATTACGGAATGAGCTACGGTTGTGCCGTAGGTGATCTTGATCAGGATGGCGCGCTCGATATTGTCAGCGTGCGTCTTGATGGACCGGTGGCAATTTATCACAATACCGGAGCTGATGCCGGAAACAGCCTCACGCTCTCCTTTGAAGGAACCAAGTCCAACAAGCAAGGACTCGGAGTGAAGGCTAAACTCTTCACGAATCACGATGATGAGACTCCGCAATTGCGAACTCTCGTGACCTCCCGCGGATACCTGGGAAGTGACCAGGCCATCTTGCATTTTGGATTGGGCGAAGCGTCAACCGCCGCTCGATTGGAACTATACTGGCCCAGTGGTTTAACCCAGATAATCAAGAATCTCGATGCGGGAAGACACCACCATATTGTTGAAGGCGGGGGAGCCAATGCGACCCCGCCGGTCATTCAATCTGAACTGGTTTTTGAGGCCTTACCGTCTCTATCTCGAGTGAAACATGCCGAGAAGCGTTACGATGACTTTGCCCGGGAGCCCCTCCTCCCCAACAAGCTTTCTCAGTTCGGTCCGGGGCAGGCTTGGAGTGATGTCAATGGCGATGGTGTGGACGATTTTTATCTTGGCCAGGGAAAGGGCGCTCCCGGGCGCCTGATCATTCTTCGTGACCGCCAAGGGGGGCTTAAACCAATGCCTCTTCCGAACGATGGAGATTTTGAGGACATGGGTTGTCTCTTTTTCGATGCTGACGGCGATGGAGATCAGGATCTCTACATTGTGAGCGGAGGGGTCGAGTGCGAGAATGATGAAGATAGTCTCCAGGATCGCCTTTACCTGAATGACGGGGGGGGAAAGATGACCCTTGCTCCCAAGGGAGCTCTCCCTTTGGCGAGACATAGTGGAAGCTGTGTCAGCGCCGCTGATTTCGATCGTGATGGAGATCTTGATCTTTTTATTGGTGGCCGCACAGTTCCCGGATACTACCCAACCGCAGCAGCCAGCCAGCTTTTACGCAACGAAGGTAGTGGCCGCTTTGTCGATGTTACTTCCGACCTTGCTCCGGCTCTTTCGAATTCACGCGCCGGAATTGTGACCAGCGCGGTCTGGTCGGATATCGATAATGATGGGTGGATCGATCTTGTTCTCGCTCGCGAATGGGACACCGTGGGGATTTTCAAGAACACCGAAGGGAAATTGAAAGCTCTGCCTCAAAGTGCCGGCGCGGAAACCCGAAGAGGTTGGTGGAATGGAGTCAGCTCGGCTGATCTCGATGGAGACGGAGATTTCGACCTCGTCGTCACGAACTTTGGGCTGAATACCAAGTATCATGCCTCACCCGAAAAACCGGCGCTCCTCTTCTATGGTGACGTCGCCAATTCAGGGCGCAAGCACCTCATCGAAGCCGAATTCGAAGGAGATATTGTTTACCCGATTCGTGGAAAAAGTTGTTCGACGGCAGCAATCCCCAGTTTGGCCAATAAATTTAATACATACAAAGGTTTTGCCGCGGCCACCCTTCAAGATATTTATACTCCGGAGAGACTCAAGGCAGTGAAGAAATTTTCGGCGAGCCATCTTGAAACTTCGATTTTTTGGAATGATGGCAAGGGCAACTTCTCTCCCGAGGCTCTCTCGTGGGAAGCCCAGTTGGCTCCTTCATTCGGGGTGGTTGTTCAGGACTTCGATGGCGACGGGCAGGTCGATATTGTGCTCGCGCAAAACTTCTTCTCTCCGCAACGGGAAACGGGACGCATGGCCGGTGGGCTCTCTCTTCTATTGCGAGGGAGGAAAGAAGGGGGTCGCACAATTTTCGAGCCTGTTTGGCCGAACCGCAGTGGCATCAATGTTTCCGGCGACTCCAAGAGCCTGACCACGCCCGACCTCGATGGCGACGGCCATCCGGATCTTAGTTTTGGAATCAATAATTCTCCCATGATGGGCCTCAAAACCAAGAAGCATCCGGGAGTGACGATTCATCTCAAAGGGGGGGCGCAAAACCCACAGGGTATAGGCGCGCGAGTGGTCTTGAATCAAGGTCGATCGGCTGAAGTATGTGCCGGCGGGAGTTTTTTGAGTCAGTCCCCGGCGGTGGTTCATTTCGGCCTGGCCGAAGGTGAAAGCGTTACTTCCTTGGAGGTTCGCTGGAGTGATGGCTCCACGAGTAAGGTTGAACAGCCGGCGATCAAAGGCGGAATGATCGAAATCAATAAGCGATAGAGTTGCGGCGCGAGGACGTCCTTTTCCGTAACCAGGTTGGCAGCGTGAAGTTGGAGTAAAAGAGCGGCGGGGCCCGAGAGGGACACCACAGGCAGAGGGGAGATCCGATTTGTCATTCCGTTAGACTGTCGGATTCCCGAAGGGGGTTAAGTCAGGAGGGCTCGCTAAAGGTTCCGTTGCGGAGAAAGTGAATGGTTTCGGTGATCACTTTTTTATTCTTCATGATGAAGGGGTGGGTGACATGGAGGACGCGGTAGTCTTTGACTCCAAGAGAAGTTGATCGTTTGGTCGAGACCTTGCCGTCGTCCTTGCCCGGGATGATCATACTGTTGATCCAGTTGATGGAGCGGTCTCCGGTGAGGACGCCGCATTCGAAATTAATTTTTCCCAACTTGTTGGGCGTGGCGTTTTCTCCGGTCCCAAGCTCGTTTCCGGCAGGGCCATTGAGCCAGCGAACGAGCCGCCATGATCCGATTTGGTCGATGACCTCACTTCCTTGATTGGGTGGAGCCAGCATGACCACGCGTCCCAAGCGAGGGTCCTTGCGTTTCTGAAAATAGCTTCTCACCAGAATGCCGCCCAGGGAATGGGTGACGAAATGGACCTTGGAACAAGCCATGATTTGCGGCTTCTTGAGAGCCTTTCCGATGGCATTGTCAGCCAAGGTATTGATCTGATCAGTCCGGGAAGGATAGCCAACGTTCTCGACGACATAGCCCGAATTCTCCAAAGTTTCGGCCATTTTTGTCATACTCGCAGGAGTCCTGCAGAGACCATGCAACAAGATCACTCCTTCCTTGGCCGCGAGGGCCTTGGGGAACATGAGGAGGCCACAGAGAATGATCAGGAATCTATTCATCGTGGAAAGAGCATATTGCCAAACGACTTATTTCCCTAATCTCTATTCTCAACCTTAACATCGATCAAAGTGATGGTCGAAATGGAGGCTGGCGGGCCTCTGCTGGAGGAGGTGGAATGGCGCTTGAAAAGCGCCGCCATGGTCAGCCGAGATTCTTGAGGATGGCGGCACCCATTTCGGCGGTGTTGACTTTCGTTTCGCCTTGGGCGCCAGTGAAGAGGTCGCCGGTGCGGAGGCCTGAGTCGATGGCGGCTTGCACGGCGGCATCGATGGCGTCAGCGGCTGCAGCTTCTCCGAGGGAGTAGCGCAACATCATGGAGACGGACAGGATTTGCGCAATCGGGTTCGCGATGCCTTGTCCGGCAATATCGGGAGCGGAGCCGCCGGACGGCTCATACATCCCGAAGTAGAGTCCGTTGTCTTTCACGTTTCCAAGGCTGGCGGAGGGGAGCATGCCGAGGGACCCGGAGATCATGGCCATTTCGTCGGAGAGAATGTCGCCGAAGAGGTTGCCGGTGACGAGGACGTCGAAGGAAGCGGGGCGCTTGACGAGCTGCATCGCGGCGTTGTCGACATACATGTGTTCGAGTTCGACTTCGGGGAAATCTTGAGCCACTTCGATGACAGTCTCACGCCAGAGAACGGAGTTTTGCAGGACGTTGGCTTTGTCGACAGAAAGGAGGCGTTTGTCGCGACCCATCGCAGCGGTGAAGGCGATCCGGGTGATGCGTGCGATCTCGCTCTTGCGGTAGACCATGGTGTCGATGGCTTCGATGTCGCCGTCGGGAAGTTCGGTGATCGACTTGGGTTGGCCGAAGTAAATTCCACCGGTGAGTTCGCGCACGCAGAGGACGTCGAAGCCGTCCGGGATGAGTTCGTTTTTGACGGGGGAGGCGTGGGTCAGGGAGGGGTGGCAGGATCCGGGGCGGAGATTGGCGAAGAGTCCGAAGTGCTTCCGGAGTGGAAGAAGTGCGCCGCGCTCGGGCTGGATGTCGGGAGGAAGATTTTCCCACTTGGGACCGCCGACGGAGCCGAAGAGGATGGCATCGGCCTTTTCGCAGGCTGCGATGGTGTCCTGTGGGAGCGGAGTCTCGTTGTTGGTGGCGTCGAGGGCGGCGCCGCCAACGAGGTGGTTGCTGTGGGAGACCTGGAAATCGAATTTTGCTGCGGTGGCTTCGAGAACTTCCAGGGCAACATCCATGACTTCGGGGCCAATGCCGTCGCCGGGGAGAATCGTGATCGTGTGGGACATGGACGTGGAATAGCGGGGAACGACGGGATTGAAAACCGGAAAGATTAATTTTGAAGGGTGTGTTTTCAGGGAGCTTAGACTTTATGCCGGGTTGGGCTTGCAGGATGGGCCCGGGCCAAACTCCAAGCTCCGCAGCGGCTTAAAGGTGAGGGCTCTGGAATTCGCAAGGGGCGGGGATGATTGTTTGAGTTGATATTTGGATCAAGAGAATCGATTGCCTTGGGAGGTGAAACTCTGATTGTCTGTGTGGATGCGAAGACTCAAGATGATGATCCCCCCGGTTCCGTGGCATCGGCCCCGGGTCAGGGCGGCCAGGGGTGACCGGGTGGTGCTTTTGCACGGGCTTTGGCGGAGTGTCTGGGCGATGGACGGGGTGGCGGAGTATTTGCATGGGGAGGGCTTTGAGACATTAAATGTGCCCTATGCGTCATTTCGAAAACCATTGGGCGAAATCATCGAAGATGTGGCTGCTGAGATCGGGAAATCCGAGAAGACAACACACTTTGTGACGCACTCGATGGGTGGGATCTTGGTGCGTCTTTTGGCAGATCGCTTTCCGGAACTGGTCACGGGAAAGATTGCCATGCTGGCTCCACCTAATCAGGGGAGTGAGATTATCGATTGGTTGTCCGATTCCTTCGTGGGACGTTGGGCGCTGGGTCCGGGAGGAATGGCAATGTCGACCCAGAGGACTCCGCTTGAGGTGCCGGGATTTAAGCAGGGAAATGAGGTCATGGTGATTATGGGGGAAAGTAATCCCATGCCGCTGTTTCGTTTTTTACTCGATGAAGAGAACGATGGGATTGTTTCGGTGGAGAAGGGGAAGGTTGAGGGAATGAGTAAGTTTCGAGTGCGGCCCGGCGACCATACCTTTATCATGGGAAGACCCGAGGTTCAGGTTGAAGTGGGGGAATTTTTGAAAGCCACCGGGCCGCAGGATTAGTGGAGCTATCTCGGGTTGAATTTCTTAAGAGATAAACTTTCTTATGTGGGGCGATCGCATGCAGGGTTGGGTCTCTTTGCATAAAAAAGACCCGCCGGGAATTCCGACGGATCTGGGGCAGGAGATTTTGATTTGGAGCTTACTTGGACTTGGAAGCTTTCCACTTTTCCGCGTTCTTGTTAATTAAGACGGAGGCGGGTTCAGTAATCTGTGGTGATTTTCCGTATCCGAAATCAGCGGGTTTGAGGTTGAGTTTTTTGAAATGGTCGCCGCGATTGAGAAAGCTGAAGCGACTTGGGTCGAAGGGATCGACAAAAGAGACGTCAACTTTGGAGGGCACCTCGAGACCAGTGAAGTGGAAGGCGGCATTGACGAAGATGCGGCGAAGTCCTTCGTTGTCGAGGTCGCAGGAGGACCCCATGGTGGTGCAGAGGGCGGTGCCTTCTTTTCCTTCGGGCGTTTGGTATTTTTTCAGCCAGACAGCGGGTTGGGGTTGCTTGCCTTTGACGTCGGCGGACTCGGGGACGAGGGCTTCGGTGACCACTCCATGAACCAGGATGGTGGCATTGTCTTTGTTGACGCGGCGGACGCCGTAGACGTCGCTTTCCGCGAAGACGTCGGAAACTCCGTTGAGAATAGGGTGTTTGGCGTGGGGTTCGTTGATGACGCCGCGGGCACCTTGTGATCCGTGTCCACCATAGTGGCCGGCCCAGCCTTCACCGAGAACGTCGGGTCCGAGGTTTCCCCAATTAATTCCGCCAAGTTTACTTTTCGTGCGGAAGCCGTGAGTTGAGGTGCGGAATCCGAAGACGGGTTTTCCGGCGTTGAGGTAATCGGCGAGGGGTTTGAGTTGGTCGTCGGGAAGATCACGGAAGCGAAGCCCGAGGATGAGAAAGTCTGCGGTGTTGACGGCCTCAGTGCCGGGGATGTTTTTCTGGGAATTGGCATCGATGAATCCACCTTCTTTGTTCTGGGAGAACAGAACAGTGGTTTTAAAGCCGTGATGTTTGGAAAGAATCTTGGCCAGCATGGGGCAGGATTCCTCGGAGCGATATTCGTCGTCGCCCGCAATGAGGACGATATGTTTTCCGTTGCCTGGTTTCCCTTTAGTCCCGGGGAAGCTCAGGGTATTGGCTTGAGCCGCGGTTGCGGCGAGAGCGCATGTAAGTGAGAGGATGATTGTTCGCATGGGAGGAGGGATACTGCGATTCCTGAGGCAATCTCTCAGAGAGAGGAGATTTTATGGGTGTCAGAAGTGAGGTGTTGAAGACCGGTTCAATGATTAGCGATGAATCGTGCCATGAAAATTATCCGTGGATGGAGTGATAAGGCCTGACTTGCCATAGCTCAGATCACTGGCTATGTTATCCCCAGTGTCTTAATGTAACCATTTCTGGCTGAATCCGATGATGAAACGTAATTCCACTTATCTATTATTATTCCTTTCTCTGGTGCATTTCGGTTTTGGAGCGATTGATATTCAAACCGCGAGTGTCTCCGCCCTGGCACCAAACGAGGGGGACGTCCTGTTGGAGTATGTCGATGATTTCAGCAGTGGGGATTTGATTAATGAAGGAAGCCCTTCCTTGTTAGACTGGAATTCGACGGCGGCTTTTGGATCAGGGGGGGTCGGAAATTCGTTCGTGGCTGAGTATATGAACGACGGGATTTACGAAGGGGGTGATAAGAAGAATACCTATTTTGATCCGGGTCGTTTACCTGCCGTTGTCACCTACAACCTGGATACTTCGGTTGTTATGGACGGCTATAATTTGACGAGCATTTCCACTTTTATGGGATGGGGGTTCGAGTCCAGAGTCCATGTGCACCAAGACTACAAGATCGAGATTAGCCTGGTGGGGTCGGCCGATTATGTCTTGCTGACCGACGTTCTCTATACTCCGTTCACGGATCTGACAGATTTTGAGGGCAACTATGAGTCGAAGGTCCGCGTGGTCGAAGATGTTACCGGGATTTTGGCCAGTGGGGTGGATAGTATTCGTTTCACCTTTAACGATACCGGCGGACCAGCCGGGGGAGGAGGGGCCCTGGGAACGGTCATTCGGGAAATTGATGTCGTGGGCTTCGCCGTTGGAGGCAATCCGAATGAGCTCGTGATCGCGACACCAAGCGAGCGTCAGATCGTTCAGCGTAATAGTTCGAATGTGGCTGATATCCCCATCGGAGGAACATTCGTGAGCAATCCTGATTTTGTGGAAGCCCGGGCGGTGGTGAAGTCGGGAGGAGAAAACAACGGGACAACGACATCATGGCAGACCGTTGAGGCGGTGCCCACCGGTGGGACGTTTTCCGGAGTGCTTTCCAATGTGCCTGCGGGTGGATGGTATGAACTCGAGGTGCGCTCTGTGGTCGGGGGAACTCCATCGAGTCCGGTCACGGTTGGGCGGGTCGGAGTGGGGGATGTCTTTATCTGTTCGGGACAATCGAATTCGGCAAACCAAGGAACGCCGGCTTTAACTCCGTCCAGTGACCGCGTGTCAGCGAGAGATAGTGTTGATGACAACAGCTGGATTGCGGCAGTTGATCCGATACCCATTGCGGAGGGGTCGATGGGATCACCGTGGACCCGCTTGGGAGATTTGATTGTTGCGGGAGAAGATGTGCCCGTTGGCTTTATTTCTCTTGGACGAAACAACAGCACCGTTGCTGCTTGGAGTCCCGATTCTTCAAATAACAACAACTTGCTGAACCCGGCGATTAAGTCATTTCCACAAGATGGTTTCCGAGGGGTTTTGTGGCATCAAGGGGAAGCCGATAGCGCTATCTCGACATCAGCTGCGAGTTACCGCGATACCCTGATTGGGATTATTAATCATGGTCGTGGGTCGAATGGAGCCAATTGGGACATTCCCTGGTATGTCTCGGAGGCATCTTATCAACCTTCTGATCCATTGACTGTTGAGGAAGGGATTCTTGCGGGGCAGCGTAAGGTGGCCTTTGATGTGACCAACGTCTACCTTGGCGCTGATACCAACGACTTCCATTTGGAGGGCCGCTCCTCGGACGGGGTGCATTTCAATGCGGCGGGGCTGGCTGAACATGCACAACAGTGGTTCGAGGTGATTTACCAAAGAGTGCCCGCAGAAGCCCGGAATGGAGATTTTGAATTGAATACTGATGTCTCTCTGACGGGAGTGTCTCCTCTCGCTGAAAATGCCTTCGCAGAAACCATAAGTTCTGCCATCAATGGCCCGGCCGTTTTGGATTGGCGGATTCTCGGGGTGAGTGGTGATGCCTCAGCAGATGGATCAAATGGTTTTTTCAATCCCGGATCGGAGACTTATTCCAAAGAACCATTGGCCAAAATGAGCGGACCCCATGCCGCGACGATGCGTGGTGGCAGTGGTAATAATTATTTCTTGCAGACACTACGGGCTCTGGTGAAGCCGAATAAGACCTACTTTCTGAGTGCCGCTTTTGGAAAAAGAGATGTCGGAGCTGAAACCTATGCCGGAGCACGACTTGAATTAATGAATGGGAGCAGTGTCTTGGCATCACTGTCGGTGGATAGTAATAAGCTCAATACCTTGGCAGGTGGGAATGCCACTGGGAAGTTCACCGATGCGACATTGCGTTACGATACCGGGGCCTTGGCGGGGCAGCCTCACGAGTTGGGGATTCGTATCTTAAAAGTTGCCGGGGGCGTGAATACTTATTTGGACTTTGACAATGTCGTGCTTACCGAGGTCAACACCTCGTCCGCCTTTGTGAGCTGGCTTGACTCGTTCTCTCTGGTGGCCGATCCCAATCAGGATTTGGACGGTGATGGGATTACAAATCTCGTGGAGTATGCCATTGGGACCTCCCCCCTAGTAGTTGATAATGTGTCGATCCTTGGGAACATGGTGGGTGAGGCCATTCGTGTGACCCGTCGTCAAGGGAGCGTTGGCGGTTTGGCTTACACGATTGAATCTTCGACTGACTTGTCCGTAAACAGCTGGACTGCTCTGGGAGGGGTTGTTGAGAATGTGGTTTCGACCGACGGTGACTTTGAAACCGTTGATTTTACACGCGATGGTGGATGGTTCCCAGGAGCGGAGGACGAACTCTACTACCGTCTCAAGGTCGAGATTGTTGACTAGATTTTTTTGACAAATTGGGACTTCAGTTTCATGGGGCCAATGCCGTCGACTTTGCAGTCGATATCATGGTTGGCTCCCGGATCAATGCGGATGTTTTTCACTTTAGTCCCAATTTTCAAGGTGGTGGATGTTCCTTTGACCTTGAGATCCTTGGTGAGTTGAATTGTGTCGCCGCTTTGGAGCTCGTTTCCGTGCGCGTCTCGCAGAATCCTGGCCTCTGCTGCGGCAGCGGCTTCTTCGGCCGACCATTCGTGCCCGCAATCGGGGCAGGCGAAAAGTGGTCCGCTCTCGTAGGTGTATTCGGACTGGCATTCGGGACAATTTGGAGTGTCGCTCACAAATAGTGATTTAGTCCCTCCGTGGGGAAAGGGAAAGGTCTTTGCTTCAGGATTTTCAAACTGACTTCGGAAGGATCATTTGAAGAAGTTCGTCCTTGAGGGCAAGACGCTTGGTCTTGCGTTTGTAGATGATGAGAAGAACGAGAATGACGAGGATCAAACTTGTTGTTTTCATCGGAGTGGAGTTGGATCTCAACGCCATTAGAGTATTTGAATTTTTTGAGGAAGTGTTCCCGGGGGGTGGCTATGCGATGATGTGGTCGACCTTGTGGCCGTGGACATCGGTGAGGCGGAATCGGCGGCCCTGGAATTTGTAGCTGAGCTTGGTATGGTCGACGCCCATTTGGTGAAGGATAGTGGCCTGGAGATCGTGAATGTGGATGGCATCCTTGTCGTAGTGGTGTTTGTCGGCGTTGACAGGAGAGCCGTCGGGGCGGACAATTTTGGAGCCGTATTTGTCAGTATGACCGACGGTGATACCACCCTTGATGCCGCCGCCGGCCATCCACATTGAGAAACAGGCCTGATGGTGATCGCGACCGTAGTTGTCTTTTTTGATGAACCCCTGTGAATACGGTGTGCGTCCGAATTCGCCGCCCCAAATGACGAGGGTGTCTTCGAGGAGGCCGCGTTGTTTGAGATCCATGACGAGAGCGGCAGAACCACGGTCGGTCTTTTTGCATCGATCGCGCATGGAGCCGGGGAGGCCGCCGTGGGCGTCCCAACCCTGGTGGTAGAGTTGGATGAATTGGCAGCCGCGTTCAGCGAGGCGCCGGGCTTGCAGACAGTTTGCGGCGTAGGTGCCGGGTTGCTTTGCTTCATCGCCGTAGAGGTCCCAGGTGGATTGTGGTTCGTCCGACATGTCGGAGGCCTCGGGAACGCTGGCCTGCATACGATAGGCCATTTCGTATTGCGCGATGCGGGATTCGATTTCGGGATCGAGTTCTTTGTAAAATGCCTCTTTGTTTAGGGCGTTGAGTTTTTGGAGCATCGAGCGTCGTGACTCGTTGCTGACACCCTTGGGGTTTTTGAGGTAAAGAACGCGGTCTTCGCCGGAGAGGAATTGCATTCCCTGATGGCGGGAGTCGAGGAAGCCCGATCCCCAGAGGCGGGAGTAGAGTGGTTGGCCGCCGCCGTTCTTACTGACCATGACAATAAAGTTGGGTAGATCGGAATTGTCGGTGCCGAGGCCGTAGGAAAGCCACGACCCGAGGCAAGGACGTCCCGCGATTTGCGCGCCGGTCTGGATGAAGGTGATGGCGGGATCGTGATTGATGGCATCGGTGTAGACATTGCGCATGATGCAAATGTCATCGGCGATTTTTTGCGTCCACGGAAGGAGGTCGGCATTCATCTCCTGACCGGATTTGCCAAACTTGCCAAACTTGAAGACCGAGCCTGCCATGGGTTTGGACGATTGGTTGGAGGACATGCCGGTGGCTCGGCCGTGGGCTTCGGGCGGGAGTTCCTCGCCGTGGTGTTCCTGGAGGTAGGGCTTGTGATCGAAGGTCTCAAATTGCGAGGGGCCGCCGGATTGGAAGAGGTAGATCACCCGCTTGGCTTTGGGGGTGAAGCCGGGGCCTCCGAGGACGCCGGAATGATCGGAGTCGGAGGCTCTGGCCATCATGGAGGCGAGAGCCATGCCTCCGATGCCGGTGGTGGACTTTTTGAAGAAGTGGCGTCGATTGACCGCAAAAGGATCGTTGGGAATGATAGGGTTCATTGGACGAAATTGTTAGCGTTTCCAGACAGCTGCGTCGGTGTTGTAAGTCGCCTGACAGACGACGGTAAGAGCGGCGGACTCGATGGGGTCGAGATCCTTTGGTAAGGGCTTGAGCCCGATTTTGAGAAATGCTTCGGCCTCCTTGGGGTTGGCTTTGAAATAGTTTCGTTGCTCGGCGAGAATGGCGGTGAGGAGTTCGAGCTCTTTCTCGGTGGTTTCGCGGCTGGTGACAGTTTTCCAGGCGGCTTTGATCCGGGATGCGTCATCGCCATGTTTTTGAAGCATGTTGGCAGCGAGATTGCGGGCTGCTTCGACGAATTGGGTGTCGTTGAGAAGCACGAGCGCCTGGGCCGGGCTGTTGGTGCGGCTGCGTTGCACGCTGCAGACTTCGAGCGATGGCTTGTCGAAGATGATCATATTGTTCTGCGGCTTGGTGCGGCGCCAGTAGCTGTAGAGGGAGCGCCGGTGGACGTGATCAAGGTTGCCTTTTTGATTGTGAACCGGGTCGTAAGGTTTGACCGGTGGGCCGCCGCGTTTGTCGCTCAGGAGCCCGGAAGTGAGAAGAGCGGCGTCGCGGATTGCTTCGCCGGTGAGACGGTGGGAAGGGCCGCGGGCGAGGAGCTTGTTGGCGATGTCGAGTGACTGGAGCTCGGGTGTAAGCACAGAGTCCTGCCGGTAGGTCGCGGAGAGGGCGATCTGTCTGACGAGGTGCTTGGTGCTCCATTTGTGACTGATGAAGTCGCGGCAGAGCCAGTCGAGGAGCCCGGGGTGGGTGGGGAGGTCGCCTTGCAAACCGAAGTTTTCCGTCGTGCCGACGAGGCCATTTCCGAAGAGCTGTTGCCAGATGCGGTTGATGTAAATGCGGGTTGTGAGCGGGTGATTTGGAAGAGTGAGCCATTGGGCTAGGCCGAGGCGATTACGTGGAGCGCCTTTGGGGAAGGGTAGGAGGAAGGCGGGCGTGTCGCGGGTGACTTTGTTTTCCTCGGTTCGCTCGGCGGTGAACTCACCACGGGCGAGAAGGTAGGCGGGGCGTGGGGTGTCCATCTCTTCCATGACGGGGACTTCGGTGAGGGTATCTTCGAGTTGGACGAGGGCCTTTTGGGCGGCGGCATGTTCGTCGAGGGCTTTACGGTAGTCTTTGTTGTGATTGGAAAGGTAGTAAGGATAGAGATCTTTGTCGGCGGCTTTGCGGGCGCTTTGATCGATGTCTTCAAGGCCGGCGAGATGACTGACTTCGAGCGGAGTGAGAGCCCGGTCGAAGGTGATGAGTTCGTCGACGTGCCCTCCCTTGAATCCAGGGCCGCGGAAGATGGCGCCGAGGGTGAAGTTACCAGCGGTGTAGGTTCTGGTGTTGACACTTTTGTAAAGTTTGCCGCCGACGATTTTAGTTTCGAGGGGGAGGCCATTTTTATACATGGCGAGCCCTTCGGCGTTGCTGGAGGCGTCGTAAGTGACGGTGATGTGATGCCATTCGTTTTTCGGGATCTGGGCGATGGTTTTGATGCCGACACCGTTGTCGGGCCAATGGCGGAAGACGCGTGCGGTCAGGAATCCATTTTCGGTGCGGAGGTCGATGCCGTTGTAGCCCACTTCCGTTCCGTGGGCGCGCTGCCAGATGACGACGGAGCGCTTTTCGCGCAAGGTGTCCTTGAGCCACAGTCCGACCGAGAAGGGGGTGTAGCGATCTTTGATGAAAAAGTTGCCAGTGGAAGCTCCGCGGTCGCCGTCGAGGATGATGGCCGAGCCGTGGCCTTTGGGGCCTTTGGTGTAGTGGATGTCAGCAAGGCTCAGGCTGGGTGGTTTGGGTTTGATGAGGCGATTGTTTTTGTCCTTCTTCACGGGGCCGGAAGGCGGGGGCGTGCGCGATTCGAGTGGTTGTTTGTGATCTTTGTCGAAATCGAAGCGGCCGCTGAGGTCGGCGAGGGAAAGCTTGAGGGGTAGTGGTGGGGTTCCCTCTTCTGATGAAGTGGGATTGAGAACGGTAGCTTTCCATTCCTGGAATTTCGAGCCGAGATCTTTGTCCAGTTGAGCTAGTTTTTGTTGTGCTGCGGTGACACGTTTCTTGCGCTTTTTGAGGTCGGCTTCCTGGGCATCAGTGGGGAGGAGAAGGCTGGGCGGAGGGGAGATGTTTCCGTGGATGTAGAGGCCGGTTTCATTGATGGAATTAAAGAAGGAGAAAAGCTGGTAGTAGTCCTTGGCGGTGATGGGATCGTATTTGTGATCGTGGCATTTTGAACATTCCATGGTAAGGCCAAGGAATGCCGTGCCCATGGTGTGGACGCGATCGGAGACGCCATCGACGAAAAACTCGAGGGCGTCGGAACCACCCTCATTGGTCATGCGGTTAAAGCGATTAAATGCCGTAGCGAGCTTTTGATCTTTGGTGGCGTTGGGAAGAAGATCTCCGGCGATGTTCCAGGTGACGAAGTCTTTGTAAGGGAGGTCTTGCTGATAGGCTCGCACGACCCAGTCGCGGTAAGGCCAGGCGGTGAAATTCATGTCGGAGTGGTAGCCCCAGGTGTCGGCGTAGCGGGCGGCATCGAGCCAATCGAGCGTCATGTGCTCGGCGTATTCGATGGTGGCGAGGAGGGCGTCCACAGCCTTTTCGTGAGCCTTGGCAGGGGATGATTTGAGATCAGATTGAAAGGTGTCGAGTTGTGCCTGGTTCGGAGGGAGTCCGGTGAGGTCGAAGCAAACGCGGCGGAACCAGCGAAGGGGGGCGGCTTCGGGCGAGGGCTTCAGATCGTTGGCCTGAAGCTTGGCGGCGACGAAATTGTCGATGGGGTTTCTTGGCCAGTTCGCGGAGTTGGTGGGTGGGACAGGGATTTTTTCAGGAAGGGGAACGAAGGCCCAGTGAGGTTCGTATTTGGCGCCTTGTTTGATCCAAGCTCCGATGATTTCTTTTTCGGAATCGGTGAGGGCGAGATTAGATTCCGGAGTGGGCATGACCTCATCGGGGTCGTTTGAATTGATGCGCAGCCAAACCTCGGAGTTTTCGAGTGAGCCGGGGACGATGGCGTGCTTCTCTGGCGTATCCTTAAGCGCGGCGTAAGCGGAGGCTTCGTCGTCGAGGCGCAGACCGGCTTTGTTGTTGGTTTTGTCCGGGCCGTGGCAAAGGAAGCATTTGTCCGAGAGAATGGGGCGGACATCGGTGTTGTAGCCTACGGATTCAGCGCCCAATCCCGGGGACTGAACGGATAAGGCCAGAAAGACGGTGAGTTTGCGAAGCGTCATTTTGTGGAAAGATGTATGATAGTTTCCCGATGGAAGGATCAAGGAGCGATTTCCCGGGATGAGTCTTTTTTAGAGAGTTGGCGGGCCATTTTTTGGCGTCGGATCCGAGGTAGGCTTCGCTGTCGGGATCCGACTTGTCGTTCCAGAAACCAAGGCAAGGCTGGGGTGGCCATGCTTGTCTCCGCTGGGAGGGGTGAGCTTTTTATCGACGACACTGATTGGATTCATTTTCAAAGCCGCATCTGCCTGGGCGTGATTCCGGGCGTGACAGTTGGCAGGCAAGAGAATCGTTGCAGTGAGGACGAGGAAGAGTTTCGAAAACATAGAGTGTGGATCTAAAATACTGCAATGGTGGACTGGGCCTATCAGGGGAAGAAAAGGTTCCTCGTGTTGCGGTGATTCCGAGGTAACTTAAATCCCTTTGAAAGAGTCATGTTTGAATTTGAAACCTACAATATTGTCTTTGGCATTCTCTTCAGTTTGATTGGTTTTTGTGCCTTTTGGTATGGGCGGAAGATGGAATACTGGCAGCCTTTGGCGATCGGGTTGGCGATGATGGTCTATCCTTATTTCACACCAAACTGGATGTGGACACTCGGAGTGGGACTGCTCTTGAGTGCAGTGCTTTGGCGGCATCACGATGAATAGGCGAATCTTTTCATTCCACTCTTTGAGGAAGGGTCGAGATCTGAGAGGCTACCCTGTGTTTGAAAATCCAAGGTCCATGTTTCGCTTTTTTTTCTTATTTTTGGTTCTCATTGGGAATGTCCTCGCTGATGACGATAAGACCTTGAGGGTCTTTATTTTTGCGGGGCAGTCGAATATGGTGGGATCGGATTCCAAGGTTGTGGATATCCAACGCTTTCCTCCCTTCGTGGGATTGGAGAAACCACAGAAGGGAGTGAGGTTTTCTTACTCCATTGGCAGGGAGAACAAGATGAATTCGGAGGGCTGGGTTGATCTGCAAGCAGTAAACAAAGTGGTGGGGCCTGAGTTGAGTTTTGCCCGGAAGGTGACCGAGAGCATCGAGGCGCCGATCGCGATTATCAAGGTGGCGGCTGGAGGGACCCATTTAGGCGGAGATTGGAATCCAAAAGATCCGATCGGATTTAAAATGTATCCTCTGGCGTTGGAGGTGGTTCGGAAGTCTCTCGCGGAGTTGGATCGGAAGAAGGTTCCGTATCGTCTGGAGGGCTTCATGTGGCATCAGGGTGAGAACGATATGTTCAATGAAGAGTATCAGGCGAATTACGGAGCGAATTTGAAGAAATTCCTTGCGAGTTGGCGGCGGGATTTGAAGTCGCCTAGGTTGAAGTTTTATATCGGTGAGTTGTGCACCAAGACGATTTGGGGAATGGATCTGCGGCCGCGGATGTATGCCATTAGTTTGGGTCAGCGGGAGGTGACGAATACAGATCCACTTGCGGAGTATGTCCCGACTTCACATGTCGGGGTTGAGATTGGAGGTGGAGTAGGGCTGCATTATCACTACGGGACTTTGGGACAATTGCAGCATGGAGAGAACTATGCGGAGGCTTATTTGGAGTCGATTGGGAAAAAGAAGGAGGTTGAGAAGAGTCTTAAAAAATGGCCCTACAAAAAGGGAGCGAAGGTGAAGCTCTTTGTGATGGCGGGACATCGGAATATGGAAGGCGAGCGGGCTTTTGTTCAGGACCTACCGGAAGGTCTGCGTAAGGATGATCCTTCAATCGCTTATAGATACAGTCTCGGTGGTGGGTATCGAGTGTCAGATCAATGGGAACCCCTTGGTGCGGTGGGATACTACGAGACTTTTGGTCCTGAGTTGAGTTTTGCGCGGGAGCTGAAGAAGAAGGTGAGCGGAAATATTGCCATTGCGAAATTTACCCACAGTGGATCGCAAATGAACGATTGGACTCCGGAGGGGAGTGAAGCGAAGTCTCGAAATCTTTATCCTCGCTTCGTCGATTTCATCAGAACCTCGGTAAAAGAGCTGAAGGACAGAGGACATCAGGTTGAGTTGGCGGGCATCTTTTATCACGTCGGCGAAAACGACATGTCGATGCCTCCATATCGAAAGAAATCACCGGAGTGGTTAAAGTCGACGGTTGAACGAGTTCGGCAGGATTTGAAGAGGCCCAAGCTCAAGTGGATCGTCAGCCAGCAGGCGCCGACGGATGATAAACGAGTGAATGAGATTGAGGTGATGTCGAAGTTTGCTTCGCTGGCCGCGAGTGACCGTAACATGGTTCATCTTAAGGCACTCGATTTGCCAGAGCAGGAAAAGAAGTTGGTTCTCGATTCGGCCGGAGTGATTCGCTTGGGCGAGATCCTGGCGGGAGGATATTTGAAATCGGTCTCTCGTAAAAAGGCATTCTTAGTTCCGGAGGGAACCAAGGTGATCAAGAATTTGGTTTATTCCGAGCCAAAGGGGAGTCCGCAGTTACTTGATTTGTATCTCCCCAAACAGGCGGCCTCACCATTGCCAGTGATTGTTTGGGTTCATGGAGGGGGGTGGAAAAATGGGAGTAAGGAAAATCCGCGTCATGCGGCGTGGTTGGCTGGAAGGGGCTTTGCGGTGGCGAGTATCAATTATCGTTTGACGAACGAAGCCCAGTGGCCGGCTCAGATTGATGATTGCCGGGCTTCGGTAAGGTGGCTGCGTAGGAATGCCCAAAAATACGGATTGGATGCGGATCACATTGGCGCGTTTGGTTCGTCGGCGGGAGGGCATTTGGTGGCTCTGATGGGGACGCGGCCTTATGTGGATGAAGCCAGCAGGATACAGGCGGTTTGTGATTGGTTTGGTCCTTCGGAGTTATTGACGATGCCGCCGAATATGGTGGCCAATGGTCGAACTGAAGAACAGGTTGCGAAATCCAATGGCGCAATCTTATTGGGCGCGACGGTGAAAGATGTGCCGAAATTGGCGAAGGAAGCAAGCGCGCTGGATAATGTGAGTGCGGATGATGCTCCCTTTCTAATCATGCATGGAAGCGAGGATCCGGGCGTGCCGATCGATCAGAGTCGGAGACTGCATGCGGCTTTGCTTGGAGCCGGGGTTCCCAGTGAGTTTCATATTGTAAAAGGTGGCGGTCACGGAGGCCCGCTTTTTGCAACTCCGAAAGTGAGAGCCAAGGTGGAGGCGTTTTTCCGTCGAATCCTTGTCAAATGAGTTGATGATTTCTTTGGGGTTGGGTTCGGTTTTGAAGTAAGGTTGTGAAAAGATTTTGGTCAGCGATCGGAAATGAACGTAAAAAACAGGCGACCGATTAAGGTCGCCTGTCCTGAAAAGTGAGTGCGTTAGCTTTCGTTATTGGGACTCGTTGTAAGAGTTACCCTACTCGTCATTGCTTCCGGCTGCCAAACGCTTTTTGAGCTCTTCCTTCACGTCTTCGGCGCGGGCTGTGACGCGGTCAGTTAGGCCGCGCTGCATGAAGTGGTCTAGGATCTTCAGGGCCCACTTACCTCTTTGAGTGACCATGGTGTTGACGACCCGGAGTTGCTCTGACTCGCTCAAGGCCAGGGTGGCGGTGTCATTCCAGAAGAGAGAAAGGTCATCCTCATTGATGTCCGGTCCCTCGGTGAGGAATTTAATCATGGCGGCAAAGCCTTGTTTCCTCATGGTGCCTTCTTCTTCGTTCTCAACGAAAGTAGAGAGGGTTTCGAATTGGCCGGTATCGGGCCACTCGCGAAGTCCGGCGATGGCGGCGAGTTGGAGTTTCATATTCGAACCATTGAGGTGGGTGCTGATCAATTCGGCTGCCCGGCTGCCTCCGGCTGTTCCTAATATTTGTAGTAACTGCTCGCGGACTTCTCCCTCGGTGCTGCTTTGGAAGGAGGAAATGATGGGAGCAGCGAAGGACGATTTATCCGGGGCTTTTTTGATGACGGCCTTGAGGGTTCTCACTGCGGCGCGTCGGACATCGCCGTGCTTGGCGTCCGAAACAATGTCCAGGAGCTGTTCAAGGTCATCGGGGGTGGCCATTTTTTCGGTGGCCTCAAGAGCGGCTACACCGAGTTTGGCTTCGGTCGCGGAACGGGCGAAATCGATCAGGTGGGGGAGGGCCGGGCTGTTGGTGCGACTGCGACGTTTGAGGACTTTGAAGAGATTGATGCGGGCACCCTCGCTCATCTGGGTTTTGGTGGCATACTTGGCGACCACATCATCAAGGTCGGATCCATCGGTGGTCGTACCAATATTGAGTGCCTGCATGTAGGTCTTTCTGACGCCCTTTTCTTTGGAGTCCGGAGTGATAATCGTATCGAGAAGCAGGGTGATGTCGCTCTTGGTGAGTTCGATTTCCTCTGGATAATTGGAAGGGCCCGCATTAAAGGGTGCGGTGATTTCGACAAGGCGGGCCATTCTGGCTTTTTCGGCTCTTTTGCCGAGCAAAAAAACTCCTGCAATGAGGATGCCGACGACGAGGAGGGCGGCAATGACTCCCTTGGCAGCTCCGCTCATTCCTGTTTTCACAGGGATGGAGACAGCTGGTGTTTCTTCGGATGGAGTGGGGGCAGGTTCTGCTGGTATTACAGTTGGAGCTACTGCGAGAACCGGAGTTTCCACAGGTTTTGGAGCAGCTTTTTCTAGCTGAGGCCCTTTGACTTTAATCAGAGGGCCGGAAGCTGCTGACGTCGGGGTCGGAGACGCTTCCTCGGGTTTGGCTTGAATGGTGGCTTCAGGGATATTGAATTTTGGAGCAGCTCCGGTAGTGGAGGGAAGAGGCTCTGACATTTGAGGTGTCTCCGGAGAGGCCGGAGCCGAGACTTGGAGAGGTGCCGGAGCCGTCACCAATGACTGGGATTGGATGGGATCAGGGCTTGTTTCGCTTTCCGGTGCCGGTGCTTGGACCGGAGAATTTGGAATGATGAGTTTTGGTGCGGCTGCCACGGCAGGCTCTTCTACTTTTGGTGGAGCCTGCGCGGGAGCGCCGGTGGGCTTGCGATCGTTGGGCATATCCGGAGCGGGAGCCATGGGCTCGACCGGGGTTGGGATGGCGTGGGCCTTGACCATTTGGGCCTCGGTGTGAATGGAGGGGGCGTTCCCTTCAGGGGGAAGGATAGGCTGAGGTGCCGGAGCCGTTACCAATGACTGGGATTGGATGGGATCAGGGCTTGTTTCGGTTTTCGGTGCCGGTGCTTGGACCGGAGAACCCGGAATGATGAGTTTTGGTGCGGCTGCCACGGCAGGCTCTTCTATTTTTGGTGGAGCCATTGAAGCCTGCGCGGGAGCGTCGGTGGGCTTGTGATCGTTGGGCATATTCGGAGCGGGAGCCATGGGCTCGACTGGAGTTGGGATGACGGGGACCTTGACCATTTGGGCATCGGTGTGAATGGAGGGGGCACTCCCTATGGGAGGAAGGATAGGCTGAGGTGCGGTGGCGGTATTGACCGGGCCCGTGACGTGGGGAATGACGGGGCTGGTTGGGGTATTTACCGGTGCTGGTGAAGGCACGTTCATTTGTGGTGCGGCATTCAGAGTGGGAGTGCTGACGAGGGGGATTTGAGAGGCTGAATTTTCGGGGCTGTTTTCGCTCATTAGGAAAAGTTTGAGTGATTCACGGGCGTCTCGGGGGCGCTCTTCCATTTGGCGCGCAAGATGCCACATAACCCACTGGCAGAGCCACTGGGGAAGGTCGGGGCGGTGCTCCTGCAGCGGTTTGATTTGATGCTGGAGATGGGCATTCATGACCTTGGGTGCGGTTTCCCCGTCAAAGGGGTATACACCGGCAAGAGTGTAGTAGTAGACACAACCCATGGAGTACATGTCGGTGGGCTTGTCGAGCGGGATTCTCTCGAATTGCTCGGGCGCCATGAAGTGAATTGATCCAAAGACGGAGTCCCCGTGATCAATGGTCTGGAGTGAGGGTTTTGGTGAAAATTTGGCGAGGCCGAAATCCACTAACTTTACCTGGAACCGTCCGCTGGGGAGCCAGGTGACCATGACGTTGGTCGGTTTGATATCACGGTGGACCAAATCAAGGTCTTGGGCCGCAATGAGAGCCTCCTGAGTTTGCAAAGCGACTTCCCGGAAATCCTGGTAGGTCAGGGTCCCACGATCGACCATCTCGTCGATGGTTCTTCCCGAGAGAAGTTCCATCACCACGTATGGGCCGTCGTTATCAATGCCGGCATCAAAGACAGTGACGATGTTTGGGTGCTGGACAGAGCAAAGTGAGGCCGCTTCGTTCAGCATGGCCTTCGTTGCCTCTTCCTGATTCTCGTAACCTCCCTCCGGCAGGACGCGTTTGATCGCAACCTCGCGGTTCAAGTGGCGGTCGAAGGCTCGATATACCGCACCGACGCCACCTTGGCCTATTTTGCTACGGATTTCATAGCGGTCATCACTCATAGATCTTATTGGATTAGTTTTCCCAAACCTCCCGTTTAGGCAAGCTCGGTTATCAATAATTGTGTCGCTGAAAGGTACGATTTTGGTAAAAATATCTCCATGGGATCATTTTTAGCCCTCGTCATTATCATTTTGGTTGCACTTTTGCTGGTAAAGCTGGGGGCGAGTGCTCTGCAACTGACGGGGATGTCGAAACCTGTCTCGCTGTTTCAGGCCTCCTCGGCCTTTTTGGGAGTGATGTAGTGCTTGGATTGTGAACCTGTCGTTGAGTGTCGGTAGGCATCATTCGAAATGGTGACGTTGAGATCAAAGCCGCCGGAGGGGGAGTCATTCTGAGATCTAAAGCAGTCCGAGGTCTTCAGCAAGCTTGTTGGTGGCGTGGCCGTATTCCACGTAGGAATCGTAGCACTGCTTCCAGTCGGGCTCCTGGCCGTCGACAGCGTGGAAGACAGTAGCAACATGAGGTTCGATGGCGAGTCCGCCAGTGTAGCCATCATCTCTGAGTGCGGTGAGAATCTCGTGGACTTTGCCCTGACCATCACCGGGAAGAGTGTATTTTGCGGGCTCGGTTTCACAGGCGGGTGGATTGGTGCAGTCCTTGATGTGAACGTGCACGACGTGTTCCTTGACCTTGCTGTAAAACTCCAGTGGATCCTGCCAGGGGAAAGGCTCGGGCTTTGAGCGATCGAGTTGGAAAACGGGATTTGCGGTATCAAAGACGAGTTTCAGCCCGGGAATTTTCTCCACAAGCCGGAGCGTATGCTCGGCGGAAAAGCCACCCCAGTTCATGCAGTTTTCGTGAATGGCCTGAAGACCGGCATCGGCGAAACGAGCATGAATTTCACGCAGACGACGAAAGCGTTCTTCTTCCTGCTGGTTCTCGCCCCAGGGCTCCTGCGCGTAGGACATGATTCGGATAAGTTTCGTGCCAAGACGTTGCATCCGCGGAATAGCGCGTTCGACTTCGGCGAGTGTGATGTCGAAATCAGAAGTGATCTTCTTCCCCCAGTTGCCGATGAGCGAGCCGAATTCGGGAATGGTGATTCCTGCGGCATCGAGTTGGTCGGCGACTTTGTCGAATTCGCCCTGCGGAAGTTCGTGGATGTTCGCTCCGTTGACTCCGCGGGCGGAGATTTGCGTCCAGCCAATTTCCTTGGTGGCTTTGATCTGGGTGGCGAGGTCCTGAGCTGCTTCGTCAGCGAATCCGGTCAAATACATGGCCGTAACTAAACCCGATTGGCGGATTGGAAAACTCTTATTTCTTGCCGAGCTTTTCTTCAATCTGCTCAAGGCTGATTCCCTTGGTCTCTGGCACCATGATACACACCCAAATTAGCTGCAGGATCATCATGAAGGCAAAGAAGCCAAAGATCGCGGTGGCTGAGAAATTCTCCATGGCCAAGGGGAATGCAAAAGTAAGAATGGCGGCGAACACCCAGTGAGTGGCGCTTCCTAGCGATTGTCCAAAGGCCCGGGAAACGGCGGGGAAGATCTCGGAAATGAAGACCCAGATCACCGTTCCTTGTCCCACGGCGTGGGCGGCGATGAAACCCAGAATGCAAACGAGAACAAGGACGCTTCCGCCGCCCGCTTTGTCTGAGGCTTCCTTGAGAGCTACTTCGGCGATCTCGATGTTTTCTTTTTCGGTCAATCCCTTGGGCAGGTCGACGCCTTTTCCCGCATAGGCTTGGTCATTGGATGATTCGACGAGCGCAACGCGGGCATTTTCTAAAGTCTCTTCCGCGCTTTTCCTACGCTCTTCCGAGAGGTCGGTTTTGGCCACTTCGACAATGGCTCCTTTCAAGCTGATTGCTTTCTCTGCAACCTGGAAGGGGGCTTTATAATGTGAAAACGCCCAAGCGCAGATGGTCAGGGAAACGATGTAGCCGATCGAACCGACAAAAAGCAAAGTACGGCGACCAAGTTTGTCGATAAGGCGCAAGCCAACGAGGGTGAAGATGAGATTCACCAGTGTGATCAGAGAGGCATTGAAGAGTGATTGGCCTGGATCAAATCCGGTCATGCCGAGAATGCGGGGTGAGAAACCCAGAATGGCATTGATTCCCGAGAGCTGGTTGAAGAAGGCGATGAGGAAAGCGAGGACCAGTGCGAGCTTTAGGGGGTTCCGAGAAATCTTGGGCGAACCTGTTTCCCGGTGTGAGGATTGCTCGATTTCGGCGACCTTTGCTTCAAGTTCGTTCTCACTGAGGGAGGGGTTGATTTGTCCCAAGATGGCTTTCCCTTCATCTCGCTTTCCTTGAGCGATGAGCCAGCGCGGACTTTCGGGAAGAGAAAAGCACATGAAGCTGTAGATGAGCGCGGGGAGGGCCTCGATTCCCAACATCCAACGCCACGCGGTCTCGGCATCAATGATGGATGCAATGAGGGCATTAGACAGAGTCGCGATGAGAAGTCCGAGGACGATATTGAACTGGAACATTCCGGTGAGACGCCCGCGTCGGTCGGCGGGGGAAATTTCCGAGATGAAAAGCGGGGCCGCTACCGTGGAGATCCCAATACCTAATCCGCCAATGAATCGTGAAATTGAAAAGAAGGTGACATCGGGTGCCAGCCCAGACCCAAGGGCTGAGACAAAATAGAGAATGCCAATCCAGAGGAGTGTTTTCTTTCGTCCAAAGCGATCAGTGGGAATCGCTCCGAAGATCGCTCCCAAAACGGTCCCCCATAGAGCCGAACTCATCGCGAGTCCGTGTTGAATCCCCGTGAGTCCCCAGAGGCTTTGAATTCGCTGCTCGGCACCCGAGATGACGATGAGGTCAAATCCAAAAATAAACCCGGCCAGCGCGCAGGTGATGGCCCAAAAGAGTAGACGGTTTTTCATAGAGATAGGGAAGCGGTTTGCATCTCTAACAAGGTCGGGGTGCTAGGTCGATGCCGGAAGTTGCAAGGCTACGTCAGAATCTTCTCCACGACATGGCCGTGCACATCGGTGAGGCGGAAATTACGGCCTTTGTATTTGAAGACGAGTTTTTTGTGCTCGATGCCGAGGAGGTGGAGGGCGGTGGCGTGGAAGTCGTGGACGTGGAAGGGATCGTGGGCGGCGGTGAAGCCGAAGGGATCGGTTTCGCCGTAGGTGACGCCACCTTTAATTCCTCCGCCGGCGAGGAACATGGAGCCGGACTTGGTGTGGTGGTCGCGGCCGCTGCCTTGTGACATCGGGGTGCGTCCGAATTCACCGCCCCAGATGACGAGGGTGTCATCAAGGAGGCCGCGTTGTTTGAGATCGGTGATGAGAGCGGCGGAGCCTTGATCGACGTCTTTGCATCGGGATTTCATGCCGCCCATGACATTGCCGTGATGGTCCCAGCCCGAGTGATAGAGTTGCACAAAACGCACGCCGCGTTCGGCCATACGGCGCGCCATGAGGCAGTTGGAGGCAAAGGTTCCGTCAGGTTTGTCTCCGACGCCGTAAAGTTCACGGGTCGCTTTCGACTCACCGGAGAAGTCCGCGAGGTCCGGGACACTGGCTTGCATCTTGTAGGCCAGCTCATACTGCGCCAGGCGAGTCATGATCTCGGGGTCGGCGACCGTTTCGTGATGATGTTTGTTGAGGCGGGCGAGGGTGTCGAGAGAGGCGCGTTGGGTGGTCTTTGAGATTCCCTTGGGCGAAGTGAGGTAGTTGAGCGGAACGCCTTTGGAGTAGAACTCGACGCCGGTGTGCTTGCCGGGAAGGAAGCCGGCGTTCCAAGCGGTTTGCGGGATTGGTTGTCCTTCGGGGCCGGAGCGCATTACGACGAAGGAAGGGAGGTTGTCGGTGATGTGACCGAGTCCGTAGGTGACCCAGGATCCCATGCTTGGACGGCCGGGAATCGCGGTGCCGGTATTCATGAAGGCGTGAGCCGGGTCATGATTGACCTGATCGGTTTGCTGGGTACGAACGATGCAGATGTCGTCGGCAATCTTTTGAATGTTGGGGAGAAGGCTGGAAATCTGCTGTCCCGATTGTCCGCATTCTTTGAATTCGACTTTCGAGCCAAAACACTTGAGCGCGGAGTGCTGGAGGAAAGCGAATTTAATCCCTTCAGTCAGCTCCTTTGGGATAGGCTTTCCATTGTTTTCACGAAGCTTCGGCTTGTCATCGAAACTCTCAAATTGCGACGGGCCACCGGCCATGTAGAGGTAGATGACTCGCTTGGCTTTGGGTGTGTGATCGAAATCCTTGGTCTGCTGGGCGAAGCCATCCTTGAAGAGGAGAGAGGCGAAAGCGGTGCCCGTGAGGGCGGATGAGGAACGGGCGAAGAAATCGCGGCGAGGAAAATTGATATTGCTCATGATGAGTAATGGTTGAGTTTAATTCCTGGTTAAAAATTCATGAAGATTGAGTGTCACCCGACTGACGCCAGTCCACGTAGCGTGTTCGATGGGATCTAATTTAGTGCTGGGATACTGGCCGATTTTCAGGAGGGCGGCGGCGTCTTCGGGGCTTTCCTTGTATTGTTCGGTGAGTTGTTCGAGGAGGGTTTGGATTTCTATTTTCTCGGCGGGCGATGGGGGACGTTGGAGGGTGAGCTGGAAGAGCTTGTCGATTCGTTGATTTCCGGAAGATTCAGTCAGGATTCTTTGGGCCAGGACACGGGCTGCTTCCACGAATTGCGGATCATTGAGGAGAGCGAGGGCTTGAGCGGGTGTGTTCGTGATGGTGCGGCGGGCGGTGCATTCCTGGCGGGTTGGCGCATCAAGAGCGAGCATGGCGGGGTGGATGTTTTGGCGCTTCCAAAAGGTGTAGAGAGAACGCTGGTATTGGTCGTCGCCGAGGTTGGTTTCCCAGATTTGATATCGCGAGCCGAACATGACCTTGTTCGATTTGGCCCAATAGGGATCGGGTTGGTAAGGGAAGAAGGAGGCGGTGGGAATCTCTTTGGTGAGCTTGAGGAGACCGGCCGCGTGAAGGGCGGAGTCGCGAATTTCCTCGGCGCTGTGACGATGCCTTCCCTGGCGGGCGTGAAGGCGGTTAGTGGGATCCATTTCGGTGAGCTTGTAAGTTGGAATCGAAGAGAGCTGGTAGGCCTCCGAGGTGGTCAGAAGCTGAATCATATGACGGATGTTCCAATTGGATTGTTGGAATTCGATGGCAAGCCAATCGAGAAGATGAACGTGTGACGGCCAGTCGCCCTGATTGCCGGAGTCCTCAAGAGTCTCGCTAATACCGCGTCCATAGAATTGGTGCCAGAGACGATTGACAAAGACGCGGGCAGTGAGGGGGTTGTCTTTCGACATGATCCAGTTCGCGAGATCGAGTCGGGTCAGGCGTTTGTCTCCGGAGAAAGATTTGCTGAAGTGAGCGGGAAGCCCGGGGAGGGCTTGCGGTCCCGATTCGTCCATGAAGTTTCCTCGGGTGAGAGCGTGGGTTTTCTTGGGAGAACCGACCTTGCTGACAAGAGTTGGAAGAGCGTCGCGGCGGAGGTGGTAGATCTCGCGGTAGAGGTCGGTGACTTTTTGGGTGAGTTCCGGATTGATCGATTCGCGGAAGGCGATGTTGATGATTTTTTGGTGAATCTCACGGCGGCTTTCGCGTGACTTTTTGAGTGAACCCATCAAGAGCGAATGAAAGTCCTTTCGATCATCGCGATTGAGGGGGAGTTCCCAAAAGTAGCGGTAGGCTGATCCAGCATTGCGGTTTTTAAAGGCCTGGGCCGCGGTGGTGACGTAGCCGGAATCGCCCCAAGTCACGGTGCCACCGGCATGAATCCAAGCCATGACCTGTGGAACGTAGGACGCTTTGCCGAATTTGGCTTTGGGAACCTCCAAGCGGACTTTCTTGCCGGCTTCGGGGAGTGGTCCCATGTGGTAGATTTTCTTCGATGAAAGCCAGGGTTGGTTTTGTTTTAGAAGTGGATGGTCTTTGGGTCCCCAGAAGTAGGTGATGTGGTAGTCCTGATGCCAGCCGACGCGGCGGTAGGCGCCGTTGACGATTTGGAAACCGACAAACTCGGGCATGTTTTTGGGATCAAGAGTGACGTGGGTGAAGAAGGCGTTGTTGGTTCCCTCGGGTTTGGAGACGAGAGTTTCGCCGGCGTAGTGACGGGTGATCGTGTCCTTTGGGCCTGAGGTTTTTCGGCCTTGGGGTAATTGCGCAAAGTCTCCTTTAAGAATGTGCACGGCGCCAAGTTTTGAGGGGAACCAAGGCCAGTCGACAGGCTTCTTGTCCGCTCCGGCCGCTTTTTCATCTGCGAAGATTTTCTTTTTCCAGACTGCAAATTTTTCTTTGTCGATGGCGGCGGAGTAAAGCTTCTCACGTATTTCGTCGATTTCTCTGGCGAGTTGGTGTTCGCGAGTGATGTCAGCGGGTTTTTCGTGAAGGTAGTGGAGCGGAACGCGACGGTCTCCGGGTTCGTAGACGCCGGCCTCGATGAGGTCGTCGAAGAAGGCGGCGAGGGAGTAATAGTCTTTGGCGGAGATAGGATCGTATTTGTGATCGTGGCATTCGGCGCAGCCGGTGGTGGTGCCCATCCAGACTGTGCCAAGGGCGCGGACGTGCTCGCCCTTGAGTGCATAGAGAGCTTCTTTTTCAATGACGCCGGCTTCGCAATTCGTATTGACGATGCGGTTGTAGGCGGAAGCGGTGAGGGTGCGATTATTTCGATCGGGAAGAAGATCCCCGGCGAGTTGCTCGCGGGTGAATTGATCAAAGGGCATGTTGTCGCGGAAGGCCTCGATGACGTATTTTCGGTAAGGCGCGGAGGCGATGGGTTCGTCGGAAACCATGCCGTTGGAGTCGGCGTGACGAACGAGATCGAGCCAGAGAAGCCCCTGGTGCTCGGCGTGCTCGAGAGAGGCGAGCCATCTATCGACGAACTTTTTGTAGTGTTCCGGCGAGGGATCTTTTTCGAAGGAGGCGACTTCTTCGGGCGCGGGCGGAAGTCCGCGAAGGTCGTAGGAAAGTCGACGAAGAAGAACGCGCGGGGAGGCTTTTTTGACGGGCTTGACTTTTTGCTCGTCCCAAGTGCGTTTAAGGAAGGCATCGACAGGGTGTTTGGCGAGAGCTGGGACTTCGGGGCGGGTGAGTTTTTGATAGGCCCAATGTTCTTCGTATTCCGCACCTTCCTTGATCCATTGTTTGAGCGTTTCCTTTTGCTCTCTCGTAAGGCGATAGGCCGAGTCGAGGGGCGGCATGTGATCATCTTCAGCGTCGGTGAAGATCCGGTAGATTAATTCGCTCTCTTCGGGCTTGCCCGGAACGATGGCCGAGGATTTTCGACTGGTAGCTCCTTGGAAGGTGTCGAGACGAAGGCCGGCTTCGCGTTTTTCCTTATCGAAGCCGTGACAGAAAAAGCAGTTCTCCGAGAGGATGGGACGGATGTCGCGGTTGTAGCTGATCTTTCCAGCAGCGGTGAGCGGCAGGGTGAGGAAAATTAGGACACGGATCATTGGAAACTGCCGGATGGTAGAGTAAGACGGATGCTTTGTCTTGGATTGAGTTCCTCTTTCTTTGTATTATCCGCGCATGGAGCAATTGCCAACGCAGGAGAGCTTTCTCGAGGAAGTGGGATCGATATCGCAAGTGTTGGCGCTCTTTGACTGGCTGCCGGATGCTCATCTCTACATCAAAGATAGGGGCGGACGCTTCATGGTGGTCAATGAAGCCTCGGCGCGGCGGAATGGCTTTGCGGCCAGTTCAGAGATTATCGGAAAGACCGATTTTGATCTCCATCCGCCGCAAATGGCGGCGGCTTATGTTGAGGAGGATAAGAAGGTAATGGCCGGGCGTCGGGCGATTCCCGAGCAGATTTGGTTGGTCTACGATTATTTGGGAACGCAGCGCTGGTTTGTCTCCACGAAGATTCCTCTCTTTGGAAAAAGCGATGAGGTCGTCGGTTTGGCCGGGATCATGAGGCCACTGGAGAGCGCGGGGCATTTGAAGGCCAGCTACCAAGGGCTGGCGCCGGTAGTGGAATTTGTTTTGGAGAATTTCGCCGAGCAAATCGAAGTGGCGTCTCTGGCGAAGCTTGTGGGAGTTTCGGTGAGTCAGTTGAATCGTCGATTTAAGAAGCTCTTCGGGATTGCGCCGATGCAATTTGTTCTTCGGGCCCGAGTGAATGCGGCTCGCACGATCTTATCCCGTGGGAGTGGTTCGCTGGGGGAAGTCGCGCTGGAGTGTGGCTTTTATGACCAGGGTCAGTTCGGGCGGATCTTCAAGCGCGAGACCGGATTGACACCGGGAGAATACCGAAAACGCTCTCAAAGCGGGATTTTTGGGGGCGGAGAGCTTTGACGAAACTTTGACCTTGGTTTGACACAAGGGTCGTTTCGCCCGGGAGTGAAAGCCAAAAAAAATCAGCCAGGAAACGATGATTATCGGACGGCCAGGAGATTGTGCTGACCCCACGCGAGTTCTTGATGTTGGTCTTATTGAACGAAAAGATGAACCGACCGGTCTCGCGCGATGAATTCCTCAATCGATGTTGGGGCATGGATTACTTCCCCGACGCCCACTCCTTGGATCAGCAGATTCACATGCTGCGGAAAAAGATCGGTGGCGAGACAAGCGTGATCGAGACGGCGCGTGGTATGGGCTACCGCTTTCGTTCTTGCGAGAGTCAGTAACGAGGGCATTCTGACTGGGATGACGGTGCAATGTCCGACCTGTTTTGAGTTCTTCGAAGTGTCCGAGGTGGCTCCCGAAGACTATGGCACACAGATGGATTACGACTGTGAGGTCTGCTGCCGGCCATTGGTCTTGTTGGTAGATGAGGACGGAGAATTGAGTGCGCTGAGTCTCGATGAATGATCTGGTTTCGGTCGTTTTTCCAGTCGGTCCCGGAGTGGCCTCGGCAAGAGAGGCCTTGGATGATTTACTGGAGCAGACCTGGCAGAACCTGGAAATCATTGCGGTTTTGAATGGTTGTCTTCCCGAGGTGCGTGAGGAATTTCTCGCAAAGAAGGATGAGCGGCTGCGTGTCCTGGATTTGGGTGAAGAACCGCAACTCCTTCCTGCATTGAATTTAGCGATCAGGGAGAGTCGGGGAAAGTGGTTGGCGCGGATGGATTCGGATGACCGGTGCTCTGCGACTCGAATCGAAAAGCAGCTTGAGTTGTTGCAATCGGTGGATGTTGTGACCTGTGAAATCGAATTGGTCGGAGCGCTTGGCGATGGGATGCAGCGATATGTTGATTGGGTCAATAACCTGAAGGACCCCGCGAAAGAACGCTTCGTCGAGAGCCCGGTGGTGCAGCCCACGGTGATGATGTCGAAGGAGCTATTCTTGAAGGTGGGTGGCTATTTGGAAAATGGCTTTGCCGAGGACTACGACCTCTGGCTTCGGTTACTGGCAATGGATGCCCGGTTTGGGAGAGTCCCGGAAAAACTTTATCGTTGGCATGATCGGAATGATCGTCTCACTCGAAGCGATCCAAGATTTGGCCACAAGCAAATGCTTGCTCTGAAAGCAGCGCGTCTGGCTGACCTTCCCGAGGTCATGGAAAGGGGAGTCGTTGTCGCGGGCGCCGGTCCCATTGGCAAAGTCCTCGCCCGGGAACTCCTTTCATGCGGAGTGGAAGTTTATGGATTCTTCGAAGTCAGCCCGAAGCGTATTGGGAGCATCTGCCAGGATCGCCCCATCGTCTCCGATGCCGAGCTGGGGAAAGTCTGGGAATCTGCAATTCTTCTCTCCGCCGTCGGTGTTTCCGGTGGGCGGGACAAAGTCCGAGCGGTAGCCGAAACGGCAGGATATGACGAGGGAGAGGACTTTTGGTGCTGCTGCTGAAGGCAAACCCCGAAACTCGCGAAATCTCCTAAAGTTTGAAATCACATCGAATGGGATTCTCTTGGTTTTCGGGGATTTCGTCCATTTCGTGAGTTTCGTGGTTCCAAGACCGATAGCTCAGAGGAAAAAGATGCGTAATTCGATGAGATTTCGACTTGCCTTTATTGTTCGGCTGACACAGTTTCCCGCCCTCATCAACGGCGGGGAGTAGCTCAGCTTGGTAGAGCGCTGGTTTTGGGAACCAGATGTCGCAGGTTCGAATCCTGTCTCCCCGACCACTCTAAAAAAGGCCGCCTTCGGGTGGCCTTTTTTGAGATGTCCTCCAAATTTCTCTTCAGGCCTCCGAACTTTGGTGAAGAACCGATTGAGGTGGCGAATCAAGGCTACAGGCCGAGTCCGACCGGATGCGTCTGGGGGCATTCTTCCGTGTCTATTACGATCTCCGCGCCTGGCGGCCTTCGTCGATGAGATTCCAGAAGTGCTTGGAGTCGGCCAGCGCCTCATCCTCACCGAGGGGGAGTTTTGAGCGGAAGAGGAAGTCGGAAAAGGTGCCTTTGTGGAGTACGCGGTGAACGATGACTTGCTCGTGGACGACTTCGAAATAAAAGCGCCAATCCAGAGTGCGAAAACGGTAGAGGGTCTTGCCGTTACGCTCGATTTTACCGAAGCGTTGATCATCGAGATGCTCGAGATCGTCTTCGGTGACCTTGAATTCATCGAGGAGTTCCAGTTGCTCGAGAGTACCCAGTTGGGAAATCTCAGCAGCACTGATTTCATTGAAGACGATTTGAAGCACGGCGTGACCCTAGCGGAAAAATGCCGGAGACTCAAACCCCGCAAAACAAAAGCGTGACTACTGTTTACTTGAACAGTATACTTCTCTTTATGATTTCAAAGGTCTATAGCGCAGCTCTGCGAGGAGTGGAGTCTGTCGAAGTGGAGGTCGAGGTGAGTGCCCGCGAGGCCGACGGTCAAAATGCCGGTCGTATCGTCATCGTGGGATTGCCCGATGCGGCGGTTCGCGAAAGTGGGGAGCGGGTAACGACGGCGCTCAGCGCCTCGGCTCTGCCATACACATACGGCGTGCATACCATCAACCTCGCTCCGGCCGATTTGAAGAAGGAAGGTCCGGCCTTTGATCTGCCGATCGCTCTGGCCATGACGGCGTGCGAACAGCAGGAGGACCTCCCGCAAGCGAAGGATCTTGTCATCGTTGGAGAGCTAGCACTCGATGGCACGCTGCGACCGGTCAAAGGCGCGCTCTCGATCGCTCTTGGAGCGAAAGCGGCGGGACGACGTCGTTTGCTGCTGCCGAAAGCAAATGCCCGAGAAGCCGCCATGGTGAGCGGATTGGAAGTCTACGGGTTGACTTCCTTGCACGAAGCCTGGGCTTTTGTCACCGGAGAGAAGACGCTTTCTCCCGAGCCTCGCCCGCCAAGAATTTCCACTCCGCGAAGAGATCACTCGGCCGATCTCGATGAAGTGAAAGGACAGCACCATGTGAAGCGCGCGCTCGAAGTCGCCGCCGCCGGCGGACATAATTTGTTGATGGTTGGCCCGCCAGGAACCGGCAAGTCGATGCTCGCCAAACGCATGGGCACGATTATGCCTGAGATGACGGAGGAGGAGGCGATCGAAACGACACGAATTCATTCAGTATCCGGGCTTCTCAATGCCCGCGAAGGTCTTGTCACCGAACGTCCTTTCCGATCCCCTCACCACACGATCAGTGATGTGGGTCTCCTCGGAGGAGGCGCTAATCCAGGCCCCGGTGAAATTTCGCTCGCGCACAATGGTGTTCTTTTCCTTGATGAACTTCCTGAGTATCGCCGTTCCACTCTCGAAGTTCTTCGCCAGCCGCTCGAGGATGGCGAGGTGACCATTTCCCGCGCAGCCGGGACTCTTCGATTCCAAACAAAATTCCTATTAGTTGCAGCTCTCAATCCATGTCCCTGCGGTTTTCATGGTGACCCGGTCAGGCAATGCCGTTGCAGTCCACGCCAGGTGGAAAACTATCGTCAGAAAATTTCCGGTCCGCTGTTAGATCGTATCGATCTTCATGTCGAGGTTCCGCTCATCGACTACAAGCAACTCTCTTCCGATGAAGTTAGCGAATCGTCGGCCACGGTACGGGATCGTGTCATGAATTGTCGTCGCTTGCAGGAGAAACGCTTTGCCGACATGCCTGGTGTGCGCGTCAACAGCGACATGGGACCCAAGGTGATGCGGCAGGAATGCAAGGTCAGTTCGGAATGTTCCGTGTTGTTAGAGCAAGCGATGGAGCAACTCAATTTTTCGGCTCGTGCACACGATCGAATTTTGAAAGTCGCGCGGACCATTGCCGATCTCGGCGGAGCAGGGGAGTTGAGTGTGGAGCACGTTTTGGAAGCGATTCAATATCGCAGCCTTGACCGCAAACTGAGTTTCTCATGAAGGAAGGATTGATCAAAGGAGAGGATGGTGAAGTCCGTTGCTGGTGGCCAAGCACGGACGAAGAGTATCTGCACGATCATGATTAGGAATGGGGCCATCATGTCACTGATGACGTGCGCCTCTTCGAAAAGATCTTCCTCGAAGGATTTCGACGATTTGATTGGCCCCATTGAACTCCAGACTTTGAGTATTGTCGTCGTTTGAGAAGTTGCCCGGAGTGCATGTGCGATAGAGCGGCCCGTTGATTGGCGTGCCCGTGTTTACGTTTGTGGAAGAGTCGGCGATTGCAGTGGCCACTGCATCAGCCGTCCCATCGTTAAACCGTTAGTATCCGAGGGTGTCGGATACGCCTGGGAGCAAGGAAGAATAGCGAGGGAATCAGGGGTTCATAAGGTTCAATTTCCAGCAGACACATTGTGATAGCGTGATCTGATTATTGGCTGAGTCATTTTACTTGGATCAAAGATATCATTATCGAGAAAAGCCCCTTTAATGAGGTGTTTTTTTTATTCCCAATTCCCCCAATATCTCGGCAAAGCGTCCATTTTTTTTATGCAAGTAATCCTTCAGCTCCCCTTTTTTTTGAATATTTAGGTTTCCGAAGTAATCGAGAATTTCTTTCAATTTTTTTTGAGGCCCTACAGGAGGTTTGGGACTGCTTGTGAGAGTTTCAATCCAGACCCCATTTCCCCCTGTTTTTATCGAAGAAAACGTCAAATTTTGGCTTTTTTCGCGAAGTGCTGAGAAACCGGCCAACATACAACATGTTGTATTGTGAATAATTTGGTAATACCACATGAGCAACTTACCTCTTGTCGAAAACGACTTCTTGGGAATAGTCTACTCCTCGCCGCCGGTCAGTGGTCCGTAAAGATAACTGAACCGTTAACGATTCTTAAATACATAGCCTGCAACGCCGAAACTACCACATGTCCGATACCACAACAATCACCCTGGGAGACCGCACTTTTGTCCTCGATAAGGAGAAAGCCGACGCCGCCATCGCCGCCAAATCCGTTATCAACGGGCGCGAAACCATGTTTTTCAACATTTTGCCTCTGAAATACCAGTGGGCCTACGATCTTTACAAGACAATGAAGGGTAATCATTGGGAGCCCGAAGATGTCCAAATGCAGAAGGACGTTGAGCAGTGGCGTGGCGGAGAGATTTCTGACGTCGAGCGCTGGATCATTAAGATGGGTATCGGCTATTTTTCCGCGGCCGAAGGCATCGTGGGTGACAACATTCTTCACGTCGTACGAGAGCTTGTAACCGCTCCCGAACTCAAGCTCGTTCTCGGTCGTCACGCTCACGAGGAAAACATTCACGCCGATTCTCTCGTCTACATGATTTCTTCTCTCGGTATCAATCCACACGAATGCGAGGCCATGTTCGAAGATATTCCCACCATTAAGGCCAAGAATAACTTCGTCGTTTCCAACTCCCGCTCGCTCCGTCGGGACGTTGATCTTACCCTCCTCGAAAACAAGCAGGCTCTGGCCAAGAATATTTTCATGTTCGGTCAGGTGATGGAAGGAACCCAGTTCTACGGCCTCTTCGGAATGATCCTCTCCCTCTCTCGTCAGAACAAGTTCCCCGGCATCGGTCAAATGTTCCGCTACACCCTCCGTGACGAGTCCAATCACATCGATGTCTTCCGTCAGCTTTTGAATTCTCTCGTTGTCGAAAATCCCGACATCATGACTCCCGAATTCAAGGAAGATCTTCGCCAGACCATGGCCGAAGGAGTTCGCCTCGAGAAAGAATTCATTCGCGACTGTCTCCCTGTTGATTCGGTCGGACTCTCCATTGTCGAGTTCGAGCAATACATCGATTATATCTCCGATCGTCGTCTCGTCAATTGCCACCTTGAGCCACTCGCCGGCGGCAACACCGAGAACCCTTTCCCATGGCTTTCCGAAGCAATTGACCTCAAAAAGGAGCAGAATTTCTTCGAAGGTAAAGTCACCGAATACCAAAAAGCCTCCGCGCTAGAAGACGCCGCCTATTCCGACGACGATCTTTAAAAATCAGTAGTTGGAAGTAGGGAGTCATCAGCTTTCGGAATAAGTAAGATTCAGTCATTCGAAGATTTTGATGTTTGGAAACGAAGCTCCCGGCTTGTTGTCGATTTCTGTGTCAGCCTTAAAAGCTCAAATAATTATGCCCTCCGAAGCTAAATGAAACGTGGTTCCGTCTCAATCCCCTCCAATATAGTCGAAGGATCCAGCGTTGAGCTCCGGACTTAACTTTGCATTCTTCAGTCCACTCTCAAAGGGCTCAACCAGCCTCTTCTAGAAAAAAGGTGATCACATGATTGCCGAAACCAAAATTATGTCACCCAAGCTTCAATCCTTGACCCACAGTCTTGAAGCGAATCCTAAAACTCGCAAAAAACATTAACCCGGAAGTCAGCACCATTAATATTCAAACTTCATCACTGCTGACCTCCAACATCCAAATAACAACTCATCAGCCCCATTCCAATGTACCGTTCAATCACACTCGAAGAAGATCTCGCCCTCAAAGAAACCGTCGCCACCCGCTTTGCCGATAAATCATCCGCCTTCGCCTGGCGTGAAACCCTCGACACCTCGCTCCGCTCTCCCGTTCCTGAAATCGTCGTCACTCGGGGCGGTCAGGAAGAAAGCTTTTCGCTTGCCGATGTCGCCGATGCCATTGGCGAATCTCTTACCGACCTCCTCATCTCCCGTAACGAGCCCGAAGACACCATCTTCTCCGAGAAGAACCGCTCCTTCGTTTCTTCCGTCGCACATCGTGTTTCCTCTTCTCTCATGCGTCAGGTCCAGCGCGGCGGCAACTTGAAGCTCAGCCAAAACGACCTTTATCTCCTCATCGAAAAAGCTCTTATCGAGAACGACGCACACGACGTCGCGAAGTCTCTCGTCTTCAAGCGCTCGCTCGAACGCACCGGCGAAATTTCCATTGACGAAGAACCGCAGGAAATGCCCGTGCGCCTCATCCGTCGTAATGGCAACGTCGTCCCCTGGTCCGAGACCAAGATCGAGCAAGCCGTTTCCCGCGCTTTCCTCACACTCAAGCTCGACCCCACACCCGCTGCCAAGATCGCCCAAGCGGTCACCACCAAGGTGCGCACTGGCGACCAGGCTTTCGTTCACATCGAGGACATTCAGGATCTCGTTGAAAACGAACTCATGCGTCAGGAGCATTTTGATGTCGCACGTCACTACTTCCGCTACCGTGAAGAGCGTGCACGCCATCGCGAGGAAAATGCCGCGCAACCTGAAGACCCTGCTCAGGAGTCTTTCGTTACCGTCACCACTGAAGATGGGAGATCCGATTTCTGGGATGGCACCGAGCTCAAGAAGCGCATCCAGTTCGCCATGATCGGACTCAAGCTCTCCGTCTCCGAAGAGGATATCGAAAAGGAACTCCGACGTTCAATCGGCACCGAGATCTCCGCCGGCGACCTCAAGAAGACCATTATTCTTAATTCCAAGACTCTCCTCGAAAAGGATGCCGACATGTCCAAGTTCGCCGGCCGCATCCTTCTCTCTTACATCTACGAGGAGGTCCTGCCTTGGAATATTCAGAAAGACGGTGTCGAGTCTCTCAAGCAGGCTCACAGGGAAAACTTCAAGTCTTACCTCAAGCACGGCATCGAGATCAAACGCATCTCGCCTGAAATTCTCGAGAAATACGACCTCGACCGTCTCGCCGATGCTCTCGATCCGTCCGCCGACCTCGACTTCGATTTCCTCGGTATCCAGACCCTCTACGATCGCTACCTCAACGTCGACAAGACCGGCGACAAGCCCCGCCGCATGGAAACGCCCCAGTTCTTCTGGATGCGCGTCGCGATGGGACTTTTCAAGGCTGAGAAAACCAACGCCGAAGACTGGGTCATCCGCCTTTACAACCTCTACAAAGGCCGCCGCTTCTGTTCCTCCACTCCGACGCTCTTCAATTCCGGAACCCTCCATTCCCAGCTCTCGAGCTGCTACCTCTACAAGGTCGATGACTCCATCGAATCTATCATGCATCGCGGCATTGCCGAGAATGCCTTCCTCAGCAAGTGGGCCGGGGGACTTGGTGGATCCTGGACCGCTGTTCGCGGCACCGGAGGATACATTCAGGGCACCAATGGGGAATCCCAGGGCGTCATTCCTTTCCTGAAGCTCCACAACGACCAGCTCATCGCCGTCAACCAAGGTGGCAAGCGTCGCGGCTCCGGGTGCGCTTACCTCGAGTCCTGGCACAATGACATCGAGGACTTTCTCGAACTTCGCGTGAATACCGGTGACGAACGTCGCCGCACGCACGACATGAATACCGCGAACTGGATTCCCGACCTCTTCATGAAGCGTATGGAAGCCCGCCAGCAGTGGACTCTTCTTCGCTCTAATGAATGCCCCGATCTCCACGATCTCTATGGCAAGGCCTTCGAGCAACGCTACACCGAATACGAAGCGATGGCCGAAGAAGGCAAGATTTGGTCCCGTAAGGTCGAGGCCATCGATCTCTGGAAGCGCATGCTCAAGATGATCTTTGAAACCGGTCATCCCTGGATCACTTTCAAGGATCCCTGCAACCTCCGCAGCCCGCAGGACCATGCCGGCGTCATTCACTCCAGTAATCTCTGCACCGAGATCACTCTCAACACTTCCGATGAAGAGACCGCTGTGTGTAACCTGGGCTCCGTCGTTCTTGACACCCACATCACCAAGGATGGCATGCTCGATCACGATATGCTCCGCGAGACCGTCACCGTGGCCATCCGCGCTCTCGACAATGTCATCGACATCAACTTTTACCCCACCGAAGCCGCCAAGACCGCCAACAGCCGTCACCGTCCCATCGGGCTAGGCGTCATGGGTCTCCAGAATGCGCTCTTCAAGAAGAACCTCCAATTCGCTTCCGAAGCCGCCGTTGATTTCAACGACGAGTTTATGGAAGCGATTAGCTACTACGCCTACAGCGCCAGCAGCGAACTCGCCGGAGAGCGCGGAACTTACAATTCCTACAAAGGCTCCAAGTGGGATCGCGGCATCCTGCCACAGGACACCGTCGATCTCCTCGAAGACGAAAGGGGAGTGAAGGTTGAAGTTCCCCGTGGCGGCAAAATGGACTGGCGTCCCGTCCGCGAGAGCATCGCCCAGAACGGCATGCGCAACTCCAACGTCCTCGCCATCGCGCCGACCGCCACCATTTCAAACATTATGGGCACCACTCCCTGTATCGAGCCCAACTACACCAACTTGTTTGTAAAGAGTAATCTCGGTGGCGACTTCACCGTCCTCAATCCGGTCCTCGTCAACGACCTCAAGAAGGAAGGCCTCTGGAGTTCCGAAATGATCGACCAGCTCAAATACTTCAACGGCGAACTCGCCGACATTGAAGGAATCCCCGAGCACCTCAAGGCCAAGCATAAAACCGTCTTCGAAGTCGGCTACCAAGCGATCATCGACGCCGCCGCGAGACGCCAAAAGTGGATCGATCAATCCCAATCGGTAAACCTCTTCCTGCCGAAGCCCGACATGAAGTCTCTCAGCCACATGTA
>JAQWZU010000039.1 GCA_029253285.1 Akkermansiaceae bacterium | reverse complement strand
GTGAAGTCTCTTCGTTGACTCATCCGATCTTATTTCAGGCTTGTTGCCTCCTCGAAGAGCAGCTCAATTGATGAGCAAGCGACTGGCTTCGTTTCCTTAGGCTACCTCAAAACTCATGTTTAATTCCGCCTCTTTTCGCTTCCTTATTCTGGGAACCTTTCTGGTTTGCCAATCCATCTTTGCGGTGCCTGCGGATGTTTACATCAATCAAGCGGTGCAGTCGTATGACGGCGCTCCCAAATTTCCCGGTGTGACCACGGATCCTTTGGGATTGTCGGTCGAAGTCTCAATCGCTTCTCGAGCTCAATCCGAAGTGGTGTTCCAAACGATTCCGACTGTCTCTGATCCTTCCTACACCAGTCTCGGCTTGAATACGCTGACCACTGACAAAGCCTGGGGCAATGAAGTGAATTTGGGAGGGAGCAATCGGTTTTTGGAATCCGTCGATATCGCCATGGTAAATTGGGCCAAGGCTGCCGACTATCCAGTTCTTGCTGCGTCTAATTCTCTCGGCTACCAACATCCGTTGACAGTTCTGATTTATGGGGTGGATGGTGCTTCCAACCTAGTTCTTCTAGAGCAAAAAACACAAGATTCTCTGATCCCATGGCGGCCAGCTACGCTTGATGATGGCAGCGAGTATCCCTTTGGTGGAACTGCCTTTACAACCCGCTTCAACTTCAATGATTCGGTAGAACTGCCGGAGAGAATTGTCGTTCTGATAGCCTACAACACTGAGAGTTCTGGCTTCGAGGCAATCGGTTCTCCAGGCCCCTACAATGAGCTCAATGTCGCTTTTGGTGGCGATGTTCCTCTCGTTGGGTCGGATGTAAATCCCGCAGAAGCGATCCGCTTCAGAAGCACTAGTGCGTTTCCGGAGGGAGTGTTAACCCAATCGGGAGCGTTTGGCGTAATCGCACCGCTCTTTACAGTGAGAACATTTCCATCGAGCCCATCATTGGATACTCCGCTCGATGCGGGTGGTTATCTGGTAAGCGCTACGATTACCGAGCCCGGTTTCGAGGGCGATACCCGGGCCAACTTTGAAGTCACACCTCTGGACGCGGTTGCCTCTCTTGCTGATATGCGGCAAGTTGCTGATGGATCGCCTAAGTCCGTATCGGTCGTGACCACTCCTGCGGGACTTCTCTCTGACGTGAAGTATATCGGGGGAACCGGACCACCCACTGATCGCGGGCTCTATCCTGTCTTCGCGACTCTGTCCCCAGGAAACTACGTGGGGAAAGTGTCTGGGACAATGAGATTGGGTTACTCGTATGATTCTTGGATTGCTGAAAAAATCACGGAAGGGAGTATCCTCCCTGAATTTTCCGGGAAATACGATGGCCCTGACGGTGATAAGATCATTAATTTCATGGAATACCTCGCCTTTTCTGACCCTGGCGTCGCCGCAACCAGCAGGCCGTCATTGTTGGAGGTAACCCAGATCCCCACGGGACTGACATTGGCATTTGATCGGAATAACGAAGTCATCGATGTCGACTATGAGTTGCAAGGAACAACGGATTTGAGCAATCCCAATGCGTGGAGTGCGATTGCGATCCCGCCGGAAGGAACGCTGCCTTTTGTTAGCCAGGAGCGCATCGAAGTAGAGGTGCCTCTGAGCCCCGGAGCGTCGTCCGGTTTTTTCAGATTGAAGTATACCTTTTCTAGTAATCCATAAGGTGCTGGCCAAAGCGGAGGGCCGTTATCGAAAATCAGTGAGTCAGTAGTTCATTTCTAGAGTTTACCAATGGTAAGATTGTTTACGATTCAGCGCCGTGAATTTTCAGGACCCTTCCTCGGGGTCTTGTTATTAGCATTGATATTCTTGAGTGTCCTGGGGGCTGCTGGCATGTGGCATTTTCGAATGGGGTCCATTGCCTTGTCGCTGGGGATTCTGATGCTGTTGGCACCGCCTGTGATTCGGCTTGGAAAACCGCTTGTTCTTTTATCGATCGGGTTTCTTCTTTTTGGTCTAGCCCCTTTTCTCCCCGTCGATGTTTTTGGCGTCCCTGAGTGGCGCAAGGAATTGAGTGAGTTGGGCGTTGAGACTGGTGACCTAGTGACCATTCAGTGGAAGCAGGCTCTTGAGTCCCACCTCTCTTTTGTTCTCTTGTTTTTCTCTGGTCTCTGGCTTCTTGGTCAGCGTTTTTCGACGAGAGCCACTCGAAACCTCGTTGTCGCCTTCGTTTTTTGCGTGGTGCTCTACGCCATCTTCTCGAAAATCTCTGAGGAGCAAATCCCGCTTACTCGTGGACGAGATTTTGGTTTTTTCCCCAATCGGAACCACAGCAGTAATCTACTCT
>JAQWZU010000208.1 GCA_029253285.1 Akkermansiaceae bacterium | reverse complement strand
AAAAAGCGCCCCACGGAAATGAGGGCTGAAGCCAAGGACGGCTTCGGACAAATGCTGATCGAATTGGAACGGGAAAAACCCTAAACACGTGAATCCAATCCAGTCGAAGAAGACGGTGCTAGACCTTGGACGCTCTGCTAAAACATCTGATGTTAATCATGTCCATCACAACTAATATGAAGAGGAAGAATCTATGACTCCACCCAAAGTATTTAAAATATCCATTGGAGACTCCCCAGGTCTTCCTTACGAAATAGAACTCCAGAGAGACGGGACACTTCAATATACGAACAAGCTGTGGCGAGGTGGAGAAGTGCATCGAGGGCTAGAAGTTACTGAAGATTCATGGATCACATTCCGAAAAATTTTAGATGAAATAGACGTGTGGAGTTGGGAAAAATAATATGACGATATTAATATATTAGATGGCATCCAATGGGATTTAAGAATTCAATACGTTGATGCTTCGGTAGCCTCATATGGTAGTAATCGATACCCTCCAAAACAAGATTTTGATAGACTTATTGATGCTGTGACTCATCTTGTTGGAGGTCTGGAATTTGGATTTCAGTAGGCAGAACAAGGCAGCACACACCAATCCACTACCGAGGCTTGATTCGAAATTTTAATGATAATTATGAACCTTAACCAAAAATCAAAGTTCGCCCTCCGGTAGTGGATGGGTGGCCTCAAACGTTCGGCGCAATATCGGTCCAAACTGATACCGTAAACTACCTCAGCTACTGATCAAGACCATGAAGCAACCGCAAACACAGAAGAAACTTAGACAAAGTATCCTGTCATTTTTGACTCTAATCAGCCTGCAAGGAATGGTGTCCGCTTTGGAAGTTGGAGATGAAGTTTCCGCGAAAGCAGTCGGCAAGGCTGAATTCATTCAGGGTTCGGCACCGGAGAAGTGGGAAAAGGGTAAAGTATACGTGTTGGAGTGTTGGGCGACGTGGTGCGCGCCGTGTATCGCGGCAATCCCACATGTGGATGGGCTTTACGACAAGTATCGTGACCAGGGTTTGGTCATGATTGGAATGAATGTGTTTGAGGATGGGAGGGACAAAGTGGTCAAGTTTGTCGATGAGAAGAGCGAGGGGATGTCTTATCCGGTGGCCTATGTGGGGCGCGGCGGAGCGTTCGAGAACGAGTGGCTGAAGCCGGCGGGTGTGAAAGGGATTCCCCACGCCTTCGTGGTTAAAGATGGAAGGTTGTTGTTCAAAACCCATCCGATGAAATTGACGTCGCAAATGATCGAGACGTTGCTCGAGGGAGGTGAAGCGGAAAGTGAGTTGTTGGCACGGATGAAAAGTGCGGAGGAAAACAAGGGCACCCTGCAACAAAACCTAATGGCGTTTAAGAATGCGAAGAATGCGAGCGACGCGGCGGCGATGGAAACTGCAATGGCGGGGGTTAGGAACCTGAATCCGGATGATTCCAATCTCGCTCCGATGGCCATCGAATTGAAATTGGTCAAGAAGCAGTGGCTCGAACTAAAGGATCAGTTGGAGAAGATGTTGAAGAAAGCGGAGATTTCACCGACATACATCTCGACAAAAATCGTACCGAAGATTGTCGAGGAGGAGGACGTCTCCCCCGCGCTGCTGCAATTCCTGGTGGAGACGTTGAACAGGGGTAAAAGTCGGCCGGGCGCGACAAAGACGCTGGTGGCCTTGCTGCAGTCAAAATTGGGTAATAAGGACGAGGCGCTCCAGGCGGCTAAGGCGGGTCTGGAAGAAGTGAAGAAGGGCGGGAAGTTCCCGGTAGAGCCTTTCGAGGCATTCGTCAGAAGCATTGAGGATGATGATCCCCTGACCCTTGACGC
>JAQWZU010000037.1 GCA_029253285.1 Akkermansiaceae bacterium | reverse complement strand
CAGCCGTTTTTCCTCTCCTGCGGATTCTATCGACCACACGTGCCCTTTTTTCCACCGCGCCGAGTATACGAAAGTTTCAAGGAGGTGCAACTTCCGCTCGTCGATGAAAACGATTGGAGCGACCTCCCCGATGCCGCCCGTAGGGTGACCTTGAGTAATCCGAAAATCCCGACCCACGAGTGGATGCGGGAGAACAATCGCTGGCGACAGGCGGTGCAGGCCTACCTCGCCTGCGTGCGTTGGACCGACGAGCAGTTGGGCCGCGTCCTTGATGCGCTCGACAAGGGGCCGCATGCCGGGAACACGATCATCGTTCTATTTTCGGATCACGGCTACCACCTTGGCGAGAAGCAGCGTTGGTCGAAGTTTTCCCTCTGGGAGCGGACCACGCGGGTTCCGCTGATCATCAGCGTGCCCGGCAGAGTCAAAGGGAAGTGCGACCAGCCGGTCGAGTTGCTGAGTCTTTATCCGACGCTCGTCGATCTCTGCGGTTTGCCCGCGAATACAAAGCTTGAAGGAGTTGGTCTACGGGCATTGCTCGCAAACCCCGACTCGGCCTGGGAACATGTCGCTCTTTCCACACTGGGACAGAACAATCACGCCGTGCGCGACCGGCGCTGGCGATACATCCGCTACGCCGACGGCAGCGAGGAGCTCTACGACCACAAGGATGACCCGAACGAATGGAGGAATCTTGCGGCGAAGGATCCGCTCCCTAAGCATACCACCGTGATCAAACGCTTGAAAGCGCACCTTCCAAAGATCAATCTCCCGCAGAGGAACTGACAGGATGAGAAAAACGGAACCAAGCGGCCTGCGACGCAGGACAACTTCATTACTGACCGCGTTGAGTTTCGTGGTGCTCGCGGTGTCGGGCGTGCTGGCATTTTTGCTGCCCTTCTCGATTGAGGTGGTGGGACTGCATGCGTTGATGGGATTTGTCTTCGTGGGGCTGATTGGAATGCATCTGCTCAACAACGTGCGTGCCATGAAAGGCTACCTGCGCAGTCGGGCCTTGTGGGCAAGCCTGGCGATCACGAGTGTTCTTGGCCTGTTGTTCTATTTTCAGCCGGGACCGGTGAAGTCGCTTTTGGGATTGAGTGGAAACTTCGGGCCGGCAATGGAGCGTTTTGAAATGTCGGAAGATGGCATGGTCTTCCAATACGCTCCGGCGGAGGAGTATCGCATGGAGTTGAAGGTCAAAACGGGTTCGGCTTATGATTTGAAAGATCCGCCCCAGGTTGCGATTTGGCTGGAGAATCAGGGTGCGTATCACATCAAGACGCTTCTGACACCCGCGGGAGAAGGATTGCCATACTGGGAGTTCAAGCACGCAGGATGGGAGAAGGCCAAGGCGGAGGCCGGGGAGGAACCGGATGCCGTTTCCGGTCCCACGCCGAATGGCTCTTTCGATCCGGCGGACTATATTCTTCCGGCAGATGCGGAAAACTCCACGCCCTACAAATTGCTCATCGAGATCAATCAGGCCGACGACGAGCAGGCCTCGCTGGTGTATGCGGTGGAGATCGATAACCTCGATCCGTCGACCTATCAGCTTCTTGAGTTGGTGGGCTATCCGAAGCGTGAAGATGAAGATGGAAAAGAAGCGTGGTCGCTCTTCTATGTCGACGAAAGCGTCGGCTCGGCGCTTGAGTTGATCGACAGCGCGCTGCTCGTGATTGATCGGAGATGATTCTTGGGAAGAATGAGCGGGTGCTCACGTAGAGAAGCGCCATGAAAGTTCTCCTAACGTTTCTTTTGTTGATCACCTCTGTGTGGGCGGCGGTTCCCCGTCCTTTGGCGGGGCCGGTGCGGGACTTGCGGAAGGAAATCGACTTTGAGCGGATCGGGGAATTTCACCTCGGGCCGACCGGAGCGATGGGCTGGATGCATGTCAGCCGGAATTCCATGACCCGCGAGGCGCGGCAGATCTTGGTCACCAAAGTCGAGCCCGGATGTCCGGCGGAGGGAGTGCTGGCGGAGGGCGATGTGATTTTGGGTGTCAACGGAACGCCATTCTCGGGAGATCCCCGCAAAGTCCTGGGTCGGGCGATTGTAAATGCAGAGACGGAGAAAGAAGGCGGCCAATTGAAGTTGATTCGTTGGCGTCAACTGGAAGGCACGAAACTTCGAAAGGGGAAAGAAGAGACGGTTGTGGTTCAGTTGCCCGTGCTCGGAACGGTCGCTGCGACGACTCCATACAAGTGTGCTAAGTCCGCCCGTATTTTGAACCAAGCGGTGGCCCGCTTGCTTGAGCAAAAAGATTGGGGAAGATTCGGAGACAAGGCGCTGGCTTTGCTGGCGACGGGTGAGAAAAAATACCATCCCTTGGTGCGTGATTATCTCCACGCCGCTGATTTTGCGAAACCGGATTTTAAGATTAGCTTGGACGATGGTGGCCTGGTCTGTTGGAGATACGGTTACCACAACCTGCTTCTCACCGAGTATTACCTCGCCACGGGGGACAAGTATGTCCTCCCGGCGATCCGCGAGTATGCCGTTAAGGTTTCCATGGGGCAAAGTAGCGCGGGAACCTGGGGACACGGCTTCGCGTGGAAGGTAACAAATGATGGTGAAATTCACGGCCGCCTCCGTGGTTACGGAGCGCTCAATCAAGCCGGGCTTCCGTGCTTTCTTTCGCTCATTCTTGCCAAGAAATGTGGCGTCGAGCATCCCGAGATTGATGACGCCATTGCGCGGGCTTCGGAATTCTTCGAATGCTTCGTCGGTCACGGATCGATCGGGTATGGCTTTCATCGACCCGGTCTTGAGATTCATGCCAATGGCAGTAACGGAATGTCAGGGAACGGAAAGAATGGCATCGCAGCGGTCGCCTTTCGTGTGCTCGAAAAAGAGAGCGCCACGCGCTTCTTCTCGCGGCTCACGGCGTCGCTCGCGAATACCATGGAGTATGGCCACAGCGGAAATTCCTACAGTTACTTTTGGGATGTCCTCGGAGCGCATTGCGGCGGTCCGGAATTGGCGACGGCTTTTCTCAAAGAGATCGATTGGTATCATGCCCTAACGAGAAAGCCGGATGGTCGTTTCGTTTATCAACCGCTCGGAGGGATCTACGGGAAGGGGCTTCTCGATCCCACGGCGGCGCAGGTCCTCATCGCGACGATGCCTCGGCGAGCGCTCTTCCTTACCGGGAAGGAAATGGGGGAGAAGTCCTTGTTCAAAGCGAAGGAGATTTCGGAAACGATCGCAGCGGGACATTGGCGTTTGGCTGATCCCGACTCGCTGAGTGCGGGGGAATTGATTTCCAAGTTGGATTGCTGGTCGCCGATGGGGCGGGAGTGGATTGCCAAGCATCTTGCCACCAAGGAAGGGGACTTTGTTCCTCGCTTGATCGAGTTACTCAAAAGCAACAAAGCGGAAGTCCGAGCCGGAGCGTGTTCGGCGCTGGGGTATCAGGGTGAGAAAGCTGGCGCGGCGGTGGAGTTACTCGCGAAAGCTCTCACCGATGATCCCGTCGTGGCGATTCCGGCAAGCTACGCGCTGGCCCGGATCAGTAAGCCGGCGGCCAAAGTCATGCCGGAGATTTTGCAGGCGATTCTGGATCGAAAAGAAGGCGGCGAGATGCGTCCGATTCATCAGGCTATGGCCTTTGGTTTGGGATACGATGCCGGTCGCATTGCTCCGCTTTACTTCGACGGGCTTCTTCCTGGTTTGGCCAAGGATGGAAATCCTTTGGAGGGCGTTGATCGCAAGCTCTTGCATCCCGCTTTGGCGAAACTTCTCAAAGATCCCAGCGGTCGGACTCGTGGCGGTGCCGCTTATGCCTTTGCGCATTTCACCCGCGACGATCTCGCGGAGATGGCCCAGGAAGTCTACGACGCCATCACGAAGCCCGCGCCGCACTACCGCATGTTCAGTGATGATGCCCGGCAGCAGGCTCTGACTCTCTTGCTGAAATATCGCATCGCGGAGGGCATTCCATTGGCGATTGATTCCCTGGATCTCAAAGATTGGGGTTCCGGGATGAGGTTTCCTCATCGTTGGGAAACACTGAAGGCTTATGGAGGAAACGCGAAGTCCTACCTTCCGCAGCTGCGGGCCTTGCGTGACGGGTTTAAGGAAGGGAACGAGAATCGCAAGGCGCTCGATGAAGTGATCGCGACGATCGAAAAAGATCAAAGCCCTCCCGCTTTGGTTAGTCTGCATGTGCTCGTCGATGAAAAGCTGGCGCGTGATCTAGCCGTGTTTGAAAGCAAGGAACTCGAAGCAACGGCTTGTCGCGCTCTGATCAAAGAAAGCACGGGCCAGCCGTTTTATCAGGCTGCCTGCCTGCGACGTTTGCTGTCTCTCGAGGGAAAGAAGGCCCGCAAGGATGTCGAGCAAGCCTTGAAGTCAGATGACGAGATTCTTCGCAAGGCTGCGGAACTGCTTCGGTCGGGGGCGAAGTGATCGAAGGTGCATCAGGTCAGGCCTGATCAAAAGGTTGCTGTTGCTAGGAAATTGCTCTGTCGTGATTTTTTTTGTATGTTTCGAACCATATTCGGTATGTAGCTGACCACAGTGAGTCATTTCCACCCCATTTCAAAATGAATTCAAGATCCTACTTCGTCTCCCTTTCCGCGCTCGCTCTGATGAGCGTTCCCGCCCACGCAGCCGTAATTGCTTCGACGACCTTCGACGGGCAAACGATTGCCGGTAATACCGCCTCTGATTTGGGATGGGTCCTCAACGGCGTTGATGACCCCGGAAATATGCCTGCTTTCAATGCGGCTGCTGCCCCGCAAAACTTGTTCAACGCAAATGCTCTGGTTCAAAACATTTTCATTCCCGGGATCAACGTCGGAAACGGCAACACTTTCTGGACGACCGATGTTTCACTGACCGTGTCTGCTGGTTCGACCGTGACCCTCACCGATGTGACCTTCAACTCGGTTTCTGTTAATGGAGGACAGGCTGAAAACGTCAATCGACGAAATGACTACACAGTTTTCCTGTTCAGCCCCTTGAATGCAGTCACCCCGGTCGCCGAAGTGACGGTTGCCGACACGTTAGCCGGGACTGCCGCGGGACAAACGTTGGTCACGTTGGACCTCGCCGACACGGCCCTTACTGATGTGGGAACCTACACCCTGCGGATTAAGGGCGGCGATTTCAGCGGCTTAGACGAAACCGGTAACCACGCCGGAATCAACAATCTCTCGATTAATGGAGACTTCTCAGCTGTTCCCGAGCCCTCTGCTCTCCTGCTCGGTGGCTTTGGTTTCCTGACTCTTCTGCGTCGTCGTCGCTCCGGAATTTAAGGAGTTCCAGTTCCGATGCCACCTGAAAGCGGATGGCCTAAATTGTCTGCGAATTCTCAGATCGTTTGAGTGTGTGCAAAGGCGGGAAATTCGTGCACGATAAGCTCTTCAATATCCACCGACCATGAACCCCAAAACCTGCTTCTTCCGTTCCACTGCACTCGCTTTCCTTTCGGCCAGTCTTGTTAATGGCGAGACGATTGCTTCGACAACATTTGATGGGCAAACCCTCAACGGGAACACCGCCTCGAATTTGGGCTGGACTCTCAATGGTGTTGAGGATCCGGGTGAGATGTCAGCCTTTGTTCAAGACAGTGGAAACGCTCAAAACTTATTTAACTCGAACGATTTCAATCAGAATCAATTTGCGCCGCAAATCAATGTCGGCAATGGGAATACCTGGTGGCGAACTTCCGTCAACCTCACCGCGGCTGCGGGAAGTTCGGTGACCCTGACGGAGGTGACTTTTGATCATTGGTCGTTGAATGCTGGAGGAGTTCAAAACGTCGGGCGGAGATCCGACTTCACCATTACTCTCTACGACCCTTCTAATGTTGTTGTGGGGACCGCTTCGATTCTTGATGTGGCAAATGGCCAACCTCTCACTCCCGCCGGATCCCCGACCCCCGTGTCGCTGATATTTGCCGCTCCTATTCCGCTGGGTGCACCTGGGACATATCGCCTCGAAATTGATGGTGGTGAACTCGGAGGTGCTGATGAAACGGGCAACCATGCCGGGTTCGACAATCTCGCAATCATCGGTTCGACCGGCCCCAGTGTTCCCTTTGCCATCACCGAGCTTGAATACGATCCCGACGGAGATTCGGGCCCAACAGTGACCCTGACTTGGACCAAGACGGGAGCGGCGTCCTACTCTGTTTTTTACTCCTTCGACCTGATCGATTGGGGTGCTGATTTAGACGACAGCGTTTTGCTGGAAAGTGATGAGAATCCTGACGATGCTGACCACATGACCGTAACGTTTCCGCTAGTCGGCCCGTTGGAGAACGCACCCGATGCCTTCTTCCGCGTTGACGGCAACTAGCTCGCCAGCCTCCTTGCGGCAGTCAGTGGGCAGCCTGTCCCGCGTAGGGGACAGACGAGTGATGCAGCACGATCTTGACCTCGCCCTGATCGTCCAGGACGTAGCCGAACGAGTATTCGACCTTCACCAGTTCGCCCTGCGAATCGGTGAAGAAGTAGTTGCCCATCGCCATGGCGGTATTGCCGTTAAGGAGCACCGCGGTGTTTTCGAAGCGGACTGCGGTCCAACCTTTGATTGCGAAGCCGCCGTCTTCTCCGCAGACTTTGTTGGTGGCAACAAAATAGGAGAGAGCCTCTTCGAACGTCCCACGAAATTGGACCTCGGCCGCCAGCGTCGGCTTGAACAGCACCGGCGAGGCGCCGTAGTTGTAGAGGTTTTGAATGTGCTCCTTGGCGGCTTGCTCATAGTCTTCGCCATTCTTGTGCGCAGTGGAGATACGGACGATGCCGTCGCCCCATGCCTTTTGGGCGGTGGCGAGATGCTCTTCGGTAAAGGTGCTCACTCGATCGATTCTAATTTGAATTTGCGGAGGATCCCCGCCCGCAAGGCGGAAGGCCGAATCCCAGTTGAATACGAGTTACTAATTTCGGATCTAAGACCGAAATTTTCAAGCGTAAATACCGCGAGTGTGACCTGTTTTGACAGCCTACTGCCAGGAATTTGCTTTTGGAGGAAAGGTCGCAGAAACCTGGGTTGGGTGGAATACACGGGGGAGAAAGGGGGTTCTCCTCTTTCTCTAACTGGTAGTCCTTTTCACCTTGATCGCCAGAGCCCCGGCAGTGTTTCAAAAATATAAAGAGGCGGACCATGATATAGGGCCGCCTCTGAGGTGGGAAGTGAGCTTCCTTAAAAATATCAACCTATTCGCCTCCTTCTTCGGAGGTTTGGATTCGGAAAAAACGTGCGGTGTTTGAGCCGAGGAATTGCCCCGCTTCGACATCTTCCCAATTTCTCAAGTCGGTAGACACCTGAAGTTTGACAAACCAATTTTTTGACGGGTCCTCGGTGGGTGGCAGCAGGATGGGAGGCGAGGTGTTCACTGGCGAAGGTTTGGTAATTTTGTAGCTGATTCGATATGGTCCTGTGGCGGGACTGTCTGTGGAAAAGGTACTCAAGACTATGTCACAGGGACCTACCGCAAGCTGAGAAGGTGGCTCAGATGTGGTCCCGTCACTCATGGTGTTACGTAGCCTCGTAGCACGGTCATTAACGACCCACCATCTTTGCCACATCAAGGACTCTGTCCCTTCAGGTTTGATCTTAATGTTGATCACCGTTTTAGGTGTTCTTGCGTTCGCGCTGATCACTTCAAATAGTTCGCCTTCTTTAAGGCTCAGAACCGGGACTTCCACGAGGTTAATGCCCTGATCTCGCGTGAAATTACCGTAGATGACTTCACTCGCTTGCAGGCTGCTGAAGGTAATGAAGCTGGCGAGGATTGCCTTAATTGTCTGAGGTTTGAATATTTTCATAAATAGATTCTTTTTGACGCAGGTCATCTTTCTGACTCCGCCGCAGGAAAACTGATCGGTTTTGCCCATTCAGTCACCTAAATTGTCGCCAGGAATTTGCTTTTGGCTCATCACGCGCCCACGCTTCCGGAAAACAACAGATTTTGTCCGGACTGCCAACGAGTCGCGGAGCCATTTTTTATACTCGATGTGCAGGCTAGGCAAACTTGGTTCTTGTGTGGCACGGGATTTCACCGATTTAAGATTCTGCCGGGGTTCGCGCGGTTATCGGCGATAGGCATTAAGTTTGGCGTCCCATTTCAAGTGCCCGCGATTCTGTTGAACCCAGTCGGCAGTAGGGTCTCCATTAGGGAGTAATGCCCGCAATTGGTTGAGTGCACATTCTCGCAGAGAGTTGTTGGGGTGCTCGCGCAGCGTTATTAACAAGTCAAGGTTTCGCCAGGCATCTTGGTGACCGCATAGCCGCCGGACAATCTCTTGTTGCACACGCCGCAGGGAGACTTGCTCTTCCGTTGCGAGCTTCGCTTCAACGAGTGGCAGGGCGGAGAGTCCGAGCTCGATCAGACCTGCTTCGTCCGATTGTTTAATCAACTCTTTCACGCGGCCCGCTTCGAGTGCACCAAGGTCTGGTCGCCACTTGAGCATCCGCAACAACCAGCGAACTTCTCCCGGTTGGATAGTCTCAAAGATGACGTTATCCTTTATCGCGGTTTGCTCACCCAAGCCCCACTCGGTTTCGGGACCGGTAATGTGAAACAAGGGCAACCAAAGTTTTGTAAGTCGTGGACCGAATTGAGTCTTACCGGAGACTGTGAGTATGATGGGAGTGCGATCTTCGTTACACACAATATTCGGCTTATCCTGCTCGATCTTCGCCAAAACCGTGCCATTTGGAGCAAAGAAAATAATCGGGTCTTCGAGCGAGGAGCTCAAGGCGAACCCGTTTCCTGTCGGCGACACACAAACGGCCATGTTGAAGTGATTGTCCGTGTCCCAAGCTCGTTCAAAGACGCCTACTTCCTCGGTCTTTTCATGGGGGTCGATTCGAAGCGTTCGAAAGCGAAACTTATAGGGACCATGACAGCTGTGCCCAGTGCCCGTGAGTGATATTGCTTCGACTCGAAAGCGACCGTCGCGGCTGTGAGTGACCGAATTCTGTGCTCCAAGGCAACATTGACCGACTACCGGAACAACCGAGCAAACCATTCCAATTAGCACAAGCGTGAACGTAGACGTATACATTTGACAGATGTTTTTATGGCCTATCATACTGCTGGGACTTTCCTTTTTGAGTGAGGTGTTCGGTGGGGGTGGTTCGGATTTTTTTTGAGACTATTTTTAATCCTTAGTCTTGGATTTTTCGCGTTCGAGGCGGCGTGCTTCTGCTGGTTTGAGTCCGCCATTTCGTTTGGGGATGAAGTTGTCGGTCATGAAAGAAGAGGCAGGAAGCCCCTCGGCATTGAGGAGGCTCACTTCGGGATTGGGTTTGGGCTTTCGGAAAAGGTAGCGGACGTAGAGAGGTTTCGGGATGGCTTTGCTTTGGACGGCAACGTTGTCGCCTTCGATGTGGGCGTCTGCGGGGGCATAATTGCCATCGGCTCCGGCGAGTTCGAAGAACTTTAACGTTTTGTCTCCGCTCTTGCTGACGAGGCCTTCGCCCACGTGATGAAAACTGAGAGTGGCTTTGTCGCCCTCGATTGTGACTTTGTCGAGTAGGGGGCCTGAGGGGACGATGTCCTTTCGCTCGTATTCATTGG
>JAQWZU010000195.1 GCA_029253285.1 Akkermansiaceae bacterium | reverse complement strand
GAGGGTGTTGACCTCGGGGTGATCGCCAAAGGAACTCCGGGATTCTCGGGAGCTGAACTGGCCAATTTAATCAATGAGGCCGCTCTTCTTGCGGCTCGTAAAGGGATCAAGGCGGTGACTCTGGCCGAAATGGAGGAGGCCCGTGATAAAGTCCGTTGGGGGCGTGAACGTCGCAGTATGGCCCTTTCCGAGGAGGATAAACTCAAGACTGCTTACCACGAAGCTGGCCACGCCATCTTGAATGAAGTGATCGAGCATACCGACCCGCTTCACAAGGTGACGATTATTCCTCGTGGTCCTTCTCTGGGCTCCACAATGTTCCTTCCTGAGGGCGATCGTTTTAGCTATCACAAAAAGGAAATGCTCGCGCAACTGGTCGTGCTGATGGGCGGGCGTGTGGCGGAAGAGATCATGCTTGATGATGTCGCAAGCGGAGCCAGTGGCGATATCCACATGGCAACCAGCCTGGCTCGCCGCATGGTTTGCGAATGGGGAATGAGCGACAAGATGGGCATGATCGAATATGGCGACGGTGGAAGCGCAGGATTCCTCGCTAAGGACATGATGAATCATTCCAACAATTACTCTGAAGCCACCGCGCAACAGATCGATGCAGAGATTAAGCGCTTTATCGACGAGTCCTATGCCGTGGCGCAAAAGGAACTTAGAGAGCGGAAAGATCTCCTTGAATTGATTGCTCAGGCCCTGATGGAATTCGAAACCCTCGACGCCAATCACATTAGTGATCTCATTGAGCACGGCGAAATGAAAGATCCACCCAATCCACCAGCACCTCCCGAGGTGCCCGAAGAAATGAAGATAGAGGAAGCTCCAAAGGAATCGAAAGAGTCCAAAGATGAGGACGACGACTCTTTGCCAGGGGAAATTGTGGGTGCTCCTGCTTAAAGAATTTTTTCAGGGAATTAAATTTCTCTTCATACCCTCTCAAAAATCATGGAAAACGTTGTTATTATTGGAACCGGTTGTGCCGGTTGGACGGCTGCCATTTATACTGGTCGCGCAAATCTTTCTCCGCTTGTCCTTTCGGGCACTCAACTCGGCGGTCAGCTCACGACCACGACCGAAGTGGAAAACTTCCCGGGCTTTCCCGAGGGAGTGATGGGCCCTGAGCTAATGGGCCGGATGCAACAGCAGGCTGAGAAGTTTGGAGCCCGGGTAGAATATAAGAAGGTCGTTGAAATTGCAAAGAACGACGATGGAACCTTTACGATCAAGACTGACTCGGACGAGCTTCAGAGCAAGACCGTCATTATTGCTACCGGAGCAGCTCCTCGTTATCTCGGCTTAGAGAACGAAATGGAGTTGGTCGGTCACGGAGTGACTTCCTGCGCGACCTGTGATGGTGCATTTTACCGTGACGTCCCGGTCGCGGTTGTTGGTGGAGGTGACTCGGCTTGTGAAGAAGCCAACTTCCTTACGCGTTTTGCTTCCAGGGTATATCTCATTCATCGTCGCGATGAACTTCGCGCTTCTAAAATCATGGCTGACCGTGTTCTTGCCAACGAGAAGGTTGAGCCGGTTTGGGATTCTGCGATCACTGAGTATCTCACTGATGAGGCTGGCGAAGTTCGAGCGGCCACTCTAAAAAATCTGAAATCAGGTGATGAGTCCGAGCTTGAAGTGAAATGTGTTTTCGTGGCCATTGGTCACGTTCCCAATAGTCAGTTTGTGGGTGATTTGGTCGATCTTGACGAAGGTGGTTATATTCTGCAAAACGCGCACAGCACCGGAACCAAAACGCCGGGGGTTTTCGCGGCGGGTGATGTCGCCGATCATGTCTATCGTCAGGCTATCACGGCGGCTGGACAGGGTTGTGCTGCTGCTCTTGAAGCCGAGCGCTATCTCGCCGACAGCGAGTAAGGCTTAATCAATTTTGAAAAGCCCGGAGATTCGTTCTCCGGGCTTTTTTCGTATTTGAGCAATCTCCTGAAAAAGGCGCTGTATCCCGGTCGTTCCATTGCCTTATCATCCGGTCCACAGATAACTTTATGAACATGACCCTCTGGCTTCGGCCCCAACGTGCTCTTCTTTCTGCACTCAGCCTCCTTCCTGGAATGGCGAGTGCCGAGGAGCGCCCCAATATCCTTTTCCTCTTTTCCGACGATCACGCTCCGAATGCCATTTCCTGCTATCCCGGCGGACTTTTTGACAAGGTTGCTCCGACGCCGTCGATTGATCGCATTGCCAAGGAGGGCTTGATTTTCACCAATAGCTTCTGCGCCAATGGGATTTGCGGGCCCTCCCGGGCCTCTATTCTGACCGGAAAGCACAGTCACATGAATGGCTTCCTCGATAACAACTCTTCGCACTTCGATGGGTTGCAGCAGACCTTTCCCCAGCTTTTGGGTAAGACAGGCTACCAGTCGGCAATGATCGGAAAGTGGCACCTTCATTCGAATCCCGTTGGTTTTGACTTTTGGCGAATTCTTCCAGGGCAGGGGAGTTACTATAATCCGGACTTCATTGAAATGGACGGGAGCCGCAAGCGCTACGAGGGATACGGCAACGACAAGGTGACCGAGTTTTCTCTCGAATGGCTCAAGAATGGCCGCGATAAGAGTAAACCCTTTGTGATGATGTCGCAGTTCAAGGCCCCTCACCGTAACTGGTCGCCGGCCTTGCGTCACATCAAGATGTTTGACGGCGTCACCATGCCTGAGCCGGACACATTGTTTGATGCATATGAAAATCGGTCTTCCGTGCTCAAAGAACACGCCATGGGAATCGACAAGCACATGTTCTGGGGCTGGGACATGAAGTTCCATGAAAAGAACCCCTTTCCCAATCACTTTATGAGTGGGCTCGCTAATGGCGAATACAAGCGAATGACGCCCGAGCAGAAGAAAGCCTGGGATGCCGTTTATGAGCCGCAGAACCAGAAATTCATCGCGGACATGAAAGCGGATAAGCTGACCGACAAGGATGTCGTTCGGTGGAAATACCAGCGCTATATCAAAGACTATCTTGCGACGATTCGCAGTATGGACGAAGGGATTGGAAAGATTCTCGATTACCTCGATGAGTCTGGTTTAGCAAAAAACACGATTGTGATCTATTCCTCGGACCAGGGGTTTTATCTGGGTGAACACGGGTGGTACGACAAACGATGGATGTTTGAAGAGTCCTTTCAGATGCCCTTCGTGATTCGCTGGCCTGGCGTGATTAAGCCGGGTTCGTCGTCAAAGGCGCTCATCCAAAATATCGATTACGCTTCAACTTTCCTCGATGTCTGCGGAGCGGAGATTCCCAAAGATCTTCAAGGAAAGAGCCTAGTTCCCGTTCTCAAGAATAGTGGCAAGGCTCCAGATGATTGGCGGAAATCGATCTACTACACCTACTACGGAGAGCGGACCCATCAGGTGGCAGCTCATGATGGAGTGCGCACGGAAGACTTCACCGCCTTCTATGTTCCCAAAACGAAAGAGTGGCAGTTGTTCGATCTTAAGAAAGATCCGCAGCAGATGAGGAGTGTTCATAAGGACCCCGCTTACACAGCGAAGCTCAGTGAACTTCAGCAGGAGTATGCCAAGCTGAAGGGCAAGTATCGTGCGCACTCGGCGATCCTTCGCGCTGATCGAAATAACCAAGAATGGTGGAAAAAGCGCCACGCCCAGAAAGTGGCGGAAGCTCGCAAGCAGTCCCACGATCTCATCTTCATTGGTGATTCCATCACGCATTCCTGGGAGGGTGCCGGTAAGGCCACCTGGGAAAAATACTACGGCGGGCGCAAAGCCTTGAACCTTGGTTTTTCGGGGGATCGGACCGAACACGTTCTCTGGAGGATCAATAATCGTGAGTTGCAGAAGCAGAAAGATGCCAAGGCCATCGTGATGATGATCGGCACGAATAATACCGGACATAGTCAGCAGGATCCGAGTGAGACCGCCGACGGAATTGAGCGAATTCTCTCCGCGCTTCGTGCCCGTTGTCCCCTAGCGAAAGTTTTACTCTTAGGTGTTTTTCCTCGTGACCACAAGCCCGATGGGAAGCTTCGACAGATCAACAATGCCATCAATGAACGCATCGCAAAACTTGCTGATGGCGAGCGGGTTCACTTCATGGACATCGGGGGCAAGTTCCTCGATAAGGATGGAGTTTTGCCCAAGGCAATCATGCCTGACTTCCTTCACCCAAAAGCAGAGGGATACAAGATTTGGGCCGAGGCGATCGAGCCCAAGCTGAAGGAATTCGGGCTTTAGGTTCCGCAGAAGGTTTCGTGAACGACCTCCTCGGGACGAGGAGGCGTTTCGAGATCGGAGTATTCCTCTTGTTCGGTAAAGGGACTCTTTAAGGCATCGATGAGTCGATGGAAAGGCGCGAGGTCCCCTTGGTAGCTTGCCTGGATAGTTTGCTCCACGCGATGGTTTCTTGGAATGAGGATGGGATTGGCTTCACGCATCTTCGAGACGTCGAGCGATGATCGATTCCAATCGTTGAGCCAGTCCTTGAAGGTGACTTTGTCAGGGAATAATTCGGCAAGCGGTTCGCTTGATTCTCCCGCGGCGAATTGGGTGAGGCGTCGGAAGAAAAGAGTGAAATCGATTTGCTGTTCGGTGAGAAGTTTCAGGCATCGGTCAATCTCGTCACGCGATGAGGTTTCAGGAAGTCCAAGTTTTTGAAGGAAGCGTGTTTGATAGTCTTTTTGAAACAGGTCTCCGAAGGCTTTGAGTTCGGTTTCAGCCAGAGTGATGGCTTTGTCTGTATCGGAATCAATCAAGGGCAGAAGCGTTTCCGCGAAGCGCATGAGATTCCAGTGCGCAATACTGGCTTGGTTTCCCCAGGCGTAGCGCGCATTACGATCAATCGAACTGAAGACACATTGCGGATGAAATTGATCCATGAAGGCGCATGGGCCGAAGTCGATGGTCTCCCCGGAAATGGCACAGTTGTCGGTATTCATGACGCCATGGATGAATCCCAACGACATCCAATGCGCAACCAGCGAAGCATGAGCTGCGATGACCGCTCGAAGGAGCTCGATGGGATCACTAGCTTCAGGATAGTGGCGCTCGATGGTATAGTCGGTCAGAATCTGAAGCGCTTCCGCATCGTTGCGGCCATAGAAGTATTGAAAGGTCCCCACACGAATATGGCTCGCCGCGATTCTTGTGAAGATCCCTCCGGGTTCCGGTCCGTCTTGACGGTGGACGGGTTCCCCGGTCGAAACCGCCGCCAGAGCGCGGGTGGTGGGGACGCCAAAGGCCGCCATCGCTTCGCTCACGATGTATTCCCGTAGAACGGGGCCGAGGGCGGACCTGCCATCACCGCTACGGGAGAAGGGCGTGGGTCCAGATCCCTTGAGCTGGAGATCGAACCGTTTGCCAGATTGATCCAGAAGTTCGCCGATGAGGAGTGCCCGTCCGTCTCCGAGCTGCGGGGAAAAGTTGCCGAACTGATGTCCGGCGTAGGCTTGCGCCAGAGGATCGGCACCTTCCGGAGTCGCATTACCTGAGAGGAAAGCCAGACCTTCGGCGGACTTGAGCTCATCAGGGTCAAGCGAGAGGTTCTTGGCCAGTGAGGTGTTGATCTGGATGATTTCTGGCCCGGGAACCTGCGCGGCTTCCTGTTTGAAGTAGAATCTTCCGGGGAGTCGCGCGTAGGTATTGTCGAAGGCGATTCGCATCGCGTTAAAGATGCGCAATAGAGCAAAAAACGCAGTATTAATTCTGGGGAAGGAGGCAATTCTCGCTCACTTTTTTCTTTTCCCGGTAGTCCTGTCAGACAGCATACTGCCCTCATGAACCTGTTTCGAATGATCACGACGGCCTTGACGCTTGCTGCTCCGGTTTTCGCGCACGAGGGGCACGTTCACGCCACTGGAATAGGCAATATCGTCACCACCGCGACTGTCACCGGACCTGAAGGGCACAAGTTTGTTACTGTTCCTGGATGGGGGTCGCTTCCCGGGGGGAAGAATATCGGACCACTCCACGGCGATTTGGCTGTTGTGAAATCCGGCAATGTTTATGTTTCGATAGAATCTAATGCAGGAGTCGCCGTTTTCGATAAACACGGGAGATTCATCAAAACCCTCAAGCCTGGACTGCAGCAGTTTCACTCGCTCACTGCCGTTGAAGAAAATGGAAAGGAGTTTCTTTGGGGGGCTCAGTATCAAGCCAACCGAGCGGTTAAATTTGATCTCGAAGGCAATATTGCTTCCACCCTTCCTAATGAGAAGACCGGAAAAATCGAAGGCGGGATGGAGGGGCTGAGCGAAGTTCTTGTGGGCCCCAAAGGGCACCTCTTTTTCTTCATGGGGTATGGTTCAAAAAAAATTCACAAACTCAAACCCGATGGTAGTCTGGTGAAAACATACGGGGGCGGGGGAACCGGCAAGGACCAGTTCTCGGCTTGTCATGGAGCGGCCATGGATTTTCGCTATGACCAGCCCCGCATTCTCGTTTGCGACCGGGATGGTCGCCGTATGATCCATCTCACTCTTGATCTTACCTGGATCGGAATTTATGGCACCACTTCCATGCGGCGTCCGGCTGATGTTGATGTGCAGGGCGACTACGCAGCGGTTGCCGAAATCGAAGGACGTGTCATTCTCATGGACAAAGAGGGAAAGGTCGTCGCGGCTTTACTGGATAATCCGAACAAGAGGCAATGGGGGATCAATACTGTGCCTACCCATCAATTGCGAGACAGCAGGTTTTCCGCTCCTCATGGGATCAAGTGGGGACCCCGGGGGCAGATTTACGTTTCTGAACACAGCAAGGTAGGTCGCCTAATCACACTTTTTCCCAAGAAATAGTTTACTCCAAGAATCATGATAGAATTAGAAGATTTTTTTGAAGATGTCATCGGCAAGACACTCCGGGGAACGGGGATGGCTGACGGTGTGTTGTCCTTTCTCACCAATGTGGACGAGGATCTTATTGCGAAGTTGAAGGATGGTGAATTCAATGAAGACGCAGTTCGGGCGGTGGCCCCTTCGCTGGGCCTCGATGCGGATAGCCTTGTCGAGCTTGGTAATCGTTCCTGGCGTCCGGAGGATGTTGAGCTTGATGGACTCAAGCAGTTCAACACTGACTTCGATGGCGAGATGACTGTGAACGCTTACCTAATTTGGGATGCGCAAACGAAGGAAGCGGCGCTCTTTGACACTGGAGCGAACGCGGACCCTGCACTTGCGGCAGCGAAGGAATTAGGTGTGGAAATCAAGACGCTCTTCATTACCCACACCCATATTGATCACATCATTGATCGGGAGAAAGTGATCGCGGCCAATCCCGGGATTCGAGTTCTTGTGAATGGAAAGGAACCCGTCGCTGGAGCCGAGCGTTTTGCTGCCGGTGATACCTTTTCCATCGGAACACTTCGTGTTTCCACGCGTCTCACTTGGGGGCATTCACCTGCGGGAACGACTTACGTTGTTCATGGTCTCGACCGTCCGGTTGCAGTTGTCGGTGATGCTCTTTTTGCCCAATCGATGGGTGGAGGGGTCGTTTCCTTCAAAGATGCGCTTGCCACGAATCGTGAACAGATTTTCACTCTCGAAGATCAGACCGTCGTCTGTCCCGGGCATGGTCCCATGACTTCCGTGGGTGAAGAAAAAGCTCACAATCCTTTCTTTCCAGAATTTAAATAAACAAACTACCAACCTAATTAATAACCGAACTCATGAGTAAAGTAGCATTTGTCGGCGTCGGCCGCATGGGAGCCAATATGGCTCGTCATCTTCAACTTGATTGCGGCCATGAAATCACCGCTGTTTATGATGTGAACAAAGAGGCTTCTGCCGAGATCGCGGCAGAGCTGGGAGCAAAGGATTGCGCCACTCTTGCCGAAGTGACCGAAGCAGCAGAGATCATCTTCACTGTCGTCACCAACGATCATGCAATGCGAGCCATCTTCCTTGGTGACGGAGATAACCTCCTCGTTGACTCCTCCGGCAAGACCTTCATCAACTGCGCGACTTTATCGCCCGGTATACACAAAGAGGTCTATACTGCCGGTAAGGCTGTTGATGCCGACGTTCTCGAGGGAGCGATGGCTTCCTCAATTTCACAGGCCCGCGAAGGGTCGCTCTTCCTCATGATTGGTGGAGACGAAGGGGTCTTCAATACTCACAAGGAGATCCTCGACCAACTTTCCGTGAATCTTAGTCTTTGCGGTGAGATTGGTAAAGCCGCTGAAGTGAAGGCTCTCGTAAACATGGTGATGAATATCAATACTGCCGGCCTCGCCGAAGGTCTTGGTCTCGCCAGTGCGCTGGGAATCGACATCGATCTGATCTGTAACATCTTCTCACAGACCGGCGCAAATAGTCGTGTTCTTGAGACCGATGCGGAAGATATGCGCGACCGCGATCACGAATGCTGGTTCTCTGCTGAACACGCTGCCAAGGATTCCGGGATTGCCCAGGATATAGCCAATGGTCTTGGAATCTCTCTTCCTGTCAACGATGCAACCAAAGCCCAATACGACAAGATGGTTTCCGAAGGCCTCGGTGAATTGGACAAGTCCGGCATCGCCGAACTGACCTTCCCCGGACGCCATTCTTCCTAATCGGCTGGAAGCGCCTTGTTCTGTCGGGAAATGGTTTTATTTTCCCAGTCGGCGGCGGCTGAGAGAAAGTGCGAGAGGCCAATGACCAAAAGTGTGACCAGAAATCGAGGGAAGAATATGGAGTAAGAGATTGAGGAAAGATGGGCAGCTGAACAGGGAAAAAGGATATCGAGCGGGAAGGGAGGGGATTGTGCAATTCAGTTGAAGATAGATGGGCTTGCCGAGTCCCCTTTGATTGCTAATCTGCTGTCGTGCCAGATGGGTATCAGGAAATTTCAGGACTAAGAGTCGAGGTTGAAGAGGTGATCTACAATCCGAATCTTGAGGCTCCGGAAGAGAGGCCTTACCCCTTTGTTTACTTTATCTCGATCATCAACGACTCGAACGAGGCTCTCACTATTTGGGGGCGGAAGTGGATTTTAAAGGATGTGACAGGAGAGATGATGGTGGTTGAGGGGAGTGGCGTCGTTGGGGAAAACCCGTTTTTACTTCCGGGAGAACGGTTCTCTTATAATTCCTACCACGTTATTGGAAAAGACAGCAGGGTGAGTGGTTCTTTTTTTGGGACTTCGGAGCATGGCGCGAAAGTCAGGGTAACCATTCCGGACTTCAACCTCGTTGTCCCGGATTCGATATCCTGAGGTGTCGGGATTCCGAGATGATTTCGTGCATGGCAATATCATGGAGGTCGTTTGGGAGCATGTCCTGAATTTGAAGGTCGAAGGCCACACCTATCAGACGAGCCTTGATGGTCTTTGTGAGATAGCGGTCGTAGTATCCACCTCCCTGGCCAAGACGTATTCCTGATGGAGAAAAAGCGATTCCCGGGCAGATCAGGGTATCGAGATTGTCGGGGGTGATTTCGGGGGCGGATGGCAGGGGTTCCAGAATACCAAACTTTCCGATGGTCAGATTACAGTGACTGGTGACCTGGTGGAAGGTCATCGACCCAAGCCCGGTAACTCTGGGGAGGAACCACTGGATATTTTCGTTGGAAAGGAGAGAGAGGAGTTGGGGTTCGCGGGAAGTTCCGGAAAAAAGGGCACAGTTTGTTCCGCTTTCAAGAGTGATGGAACGCGATATCCCTGTGGACGCAGCTTGCAATGTAGGCGCAGAGATTTTGGCAAGCGATGATCTGATCGCAGAGCGGAGTTTATCCTTGGCGCTTGCGTTTGTTGACATCGTGGGGACAATATCGTCCATGCGTCTGCTTGGGCAAGTGTCCTTATTTTTACTTTTTTGTTTTGCTATCGAGGCACAAGAAAAGCGTGCCTTTGAATTTAAGGCTCCGATCGTAAGAGAAAGTATTTTTAAGGAAGCTGGGATGAACGACCGGGAGAAGGATACTTATGCCACTAATCTGGCTATTTTCACGGCGAATGAAATTGTGCGTATGAAGGCGAACAAGGATTCCTTGGGCTTTGCCCGGAAGGCCCTGGCCGTGGCTATGCACCTGTCGCCTCGAAATAAGCGGGCGGTGATTCTTAAATTTCAATTAGAGAAGGGGGTGATGCCCACAACTCTTGAGACGCAATACGGGCCCAAGACATTGGCTACCTTGTTTGTCACGCGTGCTGAATTTCTTTATCAGCAGAAGGGAAATGTAAATCGATTGCTGGCGCGCTGTTTGATCGATCTGGCTGTCACGATTGATCCTCGAAATGAGGATGCCGTTTACGCTTATGAGATGCAGAAAATCGATTTGGGGGAATTGCCATGGGGCCCGATTACTGATGCTCCCAAGCCGGTGATTCCTAATCCTTAAGGTAATCTGAGAGCATTTCGCGGAGGCTATTGCGAGCGCGGAAGAGTTGGCTCTTCACGGCAGGAACCGAGAGTTCCAGGACCGTGGCCATTTCCTCGTAGGGCATTTGTTCGTAGCGACGAAGAATCACAGCGAGCCTCTGTTTTTCGGGAAGGCGGGCAATGGCGATGTCTACGACCTCTTTCATCTCCGACTGGGCGAGCTTTTGATCGGGTTGGGAAGTTTCGTCTGAATAGGCGACTGAGCGATGCCAGTCGTCCTCTTGCTCTTCGATGGAAAATTCTTTTCGTCGGGATTTCTTGGCCGTTTCGTTGAAAACGAGATTTCGGGTGACGGTGAAGAGGAAGGTCGTGAATTTGGCCGTCGGTTGGTAGCGTTTGGCTGATTTCCAGATTCGGAGGAAGACTTGTTGGGCGATGTCTTCGGTATCGGCGGAGCCGTTGGTCATTTTGGCCACAGTTCCAATGACTGCGCCTTGATGCTTTTCTACGAGGAGACGGAAGGCCTGGTCGTCGCCTTTTGCGATGCGGGCCATCCAAGCTACGTCTTCATCATTGGCATCCTGAATATTCCCCATGAATCTTCGGGGGAGTTAACCAGAGGATTGGCCGCGAGTCGCGAGAATTCCCCGGGATTTATTTTGATTGGCCCGAAAAAAGGAAACGCCCATGATTAATTTAGATTTCGGTGAGCAAATCGCCGACTGAGTGGTCATTAGTATGAGAAGCATGGATAAATTGGACGAAGAAAAGGGAAAGTGGTTATTGCTTCAGGCACCGGGGTTCAATTGTGCAACGATCGGGTCGGTTGCGATGATCATTATCCATATCGTGGTAATGTCGACGGGAGGTGTTTTTCCCGATGGAGCGGAAGAAGGGTTGAGATCGCTTTATATCCAGCTGGGTCTGACTTGGGAAGGCGTTACGTCCGGCCATGTCTGGCAGCTATTTACATATTTTTGGCTTCATGGAAATTGGGGACATCTCGTTCTTAATGTGATTTTATTTTACTATAGCTGTGCCCGCTTGAGTCACGTCCTGAGTAGTTTCAGGATCTTGGTGCTTTTTTTGGCGGTGAGTATTGGTTCGGGATTGATTCATATTTCTGCTCAAGCCGTTTTCGACGGGATGCCCAGAGACCCTCTGGTGGGAGCGTCGGGAGGAATTATGGGTCTTTTGTTGGCTTATTTCGCCCTCTCTCCAGGTTCACGAATGCTTTTTATTCCGGTTTCGGCCAACAATCTGGCTAAGGGGATTTTGGTTGCGAGTGTGCTTCTTTTTGTGGCGACGCCCTCATTGGGGATTCCCCTTCTTGGTGACTTGGGAGGGGGCTTGGTTGATCTGCTGGGTCCGGAATTGTTTCAAATCGCCCACTTGTTGCATTTTGCCGGGGGCTTGGTTGGTTGGGTCTCGATTCCAAGGTTTTTTCCAAAAATGCTGACCTTGGAGGATTTAGTGAGAATGCGAAATCAATCGGAAATCGTGGCGCAATTACGCTAGAAAACTTCTCAGTGGTTGACGGTCAAAGTAGGCGCTGATTGACTTTGCAATAATTTATGGGATCGCAGTCAATTCTTGTCGCCGGGGGAGCCGGATATATCGGATCGCATACGGTTCGCTTGCTGAACTCAGAGGGCTACAAAGTGGTGGTCCTTGATAATCTCGTATACGGGCATCGTGATGCCATTGTTGATAACGAGGTGGTTTTCGTTGAGGGTGCAGTGGGTGATGGGGAGCTTTTGAGGCGCTTGTTCAAGGAACACCAGTTCGAGGCTGTTATTCACTTTGCGGCTTTTGCCTATGTCGGGGAATCGGTGACCGCCCCGTTGAAGTATTACCGTAACAATACCGCGGAGCCTTTGACTCTTCTTGAGGTGATGGCTGAGTTTAATTGTCAGGCTTTTGTCTTTTCTTCAACCTGCGCCACTTATGGGGAACCCCGGAGTATTCCTCTTACCGAGGATCATCCCCAGAGTCCGATCAACCCCTATGGCAGGAGCAAGCTCATGGTTGAGTGGATCCTGGAGGATTGTGATCAGGCTTTTAACTTAAAGAGTGTCGCACTGCGCTATTTCAACGCAAGTGGATGCTCGTCGGACGGCAAGATCGGAGAGGATCACAATCCGGAGACCCACCTTATTCCTCTCGTTCTCCAGGCGGCGCAGGGGGGGATTGAGTATCTTACGGTTTTTGGCACCGATTATGAGACCCCCGACGGAACCTGTATCCGGGACTATATTCATGTGGAGGATCTGGCGACGGCCCATGCTGCGGCGGTGAAGCATCTTGCCGGTGGAGGAGAGTCGGTGCGTTGCAATCTTGGGACGGGAATTGGAGTGTCGGTGAAAGAAATCATTGATATTGCGGAGGAGGTTACGGGACGAAAGGTGCCGGTGAAGTATGGGGAGCGGCGTCCGGGCGATCCGGCGCAACTTGTTGCAGATCCCAGATTGGCGAAGGAAATTCTTGAGTGGGAGGCACAGCACACGAAGGTACGTTCAATGGTGGAAACAGCTTGGCAGTGGATGTCTGCCCCGCATGGCGGTCATTTCGAGGAGTGATTTACAGTGTAACTACAATTTTTTGCTTGCTCTCTCTCTGTTTAAGGCCGATCTCTTATCCAACAAATGTTAAGGACAACATCCAGAACCCGCATCGGTTCGAAAGGCTTCAGTCTTGTCGAGCTGCTCGCCGTGATGACAATCATTGCCGTTCTTCTCTCGTTGGCGTCGGTTGGAATTTCGAAAATCGGTAAAGGTCAGGGAATCACCTCCGGGATTGCCTTGGCAGAGGGGCTTGTGAGTTCTGCCCGTAGTATTGCCAAAGGGAAGGGGACTACTGCGAGGCTAATCATTCATTCGGAGCTGAATGATAACGATCCGACTGAGCGGAGTCGTTATCGCCGGCTGATGATGGTTGTTTATCACGAAATAGATCCTGAAACAGGCGTCGAAAGTCAAACTTGGTCTCGGTCCGGGGTTCCGGTGTTTTTGCCCGACCAAGTATATTTTAGTGCGGAGCGTAGCAGGAAAGAAGTCGCGACCGGCGATGAGTGGTCCAAGGATAGATTCCAGTTGTCCAACGATCTGTCTGATTCTGCGGATTGTTACTATATCGAGTTCAATTCCCAGGGGATTTGCACCACTCCCGGTGCAAGTTTCGTGTTTGAAAACGGGGCTCGTCCCAACAACGAGGAAAGAGCGATTTTAGGAAAAACGAGAAATATCGGGGGGTTTGTTATTTGGAGGAATGGAAGCACCTCAATGATCAGAGACATCGACCAAATTGATAGCGAAGGCTAATTTCACAACTATTTGCCATCATGAAAAAGCATTTTAAAAAGTCCCATCTGAAAGGATTTACCCTTGCGGAATCTGTCATTGCGTTGGGGATTCTGGTTGTCTTGATTACTGGGTTTTTGGCGGTTTTTGGACCAGCTGCAACGGTAATTCGGAAAACACTTTCTGCCGATGAGGCCAGTCGACTCCAAACGACCCTTGAGAGGGAGCTTTCCAATATCAGGGAGGGTGATGATGAACAACGTTATCTCAGCAACTCGTTTTATAAGGCGATGAATTGGATTTCCAGATCTCATGAGAGAGGGAACACAGTATTGATTTATAAGTATCGGGGTAATCCAGCGGAAATACGCATTGATGGAACGCTTGAGCCTACCGATAGAGGAAAGATCCAGCTGGCTGGCGAGGATTACGTTATCCAGCCGATGGTTCGTCGTGTTGATGATCCGCTTCTGGAAGATGATCTGGGTGCTGTCGATGGAAGAGTCTTCTTTGTGAAAATGACCCAGTTAATCTTTGAGGGAGAGGGATTACGGGTGGCCGAAGAGATTGGTGTCATTACCGATCCCTATGATCCAGGTGAAGATTTTGCAGCCACTCCGGATGAATATCCCGAGGCTGTCATTGCCTATGAAGCTCAGTTTTTCACCCTTCCCACGGTTTCCTACGATTTCCTCACCAATGCGTTCAATCCGGAGAAGTTCACCAAACCGGTGTTCACGCGGAATCTCACAGTTCGTCGCTAGTTTTCTTTAATTCCCCATTATTATGATCATTTCCACCCGCCATTCGACTCGACGAAAGGGTTTCACCTTGGCCGAACTTTTAGTCGCCATGACGATCACGATTGTTTTGGTTACTTTGACCATCACCATTACCGGCACTGCAATCGACGCCTGGAGAGGGGCCCGGACAGAAATCAGGGCAGCGAGTCAGGCAAAAATTATGCTCGATGCCCTTGGAAGTGATCTCGAATCGATGATTCTTCGTCGTAATAATGAATTCGAGTGGCTGCATGCTGACTCTAAGGAGACCGACGTCGGTCCGGAGGATCAGCCGAGTCCAAATGCCGGCCGCTTGATTTTTTTCACCGCTGCTGCTGATCGATATAATGGTGAGGTTGGTAAGGAATCCGTCGATAAAGGCGGAGACGTTTGTGCGGTATCCTATCAGTTGGCATACACCGATCCAATTTTCGGAGGGGATGATGAGAAGACCTCTACCTTCGTCATGTATCGGGCCCTGCTTAATCCTGATGAGACGTTTCGAGGGCTTCTCGGGGAGGAGAATCTTGAGGTTGCATTTCGTTCGAAATCGACCGGAAACGAGCCCGTTGATTTTATTTGCGAAAATATCTATGAACTGACGGTGACTTTCGTCGTGGAGTATATCGATGGGGATAATGACAAGAAAACAGTGCGTATTCCTATTATGGCAACGGCCAAAGGACAGAACGCCGTTCGGGAGTTCATTATTAACGGAACCAGAATTAAAGCTAATGGAAGGGATAGTGTTCCCTACAAAAATGGTTCGGTGGTCGCAGTGGATTTGAGTATTACCGTCATCTCGGACCCGGGTCTGCGAATTCTTAAGAATAGTCCTTTTGCGAATGCGGAGGCTAAGGCCAAATTCATCGAACAAAATGGATACCGTTACACCAAAACAGTAATCACTCCCCGTCCATAATTTTTTTTAGAAATCTTCCAAGAATTTCTTGCATGCAGGCAAAGCCGGGCTTAAGAGCTGCGCCGTTAACAGATTGAAAGCGCGGGTGGCGGAATTGGTAGACGCGCCAGACTAAGGATCTGGTGTCCTTTTTGGACGTGGGGGTTCGACTCCCCCCTCGCGCACCATCTGATTGACAGTCTTACAAAGGCCCCAAACGGGGCCTTTCGGGTTTCCCCGGATCATGCTCGGTTAGCTCAGTGGTAGAGCGCTTGCTTCACACGCAAGATGTCACTGGTTCAAATCCAGTATCGAGCACCATCCGCGGCCCTAAAGCTTTTCATCTTTTTGGAGACAAATCGTTTGGTTTCAGGCATTCTCATGTGTGAAGAATGGCGCTTAAAGGTCAGAATTTGAATAAGCAATGGAAGTCGTGGTTGAGCGAGAATGCTCCCAGACTGTTGGCCTATGCCCGACAGCGGTGCCAAAGTGCCGAGGAGGCAGAGGATGTTTTGCAGGATGCCTTGATTAAACTTTGGCATTATCAGGAGGAGAGGGAGTTTAGACCGCCAGATCTTCCTTTGGCTTTTTCAGTTTTGAGATATCTAGGCTTGGACCATGGTCGCGGAAAAGGGCGCCGCGAAAAGCGGGACCATAAGATCATTCAGTTTCAACAGGATGATGATCATTGGTTGGATCCTGCCGCCGAGGATCAGGAGGAGGCGGAGATCCTTCGAAGAGAGGTGCAGTCGCTTCCGGAGAAATTGCGGGAGGTTCTGACTCTGAAAATCTGGGGTGGTCTCACTTTTGCCGAAATCGCCAAGATCCTAAATTTATCAAACAACACGGCAGCGTCACGATATCGTTATGCTCTTGAGCAGTTGCAGAAAAAACTCAAACATCTCAAAAACTCCAGACATGGATAATTCTCTAAAAGAACTAGAATCGCAGTTGGAATCATTGCTTCCGCGTGGGCTTACCGATGAAGGTGAAGCTTCGTGTTCGGCGCTCATTGACAAATTGGCAGCTGGTGAAGTGGATGATCTGACACCGTATCGATCCGGACTGACCTGGAAGGCCAGCGCCGCGGCGGCGGCAGTTGCTTTGGGAATAGGTTTGGGGTCCGGATGGTGGCTGGGGAAAGGGGTTTCCAATCCTCGGGATCTTGTTGGAGAAGATCCGGTGTCTGCGAGCTATGTGGCGGGATTCGATATTATTGAGCATCCCACAAAGACCGTGTCCGAAGGCCTCGCCTCCGTCTATGTTGATGACGCGGGAGAGGTCCGCGAAGTTTGGAATGAGGTGAAAGTGGAGAAAGAGACAATTCGTCCAGTGGGAACCAACAGCGTGATTACTTGGTCAAAGAAAGATCGCTACGAGATTGAGGTGCCTAAAAGCCAGTTTTAGAGAACTTGTGTAATCAATGAAGTCCTTCGTTTGTCTGTTTTTTCTTTCGAGTTCTTTGCTATTCGCGGGGAGGCTCCCATGGATTGGTGTATCTTTGCATTGTCCTAAAGGCGAAGAATCAGTGGCAGCGGGAGTGGCTAACGGGGTGGGCCTGAGTGTTCGACATGTTGCCCGGAATGGACCACTAGAAAAATCTGGTGGACTGAAGGGTGATTTGTGGTGGAAATTTGACGGTCAGATTCTGGTCAGTCGGGGACAATTAGTTGTTCTATTACGGGGGAAAAAGCCAGGAGACAGGGTGAAGGTGGAATTTTTTAGGAATAATCAGCCGAAAAACTTATCATTGGTTCTCTCCGAATGGCCCAAATCCAAGAGCTATGTCGTTTCGAGCAGGGGATCGCGGGATATTCCTGAGCAAGGTTCCCGCAGACTTGAGAGTTCGGTGGAGACGACCGAAATGACGGTCAATGGAGAGCATTTCACCCTGGAAAAACGACCTCATGGATGGTGGTTGAAGGTAATAAAAGATGATAAAGCGCTTTTTGACAAAGAGTTAACTCCTGTCAACCTGTCCAATTCATTGGAGCCTCGATGGATGGAGCCTTTTATGGTTTTGCAGATGACCTTGGTCCAAAAGTCATCGTCTGGGTCAGGAGAGAGGAAGAGTCGGGTGAGGTATATTGCACGAGATCCAAAGCCGAAGGAAACAAATTGACGGGAGGGTGAATTTGACTAACCTAAAAGGTTTTCGATCAGTTCTTGCTTTTCAGGTGTGAGAAAGGCACGCTCGCGCCATGCATCCTGATGTGGCGAAGTTAGTGGAAGCGGGCCGAATTAATGAGGCCGTTGGAGAGAAGCTGTCAAAAATAGCACCGGGATCATATCGGATCCATAAAGGTTATGGCGGTGGCGTCGTCACTGACTGGGATCTCTTTGGAGGGAAAGTCACCATCGATTTTGAAAAGGAAAAAGGAAAAGTGATGGGGTTGAAGCTCGCTTTGGAAAAAACCGAAGCGGTTGAGCCAGATGATGTTCGCGCTCAGAAGGTAAGTCAAATCGACGAACTTAAGGAACTGGCGAAGTCGAATCCCGTGGAACTCGTGGCCAAAACAATCGCCAGCCATGGAGGCTACATGACCATGGATCAGCTGGACGCTGAATTGGCCGGCAGTGTCGTTGAGGCAGGTATTTATAAGAAGTGGTGGGAAAAGACAAAGAAGGCACTCAGGGAAAGTAAGTTGGTTTCAGTCCCCACCAAGCGCACCGACCCGCTTGTGTTACGGGAGGCATCCGCTAGTCCGGGAGAAGCGTTGGTTGAGGATCTTGAGATGGCTCGGAGCGCAAAAGGGCGCGTCAAAGCTCTCGAAGCCATTCAGCGAGAAGCGCCCTTGGTGGCTTCGGTAGAAGGTCTCTTGAAGACCGCTTTTGCAATCGTAAATGATGCGGCCTTGAAGCTGGTCAAGCTGTCTCCGGCCCAATCATTGGAGTTGGTCGCCTTGCGCGATGAGATTGCTGACGAGGTGAAGCAAGAGGACGCCATTGAGCCAAGTGCTCCAAAAATTTCTGATATTCTGATCGTTGCCGAAACGACTTTGTCAGATGACCTGAATCAGGTAGCCGCTGCCCGATTGAAGCGTATTCTGGAGGCGTTTCCAGTTGCCTTCGGCGAAGATTGGGTTCCCCAGATTTTGAAAGTCTTCGGTCGTATTAGCTCCCGTGGAGTTTCCGAGATTGCCAAGCTTCTTGCTGAAAAGGAAGAGGCGGCCAAGCTGAATGAGCACATTCGTATCGCCATTTCCCGTCATGCCTTGGGGCCTGATTCTCTTGCCTGGATTTGCCGTGAGCGGAAAAAGGCATCATCCGAAGTCTTCGGCGGAGCTGTTGGTTCGGTAATTCTGACTGTTCTCGAGCAGGACTCTATGGACGACGGTCCCCGTCGCAGCGGACGTTTGGGAAATCTTCTCATGGATGATCGCGAGTTGATTCCGGACCTACTCGATGGAATGGAGCTGAATGATGTGCGAAATTTCGCCCGCAAGCTTCTCTCGAGTCCGGCCTTCCCGGAACTGGACCGCAAGTCCCTGATGGCTCGTGTTATCAAGACCGTTCCTGAAACCCAGGAAATGGTGAGTGGCGAAGCTACCGGTAATAAGGAGGATACTTTGCTGGTTTCCTGGGAGAGTCTCGACCGTCGTAAGGCCGAATACGAAGACCTCGTGAACAACCGCATTCCGGCCAACGTGAAGGAAATCTCGGTAGCGCGGTCTCATGGCGACCTTCGAGAGAATTTTGAATATCATGCGGCCAAACAAATGCAGACCGTCTTGAATGCCCGTAAGAACGATCTTGAAAGAGATCTTGAGCGTGCTCGTCCGACCGATTTTGCCGGGGCGGATACCTCCAGTATCAATATCGGAACCAAGATCAATTTGAAGATCGATGGTGGCGGAGAGCGTGAGATGACAATGCTGGGAGCCTGGGATGCCGATCCCGAGAAGCATATCGTTTCCTATCTTTCGGAGATTGGTCAAATTCTTGTCGGGAAATCCATTGGAGAAGCCGTTGAGATTCGCGATACCGATACCGAGGAAATGATCAAGGTGACGGTTGAATCAATCGAAGCCATTTAAAAGAGCCTTTAGGATATTTATTAAAACCAACAACATGTCAGAAACCACCATCCAATCAGTCCGCGGCCGTGAAATTATCGACTCACGGGGAAACCCAACCGTCGAGGTTGATGTTCAACTCTCCGGCGGAGCCTTCGGTCGTGCCGCTGTTCCCAGTGGAGCAAGTACTGGAGAGCATGAAGCCTGGGAGCTACGGGACGGAGATAAATCACGCTACCTTGGCAAGGGAGTTCTGGGAGCTGTTGCCAATATTAATGACAAGATTTCTCCAGCGTTGATTGGGGCTGATGCGACGAACCAAGCTGCCATCGATGGTGCCATGCTGGCTCTTGATGGAACCAAAAACAAGAAAGAGCTCGGAGCCAATGCTATTTTGGGTGTTTCCATGGCGGTAGCGCGCGCCGCTGCTTCTGGAGTTCAGCTTCCTCTCTACAAGTATCTCGGTGGCCCCAATGCCAAGGTTCTCCCTTTGCCAATGATGAATATCATCAACGGTGGTTCGCATTCTGATGCTCCGATTGATTTCCAGGAATTCATGATTATGCCGGTTGGAGCCCCAACCTTCCGTGAGTCGCTTCGTTACGGTGCGGAAGTCTTCCATTCACTGAAGTCTGTCCTTCACGACCGTGGTCTCTCGACCGCAGTGGGTGATGAAGGAGGATTCGCTCCGAAACTCGACAGCACCGAGGATGCTTTGGATACGATCTGTCTCGCCATCGAAAAAGCAGGCTACAAGGTTGGCGAGGATATTGCCTTTGCTCTCGATGTCGCTTCATCGGAATTCTACGACCGGGATCAGGGGGCCTATGTTTTTCACAAGTCTGATAATTCCGTAAGGAGTTCAGCCGACATGGTTGCCTTCTACAAGGAACTGCGTGGGAAATATCCCATCCTTTCGATCGAAGATGGATGTGATGAGAACGATTGGGATGGCTGGAAGCAATTGACTGATGCCATTGGGCACAACACTCAGTTGGTGGGTGACGATCTCTTCGTGACCAACGTTGATTTCCTTTCCAAGGGGATCGATCTTGGAGTTGCGAACTCGATTTTGGTAAAGGTAAACCAGATTGGTTCGCTGACTGAGACCTTTGATGCTGTGGAACTCGCTAACGAAAATTCCTACACGGCAGTGATTTCCCATCGTTCCGGTGAAACCGAGGATAGCACTATTGCGCACCTTGCTGTGGCCACAAATGCCGGCCAGATCAAAACCGGGTCAATGAGTCGTTCGGACCGGGTCGCCAAATACAACCAGCTTCTTCGGATCGAGGAGGCTCTCGGCAGCAATGCGGTCTTTGGTGGTAAAATGAAGGTGAGTGTCTAATCTGACTTCGCGATTAATTTCAAAGCCACGAGGGAATTTCCCCTTGTGGCTTTTTCGGTTCTGTTTGGGAATTTTATTTTAGTCTTCCTAATTATCGACTTTTTGTGATAAAGAGGTTCCGAGATGGCGCACAGGTATCGCAAATATTATTCCAAATCCCGGCGTGATCCTGAGTTCGCGCGGGATGTGCCCAAGCGTGGATTGATTGGCAAGCCGACCTGGATTGTCTTTGGTGTCTTTGTTCTCGTGGTTTCTCTTTCCTTTATTATCCCGGCAATTCCGCAATATCAGAAGTTGCAGGATATCGAGAACGAGCTTGCGGATGCTGAAGCGCAGGAGCAGGAGTTGCTTGAGAAGAAAAAGCAGTTCCGTGCCGAATCTGATGCACTTCAGAATAACCGCCGTTATCTCGAAGACCGGGCCCGCGACCGCCTTCGCTATTACCGCGAAGGGGAAACAATTTTTCAACTCGAGCGCTAGATCGTCATCGAGTTGAATCCGCCATCGACGACCACTTCGGTGCCGGTGATGAATCCGCCTGCTGCGTTTGAGGCGAGGAGGAGGGTGGCTCCGATCAATTCGTCGGGATTACCAAATCGTGAAGCCGGGGTGTGACGGAGAATCTCCGCAACTCGTGATTCATCGAGAACGGACCGGTTTTGTTCAGCCGGGAAGAATCCGGGAACGAGGGTATTGACCCGGATGTCACGATCGGCCCATTCACGGGCGAGGTTGCGGGTGAGATTGTGAACGGCGGCCTTTGATGCTGAATAGGTGAAGACGCGGGAAAGCGGGTTCAGTCCGGAAATTGATCCAAGGTTGATGATCGAGGCCTGGACATCGCGGCTCAGGAAGTAATTTCCAAAGACCTGACAGGCACGCATGACGCCGACGAGGTTAATGTCAAAAATGTTGAGCGCTTCTTCGTCGGTAATTTCGACAAACGGAGTGGGGGAGTTGATTCCCGCGCCATTGATAAGGATGTCGATCTTGCCGGATTGCTCGACGACAGAGTCGAGGAGTTCATTGAGAGATTGTCGGTTTCCTGCATCAGCTGCGGCGAAATAGCCCTTGCCACCTGCTTCGCGAATGACTTTGAGCCGTTGGTTGGCCTTTTCTTCGTTGCGGCCTACGAGGACGACTTCGGCTCCGGCCTTTGCAAGTCCCAGCGCCATGTAGGAGCAAAGTTCTCCGGTTCCACCGATGACAACGGCGGTCTTGCCTTCGAGGCCAAACATGTCTGTCAGAAATTGAGCATTGTTCATGTGGCAAAAGATTAGGGCCTCTTCATCATTGGGCAAGAAATGATCCAAGGAGATTGGGGCTTCATTTGTTTCCTGAGTAGTCATGAAAAGAAAACACTCCCCATCTCAAAGAAAATTCAAAACCGATGACTCGAAATTAGACATCTCATCATTGGTGGACGTCAGTTTTTCACTCCTCATTTTTTCCTCGTTGCAAGGTCCACCGTAAGGACGGAGCAAGGTCTCACTATTCAGCAGGGGTGTGAGCGCGGGAAAGTCCCCCGGATGGAGGTCCCCCGAATCAATTTGGAGAAGGAAGGTGAAATCACCCTGAAATTAGGAAAGAATGAAGAAATCGTGGAGTTGAGTGGCAGCGGGTCGGATTCGCCGACTCTTAAAGCCCGATTGGATCTGGTCAGAGATCTTTTTTTGGGGGCCAACTGTGTATGTTTGGAGTGACGAAGGCAGCGAATATCAACGTTTTATCGATATTCTGAATTGTCTCGCTGAGATGAAGATCAATTCAGTGGGGATTGTTGATTCTGCCGAGACTTTTCAGTAGCCATCGCGACTGGAGAGGTTATCTTAAGCGTGTCGATGAAGTGCGACTTGTGTGAAGAAAAAGCGACGGTCTTTTATACCCAGATCGCGGATGGCAAGCTGAAGAAGTTTGTCCTCTGTGAGACCTGTGCTCAGGAAAAAGGAATCACGAATCCCGATGGCTTGTTAATGGCCGAGCAGGTGCTCGATCATACCCTGTCGGTTCCTGAGACCGAGGTGGTTCTTGGTTCATCCACCGAATGTTCCGTTTGTGGATTTGGAATCGGCAATTATCAGAAAGTCGGACGTCTTGGGTGTCCGGAGTGCTACGATGCCCTCGCGAGAGAGATCAGCGAGAGGATTCCCACCCTCCACAAAGGAGGCGCCCATGTCGGGTACATTCCGGCGGGCTTGGTCGCGACTCAGGCCCGCGATGCCAAACTCAACGACCTTAAAAGCCGTCTCTCGAAGGCGATTGACGCTGAAAATTACGAAGAAGCTGGCCGCTTGCGGGACGAATTGGAGAAAGTCACCCCTGTTGTTGCGGAAGAACCTGTTACGGAATCGGAGTTATGATGCGGTTTAAGACACTTCTTAAGCATCCAGCTGATTGGATGACGGGGCACACTGCCGAAACTTCGGTGGTGGTCACCAGCCGTGTTCGTCTGGCCCGGAATATTCGGAATGCACCATTTCCTGGTTGGGCCAGGAAAAACCAACGTCGCGAATTGTTGGAATCCCTGCACGGAAGGCTGGAAGCCTTGCCTGAAATGAAAAGTGGTTTTTCCCATGAACTATCGAGTCTCGATTCGCTGCAGAAGCAGGTGCTCGTGGAGAGACATTTAATTAGTCGCGAGCAAGCAGCACGCAATGAGGGGAGTGCGACCGTGGTGAACCGCAAGCAGACACTGAGTCTCATGGTAAACGAGGAGGATCACCTCCGCATTCAGGCCATTCGGCCAAGTTTGCAATTGAGAGAGGCCTACCATCTCGCCCACAAAGTCGACCGGGCTCTTGAGAAAGATCTGCCCTATGCCTTTCACCCAAAATGGGGATATCTGACTGCGTGTCCCACGAACTTGGGAACTGGTATGCGGGCGTCATCAATGCTCCATTTGCCCGGTTTGGTTCTGAGTGATCAAATTGGTCAGGTTTTGAAGGGAATTGCCAAGTTAGGGTTGGCGGTAAGGGGTCTTTATGGTGAGGGCACCGAGTCTCTGGGAAATCTCTACCAAATTTCCAATCAATCGACTCTCGGTGAGAGCGAGGAAGATATTTTGGCCCGCCTGTCCAAGGTTATTGGGGATGTGGCGCGATACGAGTCCCAAGCGAGAGAGAAACTCATGACGGATGATCCTTTGATGGTGCAGGATCACATTGGCAGGGCTGCCGGTATTCTTACCTACGCCCGCATCATTGCTTCTAAGGAGGCGTTGACTCATCTTTCGATGCTGCGTTTGGGGGCTGATCTGGGAGTAATGCCGGAAGAATTGGTCGAGACCTGCGACCGGCTTTTCATGGAAACTCAACCGGCCCATCTGCAGTGGGATGCAGGAAGTAAGCTCGAGCCCGATGCTCGGGACATTATGAGAGCGCAAATGATCCGGGATCAGTTGCGTTCCGCCCTTCCCCCTGCTATTGATATTTCAGGAAGCAAACATTAATTTTCACCTAGGTAATCGACGATATGAGCAATTTCACACCTCGCGCCCAGCAAGTTCTGGCATTGGCCCGGAAAGAGGCTGACCGTTTTAATCACAACTACATTGGAACCGAACATGTTCTTCTCGGACTGATCAAGCTCGGTCAGGGCGTCGCGGTGAGTGTTCTTCAGAGGATGGGGTTGGATCTCGAATCTGTTCGCATGGAAGTTGAGAAGGAAGTCGGCACCGGTCCGGATCAAAAAAAATCATCGAATATCCCCTACACTCCAAGAGTGAAAAAAGTTCTCTCACTGGCAAATAAGGAAGCCAAACAACTCAACCATTCCTATGTCGGGACCGAACACATTCTTCTGGGCTTGTTGCGTGAAGGAGAGGGCATGGCTTCCCGTGTCCTGACCAGCCTCAATGTGGATCTTGCCACAACTCGTAATGAGGTCCTGGCGGAGATTGATCCCAATTTTTCCTCCGAAGATGCTGAAGAAGATTTTGATTTTGAAGGAGAAGAAGATCTTGATCTTGAAGAGGAGGCGGAGAGTTCCGAAGGAAAGACCAAGACACCGGCGTTGAAGGCGTTCGGTCGGGATTTGACCAAACTCGCAAAATCCGGTGAGTTGGATCCGGTTATTGGGCGCGCTCCTGAAATCGAGCGCGTGATTCAGATTCTCTGTCGCCGAACAAAAAATAACCCTGTCCTCGTTGGGGAAGCGGGTGTTGGTAAGACCGCGATTGTTGAAGGGTTGGCCCAAGAAATTGCAGCTGGTGATGTTCCCGAGATTCTCCGGGATAGGAAAGTGGTGACCCTTGACCTGGCCCTCATGGTAGCGGGTACTAAATATCGCGGTCAGTTTGAAGAGCGGATCAAGGCCGTGATGGATGAAATTCGAAAAGTCAAAGACGTCATCCTTTTCATCGATGAACTTCACACCATCGTGGGTGCGGGGTCTGCGGAAGGAGCAATGGACGCTTCGAATATCATTAAGCCCGCCCTCAGTCGTTCTGAGATGCAGTGTGTCGGAGCAACCACTATGAACGAGTATCGTAAGCACATCGAAAAAGATGCCGCTTTGGAGCGTCGTTTCCAGCAGGTCAAGGTCGACGAGCCTTCGGTCGATGACGCGATCGAGATCATGAAAGGTCTCCGTGAAAAATATGAGAGCCACCACAAAGTTCGTTATGCTGACGATGCATTGGAGGCTGCCGTTAAGCTGACCTCTCGCTACCTAACCAGCCGTTTTCTTCCTGATAAGGCCATTGACGTGGTTGATGAAGCCGGAGCGCGGGCGAGGATCACCACAATGACCCGGCCGCCGGAGCTCAAGCAGTTGGAAGGGCGTATCGCCGAGATCAACGACGAAAAGATCGCAGCCATAAACGATCAGGACTTCGAGAAAGCAGCTTCTTTGCGTGACGAAGAAAAGAGTACCCGCAAACAACTCGACGATGAAACCGAAGGTTGGCGTGGTGAGAGTGAGGAGAAGATTGTTGATATCGTCGAAGATGACATCATGTCAGTCGTTTCGAAATGGACTGGCGTTCCACTCCAGCGGATGGAGCAGAGAGAGGCCGCCAAATTGCTCAATATGGAGAAGGATCTCAAAGAGTCTGTCATTGGCCAGGATGAGGCTGTAGTCGTGATTTCGAAAGCCCTCCGTCGCTCTCGGGCAGATCTCAAAGATCCCCGTCGCCCGATCGGTTCCTTCCTGTTTCTTGGGCCTACCGGTGTTGGTAAGACTTACCTCGCTCGGAACCTGGCGAACTTCATGTTCGGCGACCCTGACTCCCTGATTCAAATCGATATGTCTGAATACATGGAGAAATTCAGCGCGAGTCGTCTCATCGGACCTCCTCCAGGATACGTCGGCTATGAAGAAGGTGGTCAGCTTTCGGAAGCGGTGCGTCGCCGGCCATACTCAGTGGTGCTCTTCGATGAAGTGGAGAAGGCCCATCCTGACGTGATGAATCTCCTGCTTCAGATTTTAGAGGAAGGAATGGTGACTGATAGTTTTGGTCGGAAAATCGACTTCCGTAATACGATCATCATCCTCACTTCCAATGTCGGTGCTGACAGCATCAAGCGTCAGTCTAGTCTTGGTTTCAATGCCATGGCTGATAGCGAGGGAGATTTCGAAGGAATGAAGGCCAAGATCGAGGAGGTTGCCAAAAAACACTTCAGGCCTGAATTCTTGAATCGTCTCGATGAGATGGTTGTCTTCCACATGCTTGAGAAGACCCATCTTAATAAGATCGTGGATCTCGAAGTGAAGAAACTTGTTGAACGCCTGGCTGAGAAGGAGATTGAATTGGTTTTGGACAAATCGGCACGCGAACTCATCGTTACCAAAGGATACGACCCGGAGTATGGGGCTCGCCCAATGAGACGGGCGGTTGAGAGATTTCTTGAAGACCCCTTGGCGGAAGCCCTTCTGGCCTCAGAGGTTAAGGAAGGTGATGTGGTCACGGCTGCAGTGAAGAAGAAGGACGGTAAGATCTTCTTCAAATCAAAAAAGAAGGTCGAGAAGCCTGAGAAAACTGCCAAGTAAGCGTTTCCAGTTACTCAATGATGGGCCGGACGACCTCTTTAGGGAGCCAGCCTTTCATTTTTCCGGGGAATTCAACATGGACCCACTCGCGGCTGGTTGCGGTAACCAGACCGAGGCTGCCGGCTTCGACACTTCGGCCGCTTTGTCCGCCCCGGTATGGCTGGGCTTGCAGGGCTGTCTCTTTCATTAGCACCGACATCTCGGAGAGGTGCCGAAAGCTCTCGTCTTTCGGGTAAATGAGCCATGATAATGCACCAAGAATGAGCAGGAGGGGCGCAAACGCGGAAAAGCTAGTGATGAGGGTTTTCCTCGCTTTGGAATGATCCATTCTAAAGAAAAAGAAGATGAGGATGGTTCCCCAAATTCCCGCAGCAAAAACCTGCTGGTAAAATGTCAGCGGGAGAATGGACACCCATTCCGATCCCTTGGGTTTTCTGGGCCGGATTCCTGGAAGTCCTTTGAATAGTTCCGTGGCATCCCCGCCCTGAACGGCATAGCGGTAAGCCCACAGAGCGGCTTCGCTTTGGTTTCCGAGGTTTTTCTCGGCAAGAGCCAGATTATGAAAATGCTCCCGGCTGGGCTGGGATTCCATTAGCTCAAGAATTTCTCCTTTGGCTATCTCTGGATCGGAGTTGAGAGCAAGGAGGGAATCCGGAACAAGAACTAGAAAGAAAATGATGAGTGGACTCAATTTTTTGAGGCTTTCGAGAACCCATGTTTTCTCATCCGCTGAAACGGCTTCAGGCGGAACATTCGGAGAGAAGCATATGTCGTCGCGAGTATTTTGAATCTGGGCGAAGTCTTCGTCATCAGTTTGTCCCTTCCAGAAAACAATGAAATTGGCGGCCTCACGATAAAAGCTGACACGCTCGGTCGAGCTTGCCGAGACTGCCTTCAGAGCATCTTCAAATTCGCGGGCCGGGAGTGAGACAGCTTTTCTTCGGGCGAGTTTTTGTCGGCTCCAGGATACGATGAAAAATGTCACGATTCCCAGTGGGATGATTTGCCAGATCCAGATGGGGAAACTGCTTTTTTCCTGAAATACCAGAAGGGGAAGTTTGCCGGGGGTAAGGTAGTTGCTATCGCCTGATTCCTCGTTTGTGGCGACAGATTTGGGGGCGGGAAGGACCGTGAGTGCTTGAAGGGGGCTTTTGATCGTGCGGTATTTCTCCAATAAGGGATCAAAGAAGGTGAAGGCATAGGGTGGAAGACCGGCAACGACCTGTTCGGGACGGATCACTTGGGAGAATTCGACTTCTCCGGAAGAGGAGCGCCGTTCGCTGCCTTGGGGTTTTTGAGTCATCTCAAACTGCTTCCATTCTTTTTTCTCATCCAGGAGGATAGGGCCGGGAAACTGGTCGAAATTCCCGGTTCCTTTAACTTTGACCTCCATCGTGATGTTTTCGTTTTGGCGAACTTTGGTGGCCGAGGCCTGGGCGGTAAGTCGGAAGTTTCCCACCGCTCCCTGGAAGTCGGCCGGTTTGGGGGTGGGAAGAGGGCGCACTTGGAGTTTCTGTGCGGGGAAGTAAAATTCGAAGTCCTTGTTTTTTGCCCAAGATACAATTCCACGCTGGGCCTCCTGCCATTGCAGATTGATCTGGGTATTCCCGGGCCCCAGCTTGAGATCTCCATCGGTGAGCGGTGTAATCGCGCTGGGATACGAGATTACGGTGTACTGTTTTCCCTCGCGAAGATAAGTTCCCTGGTCCTTTTGGGCTGAGAACCTCCAAGCTGCGATTTTCTCTTTTTCTAGATCAATTACACGAATGTTACGAAGATTGAAATTCCCCGGCAGATAAATTTTGGCCACGGCGGATTGGGTTTCTCCGACAAACGCTGTGCCTTTTTCGAGTAAAAGCGCACTCATGTAAGGAAATGTGGAATCTCCGATTTGAATGGCTCCCACATTGAGCAGGTCGGTCGGGAAAACCTGAAGTTCGAATTGTTCCGTACTCAGAGTGGTGTTTCCATACCTGAAATTAAACGGAGGGATGGTGAAGCGTCCGGGTTTGAAGCAGGAGACATTGTAGACAAAAACCAATGCGGTTCGACCACGGATCGCGGGAGCGTAGTGGCGTTTTTGTTTGAGCGTGAGCGGGCTGACTTTGGGAGGGGTGGGCCAGTTGGTCAGTCTCAGATCATAAACCTCCAGGATAAGTTCCGCCTTTTCTCCTACGACAAGAAAGTCAGACGTCAATCGGGCCTGGACTTCCGGAGTCTGGCTAAATACTCCCTGGCTGAATAAAAGCGCAGCAAGGAAGGTGAAAATGCTTGGGAGAGAATATCGCGAAACGGAAATCATTGCGGGAAATGGTTACCAGTCTTTCTCAGGCCGACGGAAGGGCCTGCGGCGATATTTTGGAGGCTTGCCGCCAAAGTCTGCGTGTTGACGGAGGAGGCGCCTTGCTCGTTCCTCTCTTGATTCTCCATCAGGTGGGGGGAGCTCGCTTTCGGCCTCGCTTACTGTTGAGGATTCCTTGTCAGACTTTTCTTTATTCTCAGGATCCTCAGCGCCCTGTTGGTTCTTTTCTTCGGAATTGTTTGAAGTTTCTTGGTCCTTTTGAGGATCATTTTCATTTCCAGACTTTCCTTCGCTATCCTTTGGGTCCTGATCATCTTCCTTGTTCTCCTCTTGTTTCCTCGACTCTTGCTCGTTTTCTCCCTCGCCTTTTGATGGGTCCTCTCTCTCCTCTTTATCTTCTGATTGGTTCTCGTCCTGATTGGATTGCTCTTCTTTGTTGTCCGGGTTGTCACCTTCCTGATTTTCCGACTCTTCTTTGTCGTCCTGGTTGTCACCTTCCTGATCTTCCGACTCTTCTTTGTCATCCGGTTGCTCTTCGTCCTCCTTTTCCTGGTCGTCCGATGATTCCTGTTTTTGATCCTCTTTCTGCTCTTCTTCGGATTGCAATTCCTTCAGGTATTTCCGGACCAACTCGAGATTCTTCTCAGAGTTTTCGTCGTCAGGCGTGATTTCCAGTGCTTGCTCGTAGTGTTCGATCGCTCCTTGCCAGGTTTTTATTTTGGCTTCTTTTGACTGTTTGTTTCCCAGGTAGAAAAGACTCGTGGCAAGAGAGTAGTGAGCCTGTTGTTTAAGGTCGGCATCGTTACTAACGAGGGCCTGACTAAACGAATCTGCTGCCGAGCTCCATCCCTGAGCCTGAAAGGCTGCCGACCCTGCTGCCAGATGGATGCGGGACGCTCGGTCTCCGGAGGTTTGCTCTGCCGCTTCGGTAAAAAGAGAATGTGCTCTCATCGCGTCGCCCTGACGCAATGCGCTTCGACCATCAGCGAGGGGATTAGCCTGGGCCGGGGGTGTTGGGAGAAAAAGGAATGCCAATACCGCCGCAGTCGCAGAGCGAAGCGGGAAACAGCGAAGTGCCAGGGAAGCCATCAGGAATAAGATACCTCCAAAAAGAAACCATTGATAGGCCGGTTTCGCAACTCGTTGATGTTTTCCCTCTTCTTCAAAACGGTCCATTTCTTGAATAGCATTATCCAATTTACGCAAAAAAGTTGGTCCGATGCCCCGGGAATAGAAGCCATCGCTGATTTTGGCAATCATCGTGAGCGATTCCTCGTTTAGGCGACTTTGCACCCGGTTGTTATTTCGGTCGAAGAAAAATGGTTGCTCCGGAGTGTCTCCGGGAATGAAGTCTCCGGCCTTTGTGCCGAACCCGAGAGCGTAGACAAAGACCCCGCTATCAACTGCAGTCTTGGCGGCTTCCTCCAGTCCCGAGGAAAATTCCTCTCCATCGCTGAAGATTACGAGAACATTGCTGCGCTGGCCGGTATCTACGAGAACGCGTGTGCCCGTTAGGATGGCTTCTCCAAGATTGGAGCCCCCGATGGGGAGGTCAACCGGGTTGAGTTGGGCCAGAGATTGTTGGATGAAGGTGTGGTCGATGGTGAGGGGAACCTGAACCTGGGTTTCTCCGGAGAAAACGAGGAGGCCGATCCGGTCCTGAGGAAACTGCTCCACGATGTCGAGAGCGGCAGCCCGGGCAGCCAGAAGCCGGTTGGGGCTGACATCCTTGGTGAGCATGCTTCGCGAAATATCGACGCAGAGCAAAATATTGCGTCCTTCGTTTTTTGTTTCGATCCATTCTTCACCTGATTCCGGTTGCGCGTATGCTACGATCAGCCCGGCCAATCCAAAAAGCCCGAGTGCCAGGCTGGTAAAGTAAATCCACACTGGTCGCTGGTGGCTCAGGCGGGCGCGATGACGGTCGGCAACCATTTCATGCCAACGCTCTCCGCGCCGCTGCCAGGTGATGCCGGCCGCGATCACTAAGAGAGGAAGAGGGATGAGCAGGAGAAGCCAGGTTGGATTGGCAAAGGTCATGGCATCGTGGGAGGGTTGAGTGCGGAAACCGCGAGGAAGAGGAAAACGATGATCATGCTGGGCAGGATAAACCAAGGATAGAGATCTTCACTTTGAATCCAGCTTTCGCGTTGAACTTCGGTTTTCTCCAATTGATCGATGCTGGAAAATGCCTCGCGCAATCCGGTATAATTTCGAGCCCGGTAGTAGTCCCCCTTGGTGATTTCGGCGATCTTCTTCAATGTTTCCTCGTCAAATTCTTTCTGGGGAACACCATTTTTAAGGCGGCCTGACTCAGTGCCGATCGCTACCGGATAAACTTTGATGCCAAGATCTCCGGCAAGTTCGGCGGCCTCGAGTGGCGAGAGCTGGCCTGAGTTGCTCATTCCATCGGTGACAAGAACGATGACTTTACTCTTCGAATTTTGTAGGTTCTCAAGGCGGGTGGCTGCTGCGGAAATCGCGCTGCCAATGGCTGTCCCGCTTTCCTCGCCATCGACCAGGGAGATTGGTTCCAAGGCATGGGCGATGATCTCGTGACTCAAGGTTAGAGGAGCTACGGTGTAAGGGCGGGCGGCGAAAGTGACGATGCCGATTCTGTCGTCCGGTCGACCTTTAATAAAGTCGGTGATCACTTTCTTTGCGGCATCGATGCGGCGTTCACGGCGAAGGGCTCTTGTCTCGGCATCTTGAAAATCTGCAATCTCCATTGAGCGCGAGACGTCGAGGGCGATGAGGATGTCGATTCCGCTTGCTGTTCTGGAGCTGCGATCTTCTTGGAATTGCGGACGGGCTAACGCCAGGATGGCGGGAATTAAGGCAAGAGGTAAAATGAGCGGAGCGAGCCGGAAGGGCGTGTCCTTGGGTTTCCAGCCAAAGGTTCCCAGGACCCGCAGCGTGGGGTAAAGAATCCAACTACGGGTTCCCTGATTGAATCCAAGGAAGCAAAGGACTGGGATAGCGAGGAGGAGGAATAACCATCCCGGAGTGGCGAAGGTGAAATTTTCAAGACTCCTCATTTCCCAAGAGTGTTGGCGGTGTGGAGGGTTTTAAGGCAGGCTTGGCAGCGGTTGACCAGTTCTTCTGCGAGTTCGGGAGAGGCGTGGGAAGGGGAATACTTGGTGGTATTGAGATCGTTCAAGAGGTCTGCGGCATCCTTTGGGAGATGAACATCGCGCTGGGAAAATTCCTCAGTCGTTTC
>JAQWZU010000181.1 GCA_029253285.1 Akkermansiaceae bacterium | reverse complement strand
AGTATGCCCCGAAATCGGATTTGGGGCAGTCGCGCTTTACGGTGCGTTGGTCCGATGATGTTCGCATTCTCAAAGTCGAGGAGCGCAAAAGCTTCGCTGGTCTCGAAGGCCCTTTGTTAACGGATTTTCACGGAATCGATGACGCCAATGCCAAAGCGATGTCTGAGGGGCGGCCATTCGTGGCGCGCGTGGCGGTAGTGCATCTTGGTGGAGGAAAGGCAAGCGGCCCGGAAGAAGGTCACCGCAAGATTGTCAGTCTATTTACCCCGGATGCCGGGGAGGCTCCCAAGAGTGGATTGATCGACCTGAATGGAAAGCCGGTGAAAGTGAACTTGCGGCAGCGACATGCCCGGATCTATGTGCACGAACCCTTAACCCCGGCTGATTTGGAGAAGGGGTTTTGGAAGGTGACGATCCAAGGCGAGCAAGAAGAGGGAGGGTTTGTGGTTCATGAAATGGAAGTGAGAGCGCTTGAGGACCCCCGCAAGACGGATGATCCCAAACTTCCCCGGGTGCTGGTGGTGGGTGATTCGATCAGCATGAATTATCACGAAGCAGCGAAAGCCGCTTTGAAGGGGGTGGCCAATTATCATCGCAACGAGGGGAATAGTTTTTCAACGGTACAAGGAATCCGAAATATGGATCTTTGGCTGGGGAACTACCATGAAAAGGGACTGGGCTGGGACGTGATCCAGTTTAACCACGGCTTGCATGATCTGAAACAAAGCTACGACAAGGCGACTGATACCTTTGGTAATTATGCGGTGACACTGGAGGCCTACAAAGAGAACCTTGAGAAGGAGATCGCGATCTTGAAGAAGACAGGCGCCAAGTTGATTTGGTGTTCGACCACGCCGATTCCACAGAGCAACAAAGGCAGGTATGCTCGTCGCAAGGGAGCGGCAAAGGAGTTTAATGATGCGGCCTTGGAAGTCATGAAGAGGCATCCTGAGATCATCATCAATGATCTGTATGGAGTAGTGGAGGGTTCCGCTCTTTTTGATTCATGGCGCAAGGGGAACGATGTCCATTTCTATAAGGAAGAGGAACAAAAACTTCTGGGTGAGGCTGTCGCCTCCTCAGTGCATGAGGCCCTTGCCGCGGAATCAACACAGGGCGCATCTGCTCCCAATGTCCTCATGATTTGCATCGATGACCTTAACGACTGGACCGGATTTCTGGGAGGTCATCCCGGGGCGCTCACTCCCCACATGGATGCGCTTGCGAAACGGGGGCGAAATTTCGCCAACGCCCATTGTGCTATTCCGGTTTGTTCCTGCTCGCGAGTGAGCGTGATGTCGGGCGTGGCGGCGACGACGCACGGGAGTTACGAGATCGGACCGTCTTACCAGCAGTTACCAGCCTTAAAAGAGATCCCCACGATTCAGCGCTACTTCAAGGATCACGGGTATCTGACCCTGGCCGGGGGAAAGGTTTTGCATCAGGACTTCAGTGGACGTCTGGCTGGTGCGGTCGATCGATCCCTTGGACGCAAGAGGAGTCCCAGAACCAAGAAGCCAATGAGCCGCCCCGCTGACTGGAGTGCGGCGTGGGATTGGGGTGCCTATCCGGAGAAGGATGCCGAAATGGCCGACGTCCAACTAGCCGAGAATGCGGCCAAAGCGCTCCAGGAGGAATTTGAGAAACCCTTCTTTATGTCGGTCGGGTTTTTCCGGCCCCACGTTCCTCTCTTCGTTCCTCCCAGGTGGTTCGAGCTTTACGAAGAAAAAACCTTGAAGCTTCCGAAGAATCCCATCTCGGATCTCGACGATCTGCCGAAAAACTTTCTTGGGATCAACGACTACGCGCTTGCCCCGACTCATGCCGAAGTGGTTGAGAATGGAAAGCAGCGAAGCCTGACCCACGCCTATCTCGCATCAGTGAGTTTCGTCGATCATTGTGTCGGCACCGTTTTGGAAGCGTTGAAATCCAGTCCTCATGCCGATAACACTTTGATTGTTTTGTGGAGTGATCATGGATTCCACTTGGGTGAAAAACAGCATTGGGCCAAGCGCACGCTTTGGGAGGAATCAACAAGAGTTCCCCTGCTTTTTGCGGGGCCTGGAATTAAGCCCGGCGAAGCCTGCCGGGAGCCCGCCAGCTTGCTTGATATTTATCCGACGCTGGTCAAGCTTTGCGGCTTGCCTGCGAATTCCCATCTTGAAGGGGTCTCTCTTTTGCCCCAGCTCGATGATGCGACGGCAGCCCGTAAAATCCCCGCGATCACGTCTTCCTACTTTGGGAATCATTCAATCCGTTCCCGGGATTGGCGGTTGATTTCCTATGAAGATGGCGCCAAGGAACTTTACGATCACCGAACCGATCCGGATGAATTCCATAATCTCGCAAAGGATCCCGCCCACCGGGATACTCTGCGTGGTCTCTCCAAATGGTTGCCGAAGAAAGCGGCTCCCGAATTCAAGAGCAAGTCCGAGAGATCCCGTGTTCGCAAGAAATGAGTGAGGCCGCTCGGAGCCTATTTGATCAACGGGGCGTTGCCTTGAGTCGGACGAAGAGACGGTTGGCTGGCAGGTTTGCCTCCGGTGCGGAGTAGGTCACCTTCAGGCCTCCCGTGCCCAGATACTCGGTGGTCACGGTTGAAAAAATCGTGGAGCCATCGCTCCAATTTGTGAGATCGCTGGAGATGCTGAGGGCGACGTCGGTGTCATCGGCGGCGAGATCGCGAATGAACTCGAAGTGCATCCCTCCGACCTCGGGAACGATCATGGGCGAGCCTCCGCTGGTGAGCGCGTGATCGAGCAGATCGGCGATGCCGTTGCCATCGAGATCGGCGTTCGGATCACCCACAAAGCCGACCGCATCGTCGGAGGCCGGGTTACCCCCTGGTAGGGTGCTGGGGCGCCAGTTGAGCGGATCAGCGTGGTTGGGGTTCGATGCGGGAGCGATCAAAACCAGACTTGGACCGGCTCCGTCGGGCGCAGATGGCCAAGGGGATTTGTTGTCATAGGTGAAGCGTCGGATCTCTGCGCCCAAGGCGTTGCTGAGCACGAGTTCCTCGCCGCCATTGGAGAGTTTGTTGGTGTCGCCGATGCCGTAGTATTCGCCAGCGATGAGTGAGGCACTTGTCCCGGGGTAACGACTCAGGAAGGCGTCGCGGTCACGCGCGAGGATCACCCGCTCGCCCGGGGCGACTGTCCTCTCCGGGAGATCGAAGACAATTCCTGCTGTGAATCGGACACCGGCAAGATTGACATTGAGAGCACCGATGTTGGTCAACTCGATGTATTCGAAGAGCCCGGCATCGGTAAAGCCCGCTCCTATTTCTGCCGCTGTCGGGTCGGAGGGATGATACATCAGTTCAGAGATGACGAGGTTGGCTGCCGAGGCGGGCTCCGTGGTTCCGTTGTTGGTGATGGTGACCGTCTCGGCTCCGATGATGACACCAGAGAAATCAAATGCCTGCAGCGTATAGGTGTGGGTGCCGGGAGTGGCGGGCAGGGCAACTTGCCACGAGTTGCCGTCGGTCCAGGTGACTTCGAGCGGCTCGGGAGCACCGGCGACGCGGATCTCGCGGACATTCACCCAGCCGTCGCCGGCGACTGTGGCCGTGCTCTCATTGACAATGAGAGGTGAGGGCGTGGTGATGGCAAACGCAAGTTCCGGGATCTGACCGTTGATCTGGGAGAGGACATTGGCGGCCCGTTCGCCGACGGTGTAGCTTCCGCTGTTCGGACGGATCCAATCCTGGCTGGGGGACAACTGCGACAGGTGTGACTGCCACGTTCCCATATAGCTCGTGTTCCAGGTGGTAGAGATAATGTCATGCAGGTGACCGAAGTAGATTCGCTTGCGTTGTGCATTACCCGGGTTCCCGGAAGTGTTGGCCAGTTTTTGGCACTCGCTGTTGGCAAAGACCGAGCGGGTATTGCTGAACGCGAAGTCCATGTCGTGAGGCAGATACAAGATGCGTCCGTCTGGGCGTGCGTAATACATGCCATTGTGTCCGGTGCCAGCCGCGGTGTTGTCTCCTGCTCCGGAAAGCACCCCGTAAGCCATCCCGCGCAACCAGCTCTCGACGTCGACCACTTGGTCGAGGGTGTCATTGAAAGCAGCTCCGGATCTGCTCATGTGCTTGCAGTATGAAATGATCGGACCGTAGTCGTCGGCATCGCGGTTGTTTTTCTTTAGCAGATAAAAACGGTAGCGTTCCTTGTCGTCGCCATTGTCGGCGATCGAGAGCCCGGAGATCCCGTCGCTCTGCGGGACCTTGTTGCCTGTCGGCTGTCCGTTATCAGTGCTTCGCGGATAGTATACGAAATCGTATTCGTAGAGGTTGCCGTCCGAGCCGTTCTCGAATTGGGAATTTAAGAACACGTCGTCGTAGCGTGCCATTTGAAGCACTGCCGGCCGGGTGTGGGTTGCTCCGGTCGGGGTGATGATCTGGACCAGGTCATAGTAGCGACTGATCACGCCGCCGGAGTTGGCCATCATGAGGTCGAAGAGAAGTTCATACTGACCCGAGCCGACGCCTTCGGAACGATCAATTGCCATTGATCCATGGATTCCGCGGTAGAGTTGATCGGACCCAAAACGCATGTTCAATCCAACGCGTGGTTGATAAGCCCGAGCGCGTTGACTTCCTTTGAGTCGGACCCGGGTGTCGTAGTAGATCTCTTCTTCGCGGTCGATGATCGTCGCACCAAGTCGTCCGTTGCTCATGACCTCGGTGTTGCTGTAGATGAGATCCCGGTCCGCATTCGTGAGGATCACGCGGAAATTGTGCAGTCCGTTCGTCGCGGCGAGCCCGTCATTGATTTTGATCAAGGCCCGCGAATCAGGTCCGGCGGCGGGGAAGCTTGAGGTGGCGCCGAGGGCGTCGCTGGCGGTGAGATAAAATTGGACCACGGCCGCGGCCGCCTGTCCGGGGATGGTTCCTTCGAATCGACCTTCCGCTCCGGCGACCATCGGAGTACTTTGGAAGGCAGCACCATTGACGGAGTAATTTATGGTCAGTCCGGTCACGCTATCGGGATCTTCGGCACGGGCGGTCACGATGATAGCTTCTCCCGGATCTGGAACAGCGGGGGAGTGAAGGAGGTCGTTCATCGTCGGGCCGATGTTTGGTTCCGCCATCGAGTTGGGAGCCGAGGGAGTTCCGACGTGTTCGGGACGATCAATCAGGTTGGCCCGGGCCACGCGCGCGAAGTAAAGCCGGGAGTGAAACCAACGCGTGCCGGTGACCCAGCGGGCTCGGAAGGAAATCTCATAGTCCCGGCCGTTCACGACCGAGCGCCCGTTTGCCAAGGTGGTTTCGATCTGGTTGTGCATGTGCTCGGTGACACTGGTGGCAACCACGCGCAGGACCTTGTTACCGGCGTCATCCGGATCGGTGATGACTTCGCTTTGGCGGTGGTTGCCTCGCAGTCGCCAGTCGTTGGCTCCGCTTTCAAAGTCGGTATTCGAGAGCATCTGCGTGGCCGCTCCGTCTGGGTCTTCGATCACGCTGATGTCGTCGATCAGGATTTCCCCGAAATCGAGGAGGCCAATATTGAACTCCTTCCACTGGGTCGGTCCGCCGTCCGAACCAGCCGTACTCCGGTAGGTGTAGGTCTTCCATTCCGTCTGCCCGGACTCGTCGCTGGCGGCCCAGGCTTCGGCCGTATTGTTATCGGCATTAAGATCGCGAAGCTCAAGGGTCGAGCTGCCGCTATCCGCAGCATCCGGCCAGCGTCCTCCGTCGAAGTATCGGACTTCATCAGCAGGATTCTTTTCGTCGTCCCGCAGCAGGAGGCGTTCGCCATTTCGCGACAGGCTTCCGTCGAATTGTCCGAGCAAGCGCGCCAGGGGATAGGCTGCGGAAAAGGCGGTGACGTCGCGGGCGATACAAGCATGTTCACCGCCAGCGAGTATCGTGCCGGCAGGGAATTCAAAACTGATCCCGTCGCCGAAGTCCCAGCCGGTAAGATCCACCGCAGTCGTGCCACGGTTGGCGATTTCGATCCATTGGTTGTCTGAGTCCGGTGATGTCGGTAGCGGGGCCGATGGGTTGTAGGCAATCTCGCTGATGACAATTTCCTCATTAAAGTTGAAGGTGTTCGGTGAGTCCGGAGTCGGAGCTGAGGGGTAAAGCCATTCGCCGTCCCGTGTGCCTGCGCGTCCTCGGTTGCGCCCGGTGAGCTGCCGGGCGTCGAGCACCGAAGTTCTCGCGGCATTGTAGAGGAAGAGCTTCTCGCCATCGGCGGGCCGGAAGCCGAGGGAGGCCTCGTCGATGAGCAAAAGAGCACCGGGTGCAAGCTGGCCAGCCGGGAGTTGGGATTCTCGCAAGGAATCGGCACCTGCGGAAATGGTGACGTCGAGCAGCTCAATGGCCGTCGAGCCGTTGTTGATCAGTTCGACCCAGAAAGTCGGCTCGGTGGCGGGAGGAAGTTCATTGAACACCAGTCCGGGCACGTTGGGTCCTCCCGGAAAATTTTCGCCACCCGGAGTTCCGCCAACTTGTGTGGAGGCAGCCCAGTTTTCCGCAGGGATATTTGCGGTGTATGGGAGGAGTTTGGATAAAGTGATACCCGAGCCGTCGGCGGCAGCGGGCCAGCGATCATCGTCGCCATAGGTGAGTTCGTCCATTAGGCGGTCTCCTTTGTTGATGAGTCGCAAGCGCTCGCCACTATTGGACAGGCTGCCGGGAAATGGTCCTAGTTCACCTGGCCCCGGGCTTTTGGCGATGACGAGGTATGAGCCGGGATCGATGAAGGTGCCCTCCGGGAAGATGTAGTTTACCCCGTCGATCCGCCAGCCCGAGATATCGACTTTGATTCCCATTTGGTTGAACAGTTCGATCCACTCGCCGGTATCGGTCGCCCCGATCGGGTTGTAGTGGAGTTCGTTGAAGACCACCACGGCGTCGGGCGATGAGGCCTCGCGATCGAGTCCCACCGGAGGGGTGGATGGAAAGGAACTGGCGTCGCTGGGGTTACTGCCTCCGGCGGCTTCGACGTTGTCGTTGAAGGTATCGCCATCAGTGTCGGCGAGGTTTGGATCGGAGCCTGTATTAGTGGGGTCGATGAAGGTCCCGGTATTCGTCTCTACTCCATCGCCCAGAGTATCGCCATCAGTATCGGCGTTGGTCGGATCGGAGCCGGTGTTGGTCGGGCTGGAAAAGCTCCCCGTGTTGGTTTCGACAAAGTCGTTCAGAGAATCTCCATCGGTGTCGGCAAGAGTCGGGTCGGTGGGCGGGCGCAGGCCGGCTCCGGCGATCTCTGCATCGTCATTGAGATTGTCGCCGTCGGTATCGGCTTTGGTCGGATCGAGAATTGGGAACTGCCCCCGGAGATTGAATTCCTCCAGGTCGGTCAGTCCGTCGCCATCTTGGTTGGCATTACCGAGTCCCGAGAGCACGCCGAGGTTCGCGGCCCATTGTTCCTCCCAGGCATCGAGCAGACCATCGGCATCGGCGTCGGCCAGAGCGGTCACCAGGACGGCCTTTTCAACCTGTTCACCCGAGGGGCTGCCGGTGGCGCGCACCCGGACTGAGAATTCCGTGTTGTCGGCGGCGGTGCTAAAATCGAAGGGGCCGATTTGTAGTTCGTCTCCTCCGATCTGAAATTTCGCGTTGTCGGTGCTGCCCGCTCCCGCAACCAGCGAATAGGTGAAGCTGTCGCCGGGATTTCCTGAAATGGTAATCAAGGTCCCCACCGTGTCGCCCTGGGTAGCGGAGCTCACGAAGGTGTCTGGAGAGACCTCGATATTGCTCAGGACACCATCGAACTGAACTTCGGAAAGGCCGTAGAAATTATTGTCCCCGCCGTGGTTCGAGTTGATGTCAAATTTGATAAAGCGCGCTGCGAAGGGCGTGAAGGAATCGAAGCGTTCCCCCGCGTAGGCTGCCGATCCATCCGCCTTGGCGAAGTTGGTCACTCCGGGGAGCACCGAGCCCAGGGCCGAAGTAGCACCATATTCGATCGAGACCGCGTTCACCCCGCGGGCGGTCAGGTTCGGCGGTGACTCATTGTAATTCCAGACGTGGAAACTGCTGATGGTGTAGACCGCTCCGAGGTCAAAGATGACCCACGGATCCGGGTCGTCGCCCCCAAAGGCAGTGCCGGTGGAAAGCCACATGTTGGGTTGCACCGTGGGCGTGTGTTGGCCACCGCTCAGTCCGCTGCCATCGACGATGAAATCATCCTGACGGTTGAAGCCCCCTCCAATCTCGCTCGACGACGAAACGTTGGTTGTCGGGATCGTGATGATGTCGGCGCGCGACATCGGCGCCGACGCCAGCACGGTAAATAGGACGACCTGCAGGCCCGGATGGAGGAAGTGGTGGCTCATGAAAGGTCCTAGCGGCGTTTGATTAATTGAAGGTCATCGAAATAAATTGTCCCGGTGCTTCCACCGCTGGACCAACATCCGAGAAAGAAGCTACTGAAGTCGGTGAGGTCAGACAGACTGAAAGCACGACCCTCCGATTTAGAGAAATCCAAATCAGTGTGCAGGTCAACCGTCCACTGCAGCCACTCGCCCGGGCCCTCCGATTGAGTCGACAGTTTTGGATCAGTGTTCCTGATCTCGACCCGCGCAGATTCATCGTTGTTGGTGTCGTTGATGTGCAAATAGAGCTTGGTTTCCAGAGAGTTGCCGACCGCGCATTTCTTCCACAAGACGAGCTCGTCATACTGACTGAGATCGATCGGCCCACCGTCGAGTTCGAAGGCAAAATCACTGCCGTCAGGACCGCTATTATCGTAGTCAAACTTAACGACGGTTCCATCCCGGTCTCCGTCCGGATCAGCGACTGCAGTCAAAGCCTGGCTGCCGAATTCCGCCCCGCCGTTTCTGATCCAAATCCAATCGGCAATATTATCGAAAGATTCGATCAGTTCAATTTGATCGGTCGGTAAGAATTCCTCAACGACATAGAAGAGCTTCGTTTCCGCCGGAGTGACCAGGAAGGTGTTGCTATCCGGAGTGGGCTCAATATCACCCTGTATTAGGGTCCAGGTGGAAACATCTCCAACCAAATCCGGACTGCTCCGCACATTGTAAAGCATCCCGTTCTGGCTGGGCCAGGTGAGATCGTAACCAGCATCTGCTGGCGTGATCGTGAGGTCCAGGGAGGTTCCTTGACCCGAGGCGGGCACGCCGTCGAACTGGACCTCGGAGAGTCCATAGAAATTATTATCCCCGCCATGGTTGCTGTTGATGTCGAATTTGATGTAGCGGGCATTGAATGCCGGAAACCCACTGAAGTTCTCACCGGCGTATGTCGCCAAGCCGTCGGCGATGGTGAAGTTGGTGATTCCTGGGACGGTGGAGCCAAGTTCGGCGGTCGTGCCGTATTCCACCGTCACGCTATTAACTCCACGGGCGACGAGGTTGGGTGGAGATTCATTGTAATTCCACACGTGAAAACTGTTGATGGTGTAGACCGCTCCCAAGTCGAAGATGACAAAGGGGTCGAGATCGTCACCCCCGAATGCCGTACCAATGGAGAGCCACATGTTGGGCTCCACAGCCGCGACGTGTTGGCCGCCTGTCAGCCCGCTTCCGTCGACAAGATAGTCGTCGATGCGATTGAAACCGGGAATCTCGGTCGATGCCGTCACGTTTTCCGGCGGGATCGTGATGAGCTCCGCATTGGCAGATGAAGATAGCAGGGCAAGGATGGTCCACGCGGGGCGGAAAAAAGGCGATAGATTTGTCGTGTTGCTTTTGATCGGGTTCATGATTTATTTTTTGCGAGTTAAGAGTGATGTCATTCTTGGTGGAATGGGTAAAAAAAGCCCGACCCACAACATTGTAGGTCGGGCTGAGAAGAGAGGAGTTCGGGGGCGAGCCTTAACGGCGGCGCCTGAAGGCCAGAGCAAGAAGGCTGAGGCCAGCGAGTGCTCCCGTAGTAGGTTCGGGAACTACGGTGAGCTCTCCGTCGAACTGGACTTCGGAGAGTCCGTAGAAGGTATTGCCGTCACCATGGTTGGTGTTGATGTCGAATTTGATGTAGCGCGCATCGAACGGAGTGAAACTACTGAACTCCTCGCCGGCGTAGGTGGCTAAGCCATCGGCAATCGCAAAGCTGGAGATCCCCGGAACAGTAGAGCCAAGCCCGGTTGTCTCGCCATATTCCACCGTCACGCCGTTAACGCCACGGTTGACCAAGAGCGGAGGGGCCTCGTTATAGTTCCAAACGTGAAAGCTGTTGATCGTGTAGACCGCTCCCAAGTCGAAAATGACAAAGGGATCGGCATCGATGCCCCCAAAGCCATTCCCAGCGGAAAGCCACATGTTGGGCTCCACAACTGTAGTGTGTTGACCGGCGGTCAGCCCGCTTCCGTCGACAAGATGGTCGTCGATGCGATTGAAACCGGGAATCTCGGTCGATGCGGTGACGTTTCCCGGTGCGATGGAAATGAGCGCGGCTTGAGCCGGTATGGCAGCGAGGGCCAGCGCTGCGAGAGGAAGGAGGGAGGGTGTTTTGGATTTCATAAATGCTTACTATGTGAATGTTCGTCACGGGCCCGGGACAGGAATTTGCGCCCCGGACTACTGATAGACGCGAAAAGGCGCCCCGGCGTTAACAGGTTTCGGAGATTTTTTTTCCGTTGTCCGTGGTCGTTGCCGTGCCTCCAGCACTTCGGAGCCTATTTCTCGGAAAATCTGTTAACGTCGCTGGGTTATATCACGTATCTTAATAAGGAGCGATGGATCGTGATGTCACCCAGCAAGCCGAGTTCGTCGGACAGATCACCCGGCACCAAACGGCGTTGCGGGCCTATATCATCTCGCTGATGCCGGGGATGGACGGAGTTTCAGACGTGCTGCAGGAAACCAACGTGGTGCTGTGGGAAAAGCGCGGGAAGTTCCAGCCCGGGACGAACTTCCGGGCTTGGGCCTGTGCGATTGCCCGCTATGAGGTCAAGACCCACCGCCGCAAGATGCTCAGACTGGGAATGACGCTGCTCGACGAGGACCTCGCCGAGCAACTTGCCGATCGCGGCGAGGAGACTCCCGAGAAACTTGACGAGCGCCTCCGCGCACTGGATAAGTGCATCAACCGCTTGGAGGATGGCGGTCGTCAGTTGGTCGAGCACAGGTATCACTCTGAAGCCTCTCTGGAGGAATTCGCGACCCGTTCTGGCCGATCGACCGAGTCCTTGCGGGTGATGCTCTTCCGCATCCGGGCCGCGCTGAAAAAGTGCATCAACAACGAACTAGCCATCAACAGCACCCGCTCATGAATCGTCGCGAACTGGAAATACACCTGCAGGACCTCTTCGACGGTCGCCTCGAGAGTGGGGACCTGGAGAGTCTACAGCAAGAACTGCGCAACAACCCGGAAGCGCAGGACGCCTACTGCGACTATGCCCATCTCAAAAATTCGCTGCAGCTGCGCGACGAGGGAGTTGACCTGATGAATGTTGTCCCGATGGACCGCGTGGTCGAGCGACGCCAGCGACGTGCGCTGGAATATGCCGGTCTGGGGGCCGTTGCCGCGCTCGTAATCCTCGGTGTGGTGCTGGCCTTCATCTTCATCCGTAAGCCGCAGCCGACCCTCACCCTCGTCACGAGTCCGGGGACCGAACTCAGCATAAGCCACAAGCTCACCGGAGAGGACGCCCCGGAAGGCCTGACTCTCGAGCCCGGCTCGCGTCTGGAAATCCGCCATGGCACGGTGGAACTCGAATTTGCCTCCGGAGTGCGCGGAATCGTGCGTGGTCCGGCCAACCTGACTCTCCTCAACGAGGGCCTTCTCGAACTCGACCGGGGGACTGCCTGGTTCGAAGTGCCATCAAAGGCGACCGGGTTTCAGGTCAACACCCCGGACCTGACCCTCATCGATCTCGGCACCGAGTTTGGGATTCGGTCGCGGCCGGATTTCCTCGATGAGGTCCATGTCTTCAGCGGCAAAGTCGAAGTGCGCAATCGCTACGGCTTGAAGAAGGGAGCCCAGCTGGAGGCAGGCCAGGCCCGGGTGGCCGGGCCCGGCGGTCGCTGGAAGGAGACCCCGCTCCGCCGCGATCACTTCCTCACCAAGCTGCCGAGCACCGAACCCGATCTCACCAACGCCGCGCTGATCCGCATCCCACCAGAAAACGTGACGGCATCGTCTACCGTCGTCGGTTTGTTCAACCGTAGCGCTGATCACTTGGTGGACAGCAGCGGCCTGGACGGTGGGCAACACACGAATGCCGTGAAGGGCAACATGTGGCTATCGTCTGGTGACGATTACGGCGGCGAGGATTACAACCCGTCCGTGATCTTCGATCTCGGCGCCATTTACGCCATCAACCGCTTCCACGTCTGGAACTACAATGAAAATCCGCCGAACCTGACCGACCGGGGAGTGAACAGGGTCTCAGTCAAATACGGAACCACCCCGGGCTTGGGATCGACGCTTACCGGAATCACCAACTTCGCCCAAGCCGATGGCATCTCCACCGATCCCGGCGAGAGCTTCGATGAATTCCGCCCATTCAAGGCCCGCTACATTAAGTTCGATATCATCAGCAACCACGGTGGCGACAACAACTTCTGCGGACTCTCCGAAGTCCAGTTCCACGGAGTGCTCGTCCCGGAACCAGAAAAGAGGTAAGCTTTTTACTCTCGATCTTGTTCCTCGCGTTCGACCGATTCATCGACGGCGCGGTTAAACTCATCGCGAAAAACGGCGTCTGCGTCGGCAGCCGAAGAGCCTGTCTTGAGATAGGGCCGGGGCCGTGGCATGAATTCGCCTCCTTCCCAGCGTAGGTTAGCAAATTTGGGGATTTGTCCCTTCCAAGGTTTCTTCACAGTTTTTGGGCGCAGTTTTTGGCCGGGGGTGAGAATGAGGCTGGTTGCAAAATCATAGCTGGCCAGGGCCTCGCCAGCTTCCGACTTGAACTGGTTCATCGCCAGGGTAACCGATTGCGGGCCGGCCGTTTCCAATTCCACCAGGGCAACATGTTGGGTGGGCTTGCGACCGGTGTAGCCACGCCAGCGGTCGGTATCAATGACCACGGCCAAGGTCTCGCCGGGTTCCGTGGTGGTGATTTTGAAGGCGAGTTTGGCACCTTTTGGCCCGACGAAGGCAGGGTCGTTGATTTTGTGTGTTTCAAAATTCCAGTGTTCCCGGTTGTTTTCGGAAACCCGCGCCCAGTCCCGCCATCCATGAGCGAAATTGTCGATGAGGCGCTGGCGTTTTACCGTCGCTTTCACCCCGGCCTTTCGGAGTTGATGAGGAAAGGCCTTGCGGCATTCGCTCGTGATTGTCAGCAGGGAATTGTCGTAGTAGCCCGGTGGCATTTTGATCTTTTTACCGGTCTCGTAAATGACGTTGGCAAAAGCGAACAAAGGCTCGCCGGTGTTCATGACTGGACAATAAGCTGAGTAGGTGTTGCCGTCGCGTCGGACATCTGCCGAACGCCAAAAGCGGGCGCGCGGGTCGCGGTCATAACCGTAGTAGATTTCCACCCGTTCAAGTTTGTGAGGTCCGGAAAGATCAGGACGCACCGTGAAGATCGGGATGCCGTCGCGGGCATTCAAATCCAAAGTGGCCTTGGCGGTGGCGGGGAAGGTGAATGATTTTTTCAGATGCGTATCGAACCAGCGAATCCGCGCCATCATGTTGTCGGCGGTGAAGCGATGATTCATGTGCGGGGTGAAGGAAGTGCGGCTCTGCGCGATATCGGGCATGGAGTTGAAGCCACGAAGGACAAACTCCATCGGTGAATTGAAGTCGTTGGTTGCGCCAAGAAACATCACCGGGCAGCGAACCAGTGGCCAATATTTTTGGCAGGCGAGTGTCTCTTGATAGAGATCGCGCTCAGGGCCGGCTGCCATCCGTCGGGCCGAGTTGGGAATGCCGGCAATGTCAGTGTAGAGAAATCCGCTGCCGCCGACCGATGGGGAAGCGGCCTTGATGCGGGGGTCGATTGCGGTGAGAACGGTGAGGCGTCCACCCATGCTGTGTCCCTGAAGGCCAATGCGATCGCCGTCGCATTCTGCTTGCTGCTCCAGAAAAGTGATCGCGCGCCGTGTCGCTGCCGCGTAGAGAATCCACGAGCTGTTCCATGGATGGGCTTTTCTGTGGATCGTCCCTTCACTCGCCTCGACTCCGTTGTGATGTTTTGGATCGAGAAATCCGGAAGGAATTCCTTGCCAGTCGGTGTTGGGGTCATCCGCTTGATCGATGACTTTCTCGCCCCAGTTCACCGCGATCGCGGCGTAGCCACGGGCCGCGTAGAACTGCGCTGATTGTTTGCGGGCGAACTGACCGCCACCGTGAACCTGGATGATTCCGGGCAAGGCTTTGGCTTTTTCTGGAAAGGCATAGAAGGCCGCGACCTTGGTCTTCTTTCCGGCAAAGGTTCCCACGACATAGCGAACGTAGCGGGTGATTATTCCTCCGTCAGATTCCTCGCGTACCACTTCGACCTCAAGAGGTTCGGCGTGCGGATCGTAGTCCGCCCAGGTCTCAGTGACGGTGCGGGGGGCGTCCTGCGCAAAAATCTCGATAGAGGCCTGGCAGAAGAAAATAGTGAGCAGAGCAATGGTCGTTCTCATTGGAAACTTAGCGTGCTGTCGGCAATTCACTTGTTCAAGAAGAGATCGCTCCTAACGACAAGATGCACGAGATCGCGGAGACGGTTCCCGTTTTTCTCCATCTCCGAAACGATGCGGTTGACTTCGCCCCGGTCCCCAACTTCAAGTAAGCGACCGGTGGCGTAGGTAAGCATTTTTTCGGTGAGGCAGTGGACCACTTGTGGTTCGCGCTCGAGGAGCATTGCTTTGTATTCAGTGAGATTCTGAACTTCGCGACCATTCGGGAGAACAGAGGAGGAATCGACAGGGAGAGTCTTTTTGGCCTTCTTATCGAGCTTGGGGTAATCATCGCGCCAGCGGCCGATCGGGTCGAAATTTTCCAGCGGAAA
>JAQWZU010000194.1 GCA_029253285.1 Akkermansiaceae bacterium | reverse complement strand
GGAAAGGAAAAGGGTAAGCTTATTTGAGGCCAGGGGATTGTAAGTCGATAACTTCGAGGAAGGGTTTCGAAGGGTCGATAGTGAGATTCCATTTCACGGTCACAGTTCCCGGAATGCGTGTTCCGGGGGTGTCGTGTTTTTTGAGCTTCTGAAACAAAGGCGAATTTTGAGCGAGGTATGCAGTCGAGAGAGGGTTGGCTTTGGCATCCATGTCACGGAAGAAGATAAGCCTCGCCATGGAGTCGCTATTAGGGATGTCGTCGAAGCAATATGCGGAAGCTTCGATAATTGTCTGAAACGTGAGTGGCTCAGGCGAAAGGTTTTGATTGAGCTTGGTGACTGGCGCTTGCAGGAGGTCTAGAAAAAACGCGGTATCGACTTTCGGCGTGCTATTACTTGCAGAAGTCACGACTTTAACGGTCAGTGAATTGACATCTTTCGCCAGAGGTGTTCTAAAAGAAATTGTGTAGTAGCTTTCGGTATTTTGGGAGTCGGCAAGAGTGAGTTTTGGTTCGACCTGGGGTGGGTGGATTTCGGGGAAAGGTCCAGAGAGGATTGATTGGCGAAGCTCTTCAGCGGAATGAGAGCTACTCGTCATGAAAGATCGGCGATCATCGAGGGTTTTCGCAGCGAGGAAATGTTTCAAGCTAGCGCGCGGAGAGTTGGCGATTGAGTTCTCTTCAAAAGGGTCGGGAGTGGGCTCTGCTTCTCTTGAATCAGGATTGGGCGGTGGGGTAACCGAAATTGGTTGAGGGGTAGGAGGAGTTGGGAAAGGATCCGTTTCCTTGGTCGGCTTGGAAGGGATTTCTTCGATCTTCTGGGCTTGAGGGAAGAGCTTGGATGGGATCGTTCTCCAGTCAGGAACCAGGTGGAGAAAGCTGAGAATGAAATAAGAGACGATGGTGAGGAAAATCAGTAAGAGGATGGCCGACCAACACCCGCTACTTTTTTTCTTCTGCTCCTCGTCCTCGGACCAATTTTGGTCTCCCGGGATGGCCTCCGGTTCCCTGGGCGGGGCGGGAATCTTTCGTTGGGGGGCGATGGGGAGGGAGTCTTTTGAGGGAGGACTCTGGCGGGATTCTGGCTTGGCGGGAGTTGGGATATTGCGCAGAGGGCGAGGAATGGGGGAGGGAGAAGTGATGGCCGCTCCGCAATGTGGACAAGGACCGCTTATGCCGGCGTCGCTCTTTGAGACAAGTAGACTGACCTGGCAATTCGGGCAGTTAAATTCAAGAGTGTCGGAAGCGGGCATGAGGTAGAGGTGGCTCCTCTAAAAATTAGAGGCTGCGGAATTTAAGTCAATCGGCATCCCTTGGGTTCAGATTCAAAAAATGGGCTCTGTCACCAGACAGAGCCCATTTACGGAATTTAATTGGTTGTGCTATCGTTCGTTGGGGTTTTCCCCGGAAGCGATGGCGAGAGATTTGTCCTCCTCGGGGAGGAAGGGTTTGAAGCGCGTCTTGTCAATAGCCTTCATATAAGCTTCTTGCGGAGAGATCATTCCGGCCTGGAGTTTCTCCCAAATTGCTTCGTCCATGAACTGCATCCCTTCGGCTTTACCTCCGATGATGACATCAAAGAGCTTCTGGGTGGCACCTTCGCGAATAATGGCAGCAACCGCCGGAGTTGCGAAGAGTATTTCATTCACGGCAGTTCGGCCGGGTTTGTCGACCCGCTTACAGAGAAGCTGGGCAACTACTCCACGGAGTGAGGCTGCGAGCATGGTGCGGACCTGCGACTGCTGGTCGGCGGGGAATACGTCAATGATACGGTCAACGGTCTTACGGGCGTTGTTGGTGTGTAGCGTTCCGAAGACGAGAAGACCAGTCTCTGCCGCGGTGAGCGCGAGAGAGATTGTTTCAAGGTCCCGCATCTCACCCACGAGGACGATATCGGCGTCTTCCCGGAGAGAGGCACGCAGCCCGTCGGCGAAACTTGGCGTTTGAATGGGAACCTCACGCTGGGTGATGATGGATTGCTTGCTTCGATGTACAAATTCGATGGGCTCCTCAATAGTAATGATGTGGCGGTTGAAATTGGTGTTGATGTAGTCGAGTAAGGCTGCAAGAGAGGTCGACTTGCCGGAGCCGGTTGGGCCAGTGACGAGGACCAGCCCTGATCTCATATGTCCGAATTCCTTAATGACCGTCGGGAGATTGAGGTCCTCGATCGAGGCAATCTCGGTCGGGATTAAACGGAAGACTGCTCCGAGTCCGTTTTGCTGTTTGAGGTAATTGCAGCGGAAGCGGGATTCCTCGTCCATCTCGTATGCGAAGTCGAGGTCGCCGCATTCGAGATATTTTTCGAATGCCGAAGGCTCGCAGATTTCGCTGAGGAGGTTCTTAAATGACTCTCCGTCGAGCACCGGTTCTTCGGGAATTGCGCTGACTGCACCGTGAACACGGATTTTGGGCGGGGATCCTTCGGAGAGGTGGAGGTCGGAACCGCCGGAAGAAACGAGGTGTTGGAATAAACGGTCGATGGTCGCCATGGTGAAACTGTGTGTGATTGTTAAAGAATTAGGCTTGGAAGAAAGATTTCATGAGGCTCTTATCTTCACTTCGGTAAAGGGCTTCTTCCTGGGTGATGAGGCCATTGGCCTGAAGCTGGCGAAGGGATTCATCCATTGTGATCATGCCAACGTTTTTACCGGTTTGCATGATGCCGGGGAGCATGAAGGTTTTTCCGTCGCGAATGGTTGCGGCAACCGCCGGAGTATTGACGAGTAGTTCCAGAGCAAGGGCCCGGCCCGTGCCGTCTGCTTTGGGGACGAGTTGCTGGGAAACAATACCCCGCAGGGATTCTGAAACCATCACGCGAATCTGGTCACGTTGGTCAACCGGGAAGACATCGAGAACACGGTCGAGTGTTCGGGGTGCGTTTCCGGTGTGGAGCGTTGCCAGAACGAGGTGGCCGGTTTCCGCTGCGGTAAGGGCAAGCGAGATTGTTTCAAGGTTTCTCATTTCACCGACCATAATGATGTCGGGGTCTTCCCGGAGAGCTCCGCGAAGGGCCTTGGGGAATGACTCGGTATGTGAGTGCACTTCACGTTGGTTCACGTGGCATCCCTGGGACTGGAAAACATACTCGATAGGGTCCTCCAGAGTGAGGATGTGGTCTTCGCGGTCCTTATTGATAAAGTCGACCAGGGAGGCCATGGTAGTTGACTTTCCGGAACCGACGGATCCGGTGATCAGGATGAGACCATTTTGGTATCGGGTGAGGGGTCTGAGGTGCTCGATCGGGAGCTCCAGTTCCTCCATGGTGCGGATGTGGGTGGAAATGATTCGAAAGACGAGTTCATAGCCCAGACGCTGGCGTACGACGGAGGCGCGGTAACGGCCCATTTCATTGGCATAGGCAAAATCAACATCACCGACGCGGTCGAGGTGTTCCCATTGCTTTTCGTCTAGGAAGGTCCGGGCAAGTTGTTCGGTTTGTTCGTGAGTAAGTGGCTCATGAGTATCCCAGATCGGCGAGAGGGTGCCGTATCGTCGCCAAGCAGGGGGATATCCGGCGGGGAGATGGATATCGGAGCAATCATATTCGACTCCAATCTTCAAATACTCGTCGACGTGCGCGAGGACTTCGTGTTCTGACATAAATTGTTGGTATTAATTGAGAGAGACGCCTTTAAGAGGTGATTATCCATTAGAGAAATCACTTTTCAGAGTCCCCGCCAAGCATGGAATTTAATCTTGAGTGATGGAGCGCTTTTTCAGTTCGGATTTTGCTTTCGCTATCAGCCAGGCACTCACTGCCGGGCGGGCGGCCGAAAATCCCATTTTCAAAGCTGAAAAGATGAGTCCATGGCGTTTGCGGTCTTTGACGACCACTTTGGGTCGGCGGAGAATCAGACTGGTGAGGGTTGCCGTGGCCAGGGATCCGACAAACCAAGCGGTGGGATTTCTTTGGATCGATTGCTTGAGAAGGTGAGTCGGGCTCAGTTCCTCCTTGATCCGGTGGCGGGACTTATCGATTTCCTCCCGTTGACGTGCCAGAAGGACAGTCAGCTCTGCTTTTCGTCGTTCTGTATCCATTGCTGGTCTTTTTGCCACTCAGCGCGAGTGTATTCGAAGAGTTGGTCTGTTTTGCCTATCTTCCTTTGAGTCTTGAAGCAGATAAAAGCGATGATCAGATGCGCGATGGTGATCAAGAGGGCAGCGCCGGCCCAATTCGCAAGTAGCCCGTCTCCCAAGTGGTCAAACCATTGACCGACCAGATAAATGACCGTGATGAGGAAGGCGAGGTAGCTGACAATAAGGGCTCCGATTCCAATGAGAAGGACGGTGAGGCGTCTCCCGAGGATTCGACCAGCCTCCTTCCCCTCGAGGGCCAGAAGCTCGGTTCGACCTTTGAGATAAATACCGGCTTCTTTTGAAAATGCCGACAGCTCTTCTTTAATCCCGGTGGATTCATCGGGAGTGCGGGATGCCCGTCGGAAGGCCATGATGGTATGGGCGGAAGCGCGGAATTAACGACGAACGATCAACCCCACGAGAAAACCGACTCCGGCTGCGGTGAGGATGGATTTGGTGGGGTTTTTGCGAACGTAGTCCTCCAATGAATCGTGGAGTTCGAGTGCCTTTTCGCGTGTGTCCTGCCACTGCTCGTTGGCGGCGGCGGTAAGTTGTTGGGCGGTTTCTCCCGCTCCGTCCCGGAGGGAGCTGGCTTTTTCTCCGGCGTAGTCCCGGAATTGAGCTGCTTTTTGGGCTGCAGCTTCTTTGAGATCGCGGGCCTTTTTCTCGGTTGAGGAGATGCTGCGCTCGGCATTCCCGTCGGCTGCGGCTCTCAAATCATCGGCCGCTGATTTGGCGGAAGGCTCGCCGGGATCGTTAATGGCAATTGGGTCACTCATGATGAGGGAATTTTGGCTCCTGCCAGACGCAAAGACAAGCGAATCTCTCGGGTATCGTCCGGAAAGAGGGTGGAACGTTTACTTGGGCTTGCTTGCTTCCGTCTTTTTTTCGGTGTTTTCCTTTTCAGCGGCCTTCTTTTTCTCGGCTTCCCGGCGTTTTTTTTCTTCGGCTCGTTTCTTTTCCTCAGCTTCTTTTTCCTTCTGGGCGGTGCGCATCGGATTGCCCCCGCCGCCCTTTTGCTTGCGGTAGAGGGTATATGACTCACGGTCTATTTGCGGTGGCCAGATATTGTTGTCGAGAACGGTGTCGGCGGTTTGTTTCCGGGGATCGAGAACAACTTTCATGACTGGTTTTTTGGTCACAAAAAGTTTTGAGACCTCTTTGTGGTTCTTTTTCCAGATTTCTGCAGGGATGGTCCGGAGTTCCTTTCCTCCGCCCTCGAAGTGGAGTTCGACGAGAAGGGGCATGATGACCCCTCCTTTGTTTTCAAAATTGACGATCGTGAAGCGCTTGTTCGTTTTCAAAAGCGAACGCTCATCAGGTTTTAGGTTTTCGATTTGCTCGTGGAATTTTTTGCGGTCCTTTTCGCTCACCTTGAATTTCTTATACTTGTCGTAGAAATCGAAGAGGTCGTTCTCGTCGACATACTTGGGGATATCCCGGTTGTTTTCGGTTGTAATATTGTCCTTGCGGGTCTCTCGATGTTCTTTCTTTTGCTGGTTGGCTTTTTCATCAGGATCTCCGGTGTCGAGCACATGCTGGGTGAGTCCCGTCACCGCTATATCGACGTGATCGGTGGTGTAAAACCAGGTGCGCCAGAACCAGTCGAGGTCCATCCCCGAGGCGTCTTCCATGGTTCGGAAGAAGTCCGACGGTTCGGGGCTCTTGAACATCCAGCGGCGACTGTATTTTTGAAAGGCATCGTCGAAGAGTTGGCGGCCCATGATGGTTTCACGAAGAATGCTCAAGCCGATGGCCGGTTTGGTGTAGGCATTAGCTCCGAATTGAAGAATCGACTCAGAATTAGTCATGATCGGTCGTTGGTTCGGGCTACTCATGTATCCCACAATTCCGCCCGGCCGGGAAGATGGGTAGTGGGTTTGCCATTCTTGCTCGGCGACAATTTGCAGGAAGGAATTGAGTCCTTCGTCCATCCAGGTCCATTGGCGTTCGTCGGAGTTTACAATCATGGGGAACCAATTGTGCCCGACTTCGTGAATGATCACCGAGATTAAGCGATGCTTGGTGTTTTCCGGGTAGGTTCCGTCTTTTTCCGGGCGGGGACCGTTGAAGCAGATCATGGGATATTCCATACCATAGACCGGTCCGTTGACGGAGATGGCAACAGGGTATGGGTAGTCGAATGTGTATTTCGAATAGACGTCGAGAGTGTGGACGATGGAATGGGTTGAGTACTGCTCCCAAAGCGGATTCCCTTCGTTCGGGTAGTAGGACATGGCCCAGACCTTCTTTTTGCTGTTTGGGAGCTTGTGATGAATGGCATCCCAGATGAATTTTCGGGAGCTGGCCCAGGCAAAGTCGCGCACGTTTTTGGCTTCGAAAATCCAAGTCTTGGTTTTTCGGGTGCCTTTTTCTTCGTTACTCTTGGCTTCTTCCGGGGTGACGATGAGTATCGGCTTCTTGGATGTTTTGGCTTTGCTAAGTCTCTCGATCCATACGGGTTCGAGGCAGTCCTTTTGATTTTTTAGTTCACCGGTCGAGGCTACGATGTGGTCGGCCGGAGCGGTGATGGCGACGCGATAATTACCGAACTCCAGCGCAAATTCGCCGCGCCCCTGGAAGGCTTTATTTTGCCATCCCCGGACGTCGGTATAGGCACACATTCGCGGGAACCATTGAGCGACTTCATAGATTTTTCCGCCATTTTCAAATTTCTCAAAATTGCTTCGTCCCGAGGTGGTACGGGAATCGGTGAGGGTGTAGTGCCAAGCGATTTTCAAGGTGAAGCTTTGATTTGGCTTCAGGGCTTTGGGAAGATCGACGCGCATCATGGTATCCACGATGCGTTTGTTGAGTTCGGCTCCGGTTTTGTCGACGAGGTCGGTGATATGGAATTGCCCGTCGAATTTCTCCTTAAGAAGGAGGCTTTCGAGGCTGTCGTAGGAAAGTTTACCCAGCTTGGGAGCGATTGACGATTGGTGGCCGAGAGAGCCTGGTGTGAATTTATTCCGATCCAGCTGCATCCAGAGGTATTCCAGAGTGTGTGGAGACTTGTTGTGATAAACGATTTGGGCGGAGCCGGTGAGTTTGTTCTTTTTCTCGTCGAGTTGGATCTTGATGTCGTAGTCGGCCCGTTGCTGCCAGTATTTGGGGCCGGGTGCTCCGGAGGCGATTCTGTTTTCTGTCGGAGTGGGCCAAACTTCCTCTAATTGGCGAAATGGATCGTTGTGAAAGTCGATGGGATGAGCCAGAGAGGAGAGGAGGGTGCTGAGAAATATGAGAGCGATCTTCATGGAGAGATTTGGATTCGAATAGGGGGACGCTAGAGACTTGAATGCAGATGGCGAGAAATATGCGGTGGATCTTTTGGTGGTCCGGGAACTGATATTTTGAGAGGCTTCGGCATGCGAAAACAGGTGGTATTAATATGGCTCGTGGTGCAGAGCGTCCTTGGCGCGACTGAGGGTGGTTATCGCCTGTTGGAAAATCAATTCTACCGAGAGGGAGAGTCAACGCTGACGGAGTATCAGAAAGAGCGTTGCCGGCTGGATATTTATTATCCGGGTGAGAAGAAAGATTTTGCCACGGTGGTTTGGTTTCACGGAGGTGGCCTGACCGGTGGGAAAAAGAAGATTCCCAAGGAGTTGGAGGAAAAGGGGATTGCGGTTGTGGCAGTGAATTATCGACTTTATCCCAAAGTGAAAGCTCCGGTTTACATCAACGACTCAGCTGCTGCGGTTGCCTGGGTATTCAATAATATCGAAAAGTTTGGAGGTTCGAAATCGAAGATCTTCCTGAGCGGTCACTCGGCCGGCGGTTATCTGGTGAGCATGCTTGGCTTGGATAGATCCTACCTTAAAAAATACGGCGTCGATGTTGACCGGGTTGCTGGATTGGTTCCCTTTAGCGGACATACCATCACCCATTTCACGGTGAGGAAGGAAAGGGGGATTGATGGAAAACAACCAGTGGTGGATGAGATGGCTCCGCTTTTCCATGTGCGGAAGGATGCTCCGCCGCTCTTATTGATTACCGGTGATCGGGAGTTGGAAATGCTTGGGCGCTATGAGGAGAATGCCTACCTCTACCGGATGATGAAAGTCGTTGGGCATGAGGATGTCGAGCTACTCGAACTCGATGGCTATGGGCACGGAATGGCCGAGCCCGCTCATCCCTTGCTGCTGAAGTTTATTCGGCGCGTGCTTTCCGAGAGGTAGATCGGTTCCTACTTACTTTGCTTGACGATGAGATTCCGGAAATCCTCGGCTGATTTTGCGGTGGCACCTCTGAAGTTGAGGTGGGAGCCCTGATTCCATCCGCCTATCATGTCCCTGCCTTGAAATCTTTGCTCAAGGGTATCAACAATGTCATTGGTTGTTCCTTTTGAAAAGCGCGCTCCGACCATTCTGGCTTTCGCGGTGACTTTGGTTTTGGGGAGAACGATGACGACGACTTGGTCTTTGTTCTCGAGATCGAAGACTTCGAATTTTAAGCCGGTTGAGGAGACTTTTTTACCATTGCGGGCTGTTTTTCCCGCCTCCTTCCAAAGCTTCTTGAGATAGAGCGTCTTTTTCTTTTGGAGAGCTTCCAAAAAGCCTTTGCCCGCCATGGCTTTCACCGGGGGTTTCTGCGCGAAGTCGTAGTGCTGGTCGCGGGGGTCGGGAATGTCCAGAGCCGAAAGAGGAAGAAGGGTGCAGAGAGATAGGAGGAGGTGTTTCATTGATACCCACGCCAGAGTTCTTCTGATCGGCGATCGAGAAGGAAGTGATCTTCTTATCCGCCAGCCGCGATAGTGATAATTTCGAGCTCGTCGCCGTCGTTGAGGATTTTCTCTTCGAATTCGGAGGGAGAGAGAGCCTGACGATTGAGTTCAACAACAACGGGTTTTTCACCCAGACCTAAGTTGATCAAAAGTGACCCGAGGGAGAGTTCTTTTACGACCTCTTGCTGTTCTCCGTTGATAGTGAGAGTGATCATGGTGTCAGGATGGCTGCATCCCAATCTTTCCAGACAGGGTCGAAGCCTTGTTTTTGAAGAAGGTGGGCAATGTCGGATGCTGGGCGCTTGTCGTCGATTTCAAATTGCCCGGTGGCGCGGTCACAGGAGGCGGGTTCGTCGAGTTCGACGCGACGGCCTTTCACGGTGAGATGAAGGTCGTCGGTTCCGGCTCCAGTGTAGCCGCCCGGGTCGGTTTGGGAGCCGGCTGAAATGTGGGTCACTCCAAGTGGGAAGAGCGAATCGCGGAGTGGGGCGGGCTCGCGGGTGGAGAGGACGATGCCGACTTGTGGGAAACACATGCGGAAGGCGGTGATCAATTGGACGAGGCTGCGATCATCGAGAGAGAGTGCGGGATCGGGGGTATACTGATAATTGCCGGCGTGGGGCCGCATGCGGGGGAAGGCGATGGTGAAGCTGGCCTTCCAGCAATGTTTCATGAGGTAGTCGAGATGGGTCGCAAGGGCGATGGCTTCGTATTTCCAATCGGCCAGGCCGAAGAGAGCGCCGATGCCGATGCGTCGAAATCCTCCGGCATAAGCACGTTCGGGGCAATCGAGCCGCCAGTGGAATTTTTTCTTGGGCCCGGCAGTGTGAAGGACTTCGTAGGTTTCCTGGTGATAGGTTTCCTGATAAACAATGAGTCCTTCCGCGCCGTGTTCGACAAGCTCGCCGTATTGGTCGTCTTCCATGGGGCCTACTTCAATCCCGATGGTGGGGATGAGGTCCTTCAGGGCGTCGATGCATTCCTGAAGATAGCCGTCTGAGACGAATTTTGGGTGTTCCCCGGCTACGAGGAGGATATTGCGGAAGCCGAGATTGTGGAGATGTTTGGCCTCCGCGACGACTTGCGGAATACTCAGAGTGGTTCTCAAAATTGGATTATCCCGGGAAAATCCGCAGTATTGGCAGTTATTCACACACTCGTTGGAGAGGTAGAGTGGGGCGAAGAATCGCATGGTTTTGCCGAAGTTGCGGCGGGTGAGGATTTGGCTCTGTTGGGCCATTTTCTCCAGTTCTCCGTCGCTTCGAGCTTCCAGCAATTTCCGAAAGCGCCTCACAAGAGGGGTGGGGGCTTCCATGAGGGAATCGAACTGGTTGGCAAAACTCACGCCGGATTGGTCGTTGCTGGATGCAATTTTGTCAAAAGCTTTCCTAAAAATGGCATTGCCAGCCAAGTGGAAAGCTGCTGGAGTCACGTTTGTTATGGCAAACGCGACGAACGTCCTCACTCAAGGGATCGAGATCAATGGATCGATCAGGTTTACAAACGACATGATCATCGATGGAAAGATCGAGGGAGAAATTACCTCGGAGAAGGGGAAGGTTACTATCGCCGAGAATGCCACCATCAAGGGTGATGTGAAGGCTGGTGAAGTGAAGCTTTACGGAAAAGTTGAAGGAACAATCAAGTCCGACCGCTGTGAGTTGAAAGGAAAGTCACATCTCAAGGGTGACATTACGACCAAGACTCTCAGTATGGAGGAAGGCGCTACCCTCGCGGGAAGCACCCATATTGGTTAAGTGTCGATTCTTATAATTTCCTAAAAGCGCCGCCTGATAGAAGGGCGGCGCTTTTTTGTGGTTTTACAAGATCGGTTCAGAAGGTGAGACTCCAGCGGATCCGGCGGCGGCAGATGCCGATTTTTGCGATCAAATCTCCGGGAGCCAGCTATCGTGTGGAATCATTGCTCGATCTTGGTCCATGAATCGGGGAATCGGGCGGCCCTTTAGTGGGCGATCCTTCTGGAGCAAATCCAAGGAAGAGAGGGTCGTTCTTCTTGCTTAAGATTAGTCCTTGGACGCCTTTGGGTCGAGCGCGTCGCGGAGTCCGTCGCCCAAGAAATTAAAGGCGAAGAGAGTCAATGAAAAGAGAACTGCTGGAACGGCAAGAACGGTGATGTTAGTCTCGAGATAGTTGGCGCCTTCTTGAATGAGTTTTCCCCAGGATGAGTTGGGCGGTTCGATTCCCAGACCGATGTAGGAGAGGGTGGCTTCGTAGAGAATGAAGCTGGGGATGGTGAGGGTGGCGTAGATAATGATCGGTCCGAGCATGTTCGGGAGAATATGGCGGAAGAGGATGCGTCGATGGCTCAGGCCGAGTGAGCGGGCTGCTTCGACAAATTCCTGTTGGGCCAAAGAAGCTGCGGAGGATCTCACAATGCGTCCCATGGAGAGCCAGCCGAAACCGGCAATCGCGAAGGTGAGGGGAATGAGGTTGGCAAAGCGGAGGACATCGTTGTCGCTCCATCCCCAGTCATCGATTAGGAAGCGGGCAATTTCATCCACCTGACCGCTGATCACCTCTCTGAAAAGAATGACGATGATGAGGAAGGGCATCGCGAGGAGTCCATCGACAATGCGCATCATGGCATTGCCAATTCTTCCGCCGACATAACCGGCAATGCCTCCGTAGATCACTCCGATGGTAACGGTGAGCATGGTGGCCATGATGGCAACCAGAAGTGAAATCTGTCCGCCCTGAAGAACCCGCATGAGGAGGTCGCGGCCGAGTTGATCGGTGCCGAGAAGGTTTCTGGCGCTGGGGCCGGCGAACTTGTTGGCTAGGTTTTGCTCATTCCCATCGAATCCTATCCAGGAGAGGATGGGGGCGATCACAAAGCAGGTTATTAAGATGGAGATGACAATTATCCCACCGAGCATTGCTAGTTTATTTTTCTTGAGGCGGACGTAGGCGTCAGTCCAAAGGCTTGAACCTTTTTCGACGTCTTTGAGACCAGCTGGGAGAGCTTTTATGGAAGTGCTCATAGTGATCAGGAATTACGAAGTTTGGGGTCCATGAAGATCAAGGCGAGATCGGACATCAAGTTGGCGATGCCCATGAGAATGCCGTAGAAGAGAACAAGCCCGAGAACCAGGGTGTAGTCTTGGTTTTGAATTCCCAGAACGAAGTACTGACCCATGCCGGGAATGAGGAAGATGCTTTCGACAACAAAGGAGCCGGTGATGATCGCGGCGAAGGCTGGTCCCAGGAAAGTGACGGCGGGGACGAGGGCGGGCCGGAGGGCGTGTTTAGTGATGATGTTGAGTTGGGAGACTCCTTTTGCTTTGGCTGAGCGGATATAGTCTTGTGACAGGATGTCCAGCATACCTCCTCTGGTGAGGCGGGCAAGGTAAGCGGCGACTCCAAAGCACAGGGTGATGGCTGGTAGGATAACGTCAGACGGGCGGCTCCAACCGGCAACGTTTAGCCAGCTGAGTGGTTTTGCAAATGAGAGCTGGAAAATCGGGCCGAGGACGAAGGTGACGATACAGATCCCGGCCATCGCGATAATCATGGCGGTATAATCCTGCCATTTGTTGTGGAAGAGGGCGGCGATGATGCCGAGGGGGATTCCCAGGCTCATCGCTAGAAAGAGAGAGAGGAGTCCGAGTTTAAGGGAGATTGGGAAAGATTCGGAGATGAGGGTGGAGACCTTCCGGCCTTTCATTGAAAACGAGTCTCCGAAATCGCCCTCGAGTAAGACGTTTTTCCAGTAGTTGGCGTATTGGATGTGGAGTGGCTTGTCGAGGCCGTAGAGGCGTTCCATGGCCGCTTTGTTTTCTTCGGTCAGGGCCTTCACGTCGGCAAAGGGATTTCCCGGCATCATCCGGATGGCGAAAAAAGTGAAGGTGACCAAGAGAAAGACCACCACGAGTGTTTGCAGTAGTCTGGAGAATATGATTCGAAGCATGACCGGGAAGGGAGTTAGTTTTTATCGATCTCGATAAACTTGAACGGATGGTTATTGAGGAGGAGGGGATTCCAGTTTTTGACTTCGGGTCGGATCAGGTAGTTGGTGGTGTACCAGTAAATCGGAAGAACAGGGATGTCATTCATGATGGTTTTCTCGGCCTCCGAGAGAATGGCCATTCGGGTCGTGATGTCTGAGGTTTTTTCGGCCTTTCGAAGGAGGTCTTCGAAGGTTTTGGAGCTCCAAGCTGTATTATTATTGCCGCCGTCGGTGACCCATAGTTCGAGGAAAGTGGTGGGGTCGAGGTAGTCTCCGATCCAGCCTGCGACGACGATGTCGTAATTAAAGTCGTATTGATTTTGGAGGTAGGTGGACCATTCCCGTTGTTGGATGCGGACCTTGATACCGAGGTGTTTCTGCCACATTGCCTGTAGGGCTTCGGCTTCGCGTAGGCCGGAGTCTGAGTTGGTGGTTAGGAGGTCGATGTCGGGAAAGGAAGAGGTGGATTCATATCCTGATTCCTGAAGTAAGGCTTTGGCTTTTTTCGGGTCAAATTTAATGAGGCCAGGCGGCTTGTAATCGCCAAAAGGTGGGACGATTCCGGAAGCGGGTGCTTGTCCTCCCTGTAAGATTTCCTCGCAGATCGATTTTTGGTCGATGGCGAGGGCGAATGCGCGGCGAACCTTGGGGTTGTCGAATGGGGAATTGAGGGTGTTGACGCGGAGAAAGCGGGTGCCGATGTAAGATTCCTGCCGGAGTTCGGCAGCGTATTTTTCCTTGGCCATGGGGATGAGCTCGGAAGGCACGGTGTAAGTGAGGTGCAATTGCTCGTCTCCAAACATCCGAGTCTCGGTATAGTAATTTCTGATGGGGAGGTAGCGGATGCCATCCAGTTTCACCTCTTCGGCATCCCAGTAGTGAGGGTTGCGCTCGACCTCGAGTAGGTGGTTGGTTCGCCAGGATTTGAGTTTGAAGGGACCATTGGAAACGATGTTTTCAGGCTTGGTCCATTGGGAGGAATAGGCGGTGTTAATTTTACCGTGCTTGAGGATGATATGCTTGGGGACCGGATACCAGGTGTAGTGCTTGGCGACTTCCAAGAGATACGGGGTAGGGCCACGTAGCTTGAGCCTGAGAGTGGAGTCATTAATTGCAGAGACACCCACTTGGGCTTTGTCCCAGAGCTTGGGCTTCCCGGCATCGTGATGGGACAGGATTCGGGTGATTACTAGTTGCTTTACTTCAGTGGTAATACTGTCGGACCACTTTATTAGAGAGAGATTATCTTTGAGATGAAGGAGTTGTTTCCTATTGAGCTTGTCGATGCCAATGGAGTTGAAGAGCACTTTCTTGTTTGCAGTCGAGAGGGATTCAAAATCCGAACCTGTTGAATTGAGCTGGTCAAAATCGGGGGTGTCTTCTCCGGTGAGATAAGGTGAGAATTTTTTGAGATCCTGTTCGTTGAGTTCGCTGAATCTTTTACCCTTAAACTTTTTTGGTTTGATTTTGCTGTCTCCTTCAAAATTGGCTTCCCTGAGGGTTTCCCAAACAAGGGGAAAATCGGGATCATTGCCGCAGAGAATGTGGCCGAGTTTGCTTCGATGGTAGGCTTCTCCGTTTTTAAGGAAGTAGAGCATCTCTGCATACTTGGCGGGCCAGTTGGGATCGGGCGAAAGAAGCCGCTTGTATGAAAAGACGAAGTCGTGGGCGGTGACGGCGACGCCATCGGACCACTTGGCCTCGGGATTGAGATGAAATGTCCACTCGGTAAAGTCGTCTGAGTGCTTGATTTGATCTTTGAAGGCGACGCCATCGACGGAGTGGCTGTCTTTCGATGGATGATCGACAACGAGACCTTCGAAGAGCGCCCGAATAATGTTCGATTCGAGGACGCCCGAGACGAGATGGGGGTCGAGGCCTTTGGGTTCGTTGCTATTGCCGATGATGAGAATGTTTTCCTCATTGGCAATTTCGATGTCAGATCTGCGTTCGCATGAAACGAAGGCGAGCGCAGTGGTGGCAAGGAGTGGAATGATTCTGATCACGACGGGATGATTGATTGGTGAAACTCGATGATGGGATTAATTATTCAAGCTCAGTCTCAAATCGTCGTTAGATCAGGGTGTCGACGCAGAACTTCGACCAGGTTTCCAAACTCCCGTGAAGTTCTCCTTTGAGATCTTCTTTTGTTTGGAAGGCTAGATTGGCGAGTGCGTCTTCTCCGGAACTCACCTCGTCGGTATCGAGATCAAAAATGTGGACAACGCCCAGATGAACTGCTCCCACCTCGTTGCTGTCATCATTGAGAAGTGCGACAATGCGATTCGTATGACTGCCATTGATTTTGAGTTCTTCCTCAATTTCCCGTTCCACTCCTGCAAGGTAGGTTTTTCGACCCAGCGGATCAGCCCGTTCATCGACCGGGTTGATATGGCCTCCGATTCCCACCGAGCCCTGCGCGTGCAGACGGCTTTCACCGCCACTTTTCCCGCGGGTGTAGTGGAGATAGCGCCCTTCATGATGGAAAATGGCGTACGGAATGATTTGCTTGTGGCTGGGGTCTTCTTCGGCGTTGGCCCGGTCCATGAAGAAATTGTTGGTCGGATCGAGAATGGCTTCAAGATACCGGACAACGTCGGTCTGGATTCCTTGAAAGGAACCAAGTTCGTCAAAGAGAGCTCTGGGGATAACGAGGATTTCCTCGCCGTTGTAGTTGCGCATGGGTGGGAATCTGACAGAGGGATTCTAGTGTGTCGATCCTTTGAGCCAGTCCACAATTTTCTGGTCATCGCCGTCGGATGCCCAGACTCGACGGAGAAAGTCCGTCGCGTGAATTTCACCCTGCTCCAGGAGGAATTTTCGATCACCACCGCAGCTGAACATGACGTCGGGGTGCAGCTCGCCGGCCAGTTTGGCCCGGGCTTTGGTGAGGATGCGGGGGAGGTAGGCGATTCCGCCAATCTCCTCGCCAAATGAAGGAAGCTCGTCTCGGCCCACTTCCAGGTCACTTGGTTTGCCATTTTGCACCACCTGAAAATAATCCCGTCGAACTGCTGCGATCAGGAGGGCGGCACTTTCAGAGGGGACGCCTTCGTCCACAAAATCCTCCACGAAGTCGAAAAGTTCCCGTGGTTTGTATCCGATTGAGGCCAAAAAGGCCAAGTCGGCATCGCCATAGTAGGAGTGGAAGTCGTTATTGCCCTCTTGATAGATTGCAACACAGCGGCGGTATAGTTCTAGGAATGATTCGTCCCAAGTCATGATGTTAATTTGTCTCTGCATAAGAGACTGTCAATCATTCTGAGACGCTTTCAGTTGACCCCTCGCAGAATAGAAAAGTAGAGTAGACCACAAATGAAGAAAATGAGCATCCCCTTCCTCTGCCTTGGCATCGCAGTCATGGGGCTTAGCTCATGCGGGGAAAAAGAGAAAGAGCTGGAGGCCAGGGAGTCCAAGCTGGGTGAAGAACTTGACCAAAAAAGAAAGACGCTCAACGAAGTCGTGCGCAGCGTTGATGAACTCGAAACCGAAGATTACTCTGAAAAACTGGTCGAGGTGAATCTCAAGCTTGATGCGCTGATGCGGGAGCTTGAATTTGAAAAAACAGAGCTGAAAAAATTATCGGCCGAGAAAAGGGAATTTGTGAAGAAGTTGGAGGATTACCGAGAGAAGTATTCGATGGGGGAGGATTAGGACTAACGTTGTAACTACGAATATGAAAAAATTGACCTTTGAAAATATTGGAATGGTAGGGGTCCTTGGCCTGATGTCCTTTTTCTTGTGGTCTTGTGAGAATGCGGACGACATCCAGGAGTTGGAAGCTTCAATCGATAGCATCACAGAGTCCTTGGTCGATGTAGGATTCCGTCTGGAGGAAGAGGAAGGGAAACTGGCTAGGTTTAAGGAATGGAAAGAAGTCGAAGAGCTCTATCAAGCATCTTCGACGAAGTTTGAGGCTGTCGAAAGTGAGCTGAAGTTGGTAAAGGAAAAGACGAAGGAGCTTTCGATTGCTCTCAAGGCCGCGTCGTTGGATTTCTTCAAGTATCGTAACCAATATCGCAGCATGGTCCGGGCAAAAGCCAAGGGGACTTTGATTGACCTGTCCTCTTTGAAAGGGGCGGAATACAAGGGCGTTAGAATTAGCCGGATTACTCCATTGGAGTTGCGTGTTCTCCTGCCATCCGGTCCAAAGGGTGTTCCATACGCGCTTCTTCCTGAAGAACATCAACATCGATTTCAATTTAGTGATGAGGAAGCCAACGCTTACCGTCAAGCTGTGGCGAAGCTACGAATTGCCCGGGCCAAGGCAAACAGGGTCATCGATGCCGATAAGGAAAATGAAGAGGCCATTACCCAACTCACCGAGAACGCTGCTGCAATTACTGATAAAAAATCCCAAATTGCGTCAATGACCCGTAGAATCAAGGCGAAAGAGCTTGAGGCGGAACGATTGGAATCCTTATCCAGGCAATGGCAGATAGAGGAAAATAATTCCAAAAGGAGGGGGAAGAAATATTCTGCGAATTCGCGGGCGACAAAAGCGAGTGATGAAGCCAATAAAATCCGGTTGGCTATTTTAAGAGCGAAAGAAATAGTCCTCCAACTCCGCTTTGAAATCGGGCAACTGTTGAAGGTGAATTAAGCTTCTTTTTATTGGGAGTAGAGATCTTTGTTTGAGGCGGAAAATTCAACCTTTAGCTTGAGACTGAGTGCTGACAAGTCCACGAGTTTTGCTTTGCCGAATTTCCATTGGCCATTGTTTCCGTCGTGTGGAAATCCCAGGAGGAGATGGAGGGCATCTTCGGTAACCTTGGTGTTTTCACTTGTCGCTTCGTAGTAAAAAGTCCGCAGGCTGGATTGTTGGGAATCGTGCTGGAAGAGTTTGGGGTCGAGGTAGGCGACTGTTTGAGTCGGGAGATGCTCCACCCGAAGATCGGGATATCCGGAGCGTTGTTGTTTTCCGGTCGAGGTGGGCGGAATCTGGCAGGAAAAATCAGGGAGGGCATCGAGCCTGGACTTCAAGGCATTTTCGAAAAGTGCCGAGACTTCATTGATGCGTCTTTTTTCATGGGCTGGTGAACCTTCTTGGCTCAGTTCTTTGCTGACCAAGCCCGATATTTTGGTGACGGCTTTCGAGATTTCCTGATGCGCGGGATTGCCGGAATCCAAGGGGATCACTCTGGTGCCGCTGGTTTGAGTCATGACCGTTTTCAATGGAATGCGCTTTCCTGAATCGGTGGAAATATCGATCCAGGTTGTTGTAGGTTCAGTCGCTGGAGCTTTCCACAAGAAGTGCCCACCCAATGCACCAAGAGCGAGAGTTGCCAGAATAACAAGGAGTTGACGGAGGCGGTTCATTGGAGTCGGAAGGTAGTCGATTCGCCCCTCTTGTGAAAAGTAAAAGGGACAGGCCGCAGCCTGTCCCTTTTGATGAGTCGGTTAAATGAAGAATCAACTCTAAACCATGGAAGCGATCAGTTGCTCCAGCTTGACGATGTCGGCCGAGAAGGCCCGGATTCCCTGGGCTGTCTTTTCAGTCGCCATGGCGTCCTCGTTGAATGCAAAGCGGAAGGCTTTTTCATCGAGTGAGACTTTTTCGAGGTCGCAATCGGGATTGTTGCCATTGAGTTTTTGCTCCAGAGGGCCGTCGTTGTTTTGCAGTTCCTCAAGGAGTCCTGGTGAGATGGTGAGGAGGTCGCATCCGGCCAGAGAAGTAATCTGCCCAATGTTACGGAATGAGGCTCCCATGACTTCGGTTTTGTAGCCGAATTTTTTGTAATAGTTGTAAATTTTGGATACGGAAAGGACGCCGGGATCGTTGTCGCCGGCATAATCCTCTCCGGTCTCCTTTTTGAACCAATCATAAATACGCCCAACAAAGGGTGAGATGAGTTGCACTCCGGCTTCGGCACAGGCCACAGCCTGGGCAAAGGCGAAAAGGAGGGTCAGGTTGCAGTGGATACCTTCCTTTTCCAATTCCTCGGCGGCTTTGATGCCCTCCCAGGTGGAAGCGATTTTGATGAGAATGCGATCCTTGGAAATGCCTTCTTTTTCGTAGGCGGCGATGAGTTCCTTGGCTTTGGCGATGGTTCCGGCAGTATCGAATGAAAGACGGGCGTCGACCTCGGTGGAAACACGTCCAGGAACGATCTTAAGGATTTCCAGGCCAAAGAGAATGAGCACGCGATCCATGATCGCTTCGATCAGGGCATCGCCGGAAAGACCGGAGTCCTTGTGCTCGGCAACCGCTTTTTCGACGATTGATTTGTATTCAGGCTTGCTGGCAGCTTGAAGAATCAGGGAAGGGTTGGTGGTAGCGTCCTGAGGCTGATATTCCTGCATCGAGGCGAAATCACCAGTGTCGGCGACAACTGTGGTGAATTCTTTGAGACTGTCGAGTTGAGATGACATAACGAGGTTTGAATGCCCCCAATGACTGGGAGAGGCAAGCATTTCTTAAAATAGTCTATCCTCCAATAGGCTCCACTTTCAGGCGGTTACCAAGAAGTGATCCCCGGCAGTTGGCGGTGGTAAATAAAAGAAATGAGCCGAATTGATCGGCTGATGTGGTAGAATCTCTGGTTTCTCCAGAGGAATCTCATTCCATCTCTTTAGCCTCCATAGCCGCAGTGTATTGGCGCTCTTCGTCGTGCGAATGAATGCGGAGACTGACCTGCACTCCTTCACGCTCGGCGGCGGCTTTGATCATGCTGCGGATGGTGGAAGCGGTGAAGCCCTGGCGTCCGATGAGCGTGGCAACATCCGGTTGGCTGAGAACGAGACGGAAGTTCACCTTGTTTTCACCCGAGTTTCCAATCCGAAGCTCGGCGAGCTTGGGGTCTTTGATGAATTGCAGGGCGATATACTGGATGAAGTCCTTAATTTGTGAGGTAATCTGTTCCATGGTGAAAGGTTTTTCAGGAGTGTGAGATGTGCAAGAGAGAATGAACAGGAATATTTCCAGAGCAGACGAACGGTCGAGCTTTCGGTTATTCCGGCGAAATGATGAAAGCTGGAGCTTCCATCGACCTTAAAAAGGCATCTTAGGGCCTTTGCCTTTTCCGCCGCCGAGGAGGTCTTCGAGGCCGTCCATGCCTTTCATGTCGGGCATCCCTTTTCCGCCTCCGCCGCCCATGAGGCCTTCCATGCCTCCTCCGCCGCCCATGCCGCCGAGTTGCTTCATCATGTCCTTCATCTTGCCTTTGGACTTCATCATTTTTTGCATCTGGCCGAACTGCTTGAGAAGCTGGTTGACTTGCAGGAGAGTAGTGCCGGAGCCATTAGCGATGCGCTTGCGGCGGGGGGCTTTGATGATGATGGGTTTGGCGCGTTCTTTTTTGGTCATGGAGAGCACGATGGCTTCCATTTGCTTGATTCGTCCGTCGCTGAGGGCTCCGGTGGGGAGTTGTTTCTTGATTTTGCTGAAGCCGGGGAGCATGCCGAGGAGGCCTTCGAGTGGTCCCAGGTTTTGGATCATTTTCATCTGATCTAGGAAGTCATTGAAGTCGAACTTGCCCGACTGAAGCCGCTTGGCGGACTTCATCGCTTCCTTTTCGTCGATCTTGTCGGCGACCTGCTCGACCATGCTGACGACGTCACCCATGCCGAGGATGCGGTCGGCCATGCGGTTGGGGTGGAATTCGGCGAGGTCGTCGATTTTTTCCCCTTCACCGATGTATTTGATCGGGCGTCCGGTCACGGCGCGCATTGAAAGGGCGGCACCACCGCGGGCGTCACCGTCGAGTTTGGTCAGAATAAGGCCGGTGATGCCGATTTCCTGGTCGAAGGTCTGAGCAACCGAGACGGCCTGCTGACCGGTGGCGGAGTCGGCGACGAGGAGAGTTTCGCCGGGTTTGAGGAATTTGTGGAGCTTCTTGAGTTCGTCGAGAAGCTGCGTGTCGAGCTCCTGGCGACCGGCGGTGTCGAAAATCACGACGGTGCCATTTTGGGTCTTACTCCACTTCAGGGCCTTCTTGGCGACTTTGACGAGGTCTTTTTCGGTGGGATCGGGGGTGTAGCAGGGAACGTCGACTTGCTCGGCGAGTTTGGCCAGCTGGTCGATGGCCGCCGGTCGATAGAGGTCGAGCGCGACGAGAAGGGGACGACGGCCTTCTTTCTTGAGGCGGAGCGCGAGTTTGGCAGCGGTGGTGGTTTTACCGGCACCGTTGAGACCGCAGAGGAGGACGTATCCGGGGGCGTTGAGATTGATGGGGGCCTGGTCGCCGCCGAGGAGGTTGGTGAGCTCGTCCTGGAAGATTTTGACGATTTGCTCGCCGGGTGCAACCGACTTAAGAACGTCGGTGCCCTGAGCCTTGATACTGACGTTGGCGATGAATTCCTTGACCACGCCGAGTTCGACATCCGCCTCGAGCAGGGCCAGGCGAACTTCGCGGAGGGAGTCGGCGATATTCTTCTCCGAGATCTTTCCGACACCACGCAGGTTGCGGAATGATTTGTCGAGGCTTTCAGCGAGATTGGAAAACATGAGGAGGACCATAGTCAGACCGGCCGCAACTGCAAGCCGTAGGACGCAGGTCTTTGATTGATCTGCCGGGAATTCCCCGTAGTCTCCGGATTATGTTAAAAACCCTCGCGATTCTCGCTTTTGCCGCCCTGCCATTGTCCGCCGATGTCTATGAACTTCGGACTTACACTGCCAATGAAGGGAAAATGGACGATCTTCTGACCCGCTTCCGCGATCACACCTTGGCGATCTTTGAGAGTCACGGGATGAAAAATATCGGCTACTGGTTGACGGAGGGGGACGACAAAAAGCTGGTCTACATCATCAGTCACAAGGATCGTGATGCAGCCAAGGCCAGCTGGGCGGCTTTTCGAAAGGACCCCAAGTGGCAGGCGGCTTTTAAGGCTTCAAAGGTCAACGGCAAGTTAGTAATGAAGGTCGAGAGCCAGTTCCTCACCGCGACCGATTTCTCGAAATTGAAGTAATTTATTCTGGTGGTGATAAAGCGACCCTCTTTTTGTAGTGGAAGCTGGAACGTTCCGCCGTCATTCTTTTCATCGTTATGAATACATCAATAATTGCTTCGCTTATGGGAGCTTTGGGGATAACCGGCCTTGTTCTTCTGGGCGTTGTCGTGCTCCTGGCCTTTTACGGAATTGGACAATACAACGGGCTAGTGAAGCTCCGGAACCGCTTTCGCAATGCCTTCGCGCAGATCGATGTGCAGTTGAAACGTCGTCATGATTTGATTCCGAATCTGGTCGAAACTGCAAAAGCCTATCTTTCGCACGAGAAGAACACGCTGGAAGCCGTAATCAAGGCTCGCAATGCTGCTGAAGCGGCTCGTGAAGGGCTAAGTCCGGATAATGCTGCCGGGATGGAGAAGTTGATGGCTGCTGAAGGTGGACTGGGATCTGTTATGGGGCGTTTGTTCGCCCTGTCGGAATCCTACCCTGATCTCAAGGCCAACGAGAACATGAAGCAGCTGAGCGAAGAGCTCACGAGCACCGAGAATAAGGTGGCATACGCCCGTCAGGGATACAACGACTCGGTGATGGTCTACAATACCAAGCGTGAAGTCTTTCCGAGCAACATCATTGCGGGAATGTTTAACTTCAACGTAGGGGTGCTCTTCGAGGTGACTGATGAGTCCGAGCGCGAGGTGGTCAAAGTTGACTTTAGCTAATGGACTTTTTTGAAGCTCAGGAGCAGGCACAAAAAAGGACGAAATGGCTCGTCCTCTGGTTTGCCTTAGCCGTGATTGGTGTAGTCGCGGCGGTTGATTTTCTATTCTATTTATTTTTGGGGCAGAAGATGGGAGGAGATCTCGTTCCCTTTTTGGGGATGGTCTCCTTCGCGACCGCCGGAATTATTGTGATTGCCAGTCTTTTCAAGACGATGCAGCTCGGGCGTGGCGGGGAAGTGGTCGCGAATGATTTGGGTGGGCGATTGGTGATGCCGGGCTCGACGGATTTTCAGGAAAAGCGTTTGCTGAATATTGTTGAGGAAATGGCTATCGCTTCGGGGATGCCGGTTCCGCAGGTCTTCCTGATGGATGAGGAGGAGAGTATCAATGCCTTTGCGGCCGGAACCGAGCCGTCGAATGCGGTGATCGGAGTGACGCGGGGATGTGTGCAGCGTCTGACCCGTGAGGAATTGGAGGGCGTGATTGCCCACGAATTCAGCCATATTCTCAATGGTGATATGCGCTTGAATATGCGCTTGATGGGGATCGTTTTCGGGCTCCTGGTGATTTCGATCATTGGCCGGGGGATGGTGGAAATGCTTCGCTATCAAAGTTTGGGACGCCGCCGGAACAGCAAGGAGGGCGGAGGAGCGCTGCTTGCGCTCTTTTTGATTGGGCTGGGTCTTCTGGTAATTGGTTCCCTGGGAGTTCTTTTTGGACGCTTGATCCAAGCGGGGATTTCGCGACAGCGGGAGTTTTTGGCGGATGCCTCGGCGGTGCAGTTCACACGGAATCCGGGTGGGATTTCGGGAGCATTGAAAAAAATCGGGGGGCTTGCGGGCTTGACGAAGATGAAATCAACCAAGGCCAGTGAAGCGAGCCACATGTTTTTCTCAAACGGGGGAATGTTCAGTTTCGGACTGGCAACCCACCCGCCACTGGATGTGCGAATCACGGCGATTGAGAAAAACTGGGATGGAGAATTTTCGGAATCGGAGCTGAAACCGGTGGCATCCGAGAGGGTGGAAAAGAAGCGAGAGAGGAAATCGCCGTTTGAAGCGATTCCCGGAGGTGCGGTGATCGGATTGGCCGGGGCGATTGGTCAGGAAGATCATCGGCAGGTGGCGACCGGGCATGAGATTCATCAGGGGCTTTCCGAGTCCTGGAAGCGGGCGGCTCATGATCGCGACGAGGCTCAGGCTCTGATTTTTGGACTTTTGCTGGCTGAAGATCATGAGCTGCAGAAAGCGGAGTTATCTTATCTTAAGCAATCGGCGGGCAAAGATGCTACGGAATTGGCTCTGCAGTGGCAGAAGGACGTGACGGGCCTGCATTCCGCTCGGAAAATCGCTCTAATCGATCTCGCTTTACCAACTTTGAGGGGCCTTGGAATACAGGAATATCAACGATTCATTAAGCTTTCCCGTTGGTTGATTGCCAGTGATTCCCAAGTCGATCTTTTTGAATTCATGATTCAGCGGGTGATTGAGCGTCATTTGGTGAGCCATTTCGAGCAGCGGGGTTTTGGTGAAATTCGCTACCGGAAATTGAATCAATTATACGATGAGGCCAATGTCCTGGTGTCCACCATGGCCGGAATTGGAGCTGAAAACGAAACCGAGGCCGAGGCGGCTTACTCGGCAGCGATTAAGAATTGGCTGGGAAGCTTTACCATGCATGACCGGTCCCGACTGGACCAACTGGATGGCGTATTGAAGAAAATCGACCAGGCCTCTCCCATGGTGAAGA
>JAQWZU010000128.1 GCA_029253285.1 Akkermansiaceae bacterium | reverse complement strand
AAGAGTGAAGATGAGGTGATGGAAATCGCCAGCGGATTTAAGTCCCTGGAGATTCCCTGCGATGCCATCTATGTCGATATTGACTACATGGATGGCTTCAGGTGTTTCACCTGGAATTCCGCTGAGGATGCCTATCCAAATCCGAAACGCATGACTGATGCTCTTGCGCGGGACGGGATTAAAACGGTGGCGATTATTGATCCTGGTATCAAGATTGATCCTGAATACCACGTGTATCAGTCGGGGATTGAAAGCGACGTCTTCTGTCGTCGCATGGATGGTCCTTTGTTGAAGGGAAGCGTTTGGCCCGGTCCGTGTCACTTTCCAGATTTCACGAGCGAAAAAGCGCGTGATTGGTGGGCTGATCTATTTCCTCCATTTATCGAAGAGAGTGGCTTGGCTGGGATCTGGACCGACATGAATGAACCGGCTGTCTTCAATGAGGACAAAACCTTCCCTCGTGATGTGCGTCACGATTATGATGGGCATCATTGCTCCCATCGCAAGGCGCACAATGTCTACGGCATGCAGATGTCGAGGGCAACCCAGGAGGGTTTACGTCGGGCGTCGCCTGATCGCCGACCCTTCGTAATTACAAGGTCTGCATACGCGGGGACCCAGCGCTATAGCTCTGCCTGGACCGGTGATATTCAATCTACCTGGGAGCATTTGAAGATTGGTAACGGTCAATGTCAGCGTCTCTCTCTTTCAGGATACTCATTTGTCGGAACCGATATCGGAGGTTTTTCAGGTCGTTCTGATGGAGAGCTTTTTGTTCGTTGGTTGCAGATGGGCGTGTTTCATCCTTTTTGCCGTGTTCATAGTTCGGGTGATGAAAATGAACAGGAACCCTGGTCGTTCGGTGACCCTTATACCGCAGTCGCCAAAAAGTTCATTGAGCTCCGCTATCGCATTCTACCCTATCTGTATACGGTGTTTGAAGAGCATGTTCGACTGGGCACGCCGATGCTACGCTCTTTAGTCAATCTCGACCAGAATGATGCCGAGTGTCACGGGCGCATGGAGGAATTTTCGCTGGGTGCGGATTTGTTTACCTGTCCGATTTCCGATCCAGAGATCGAAGGGAGATGGTTTTATCTGCCGGGCGGAACGTGGTATGACTTTTGGAATGGGAGTAAGATGGACGGTGGCGATGAAATGTGGCGGGATGTCCCGCTGGACGAAACCATCTTGTATGTGAGAGGTGGATCGATCTTGCCGCTGTCGCCCGTTAGGATGAATAGTAGCGTGCCGCTTTCCCACATGGAGCTTCATCTCTATCCGGATCAAGGCTCAGCGGAAGGTTCGCTCTATGAAGACTCCGGAGACGGCTATGACTACCGCGATGAGAAGGGATCGGTCTTGAAGCAACTTAGATTAGAGAAGACGGAAAGTGGAGTGACATTAAGCCAGGGTCGAGTGGGCGAATTTACACCGGAGTATTCCGAGTATTACTTGGTGATCCATGGGACGGATCTCGAAGTGACCCAAGTCTCAATTGATGGTGGTGATGCCATCCGGATCAAACAGGGAGAAGCTGTGAAGTTGCCGGAGAGCTTTGTGGCAGCTCACTTGAGCTAGCGGTGATAAGGCTCGCCGCGTTTGATGGAATAGGCGCGGTAGAGTTGTTCCAAAAGAACGACGAGGGCGAGTTCGTGCTGTAAGGTCAGCGGAGAGAGCGCCCAGACCGCGTTGCATTGGGTGCGGAGACTCTGGGTGTGCCCGTCGGAAGCTCCGATGAGGAGAGAGATTGTTTTGATGCCGGGGTCCATCTCCCATTGGTTGATCCGTGCTACGAATTGATCAGTGTCCCAGTCCTTGCCGCGTTCGTCCATGGCGATGCGGAAAGTTCCCTCGGAGCGGGTGAGGAGGTCTTTCGAGACTGTTTGGGAATCTCCGGCTTTAAGGTAGATGAGTTCGACCTTGGCGCCGCGCTTTAATCGCTTGAGGTATTCCTCGATACCGGTTTTGGCGTAGGCGAGGGCGGGTTTTCCGGCGGCGTAGATTTTCCAGTTCACGATGATTGGAGCATGTCGCGGATCTCATCGGGAATGAACTCGCCTTCGGTGGCTTCGTTCATGGCGAGCCGCATTTGGGCACGCAGAGTTTCGAAGGGAATGGGCGGACGACTCGAGGTGAGAATGTGATGGAGGGCTTCGAACGGCGAATGGGTCCCGGTCTTCACCAAACGAACTGCTTTGACCGCGAGGGCCTCGGCTCCTCCGGCGGTGACGAGTTCGGGAAGATGCTCGTGGAGTTGTTTCCATTCCTCATCGGTGAGATTGACTCCGCGTTTTCCACAGAGAGCTTTTAAGAGGGAAAGGGCTTCTTTTTCCTCGCAGGCCGGGAAGATGGGGATTTTGACATCGATGCGGCCGGGACGTTTGAGGTCGACTTCAATCAGATCTGGACGACTGGAAGCGAGAATCCAAACAAGCTTGCCGCGATTTCGCGGATTGGACATTTCCTTGGCGATCATGGAGTAGACCCGGCTGGAGACGCCGGAGTCTCCGGAGCCCGAGGCGCGTTTCCCGAGGGCTTGGTCGGCTTCGTCAATGAAGACCATGCAGCGGTCGAGGGCGTGAAGGAGGGAGAAAATCTTTTCGAGGTTGGCCTCGGTGCTGCCAACCCAGCGATCGCGGAAATTCTTGAGCGTCACGACGGGAACACCCGCTTCTCCGGCGAGGCATTCTGCGAGGTAGGTTTTACCGGTGCCGACAGGGCCGCAGAAGAGGTAGCCCATCGGCATGGCGCTGAGTTCGTCGCGTCGCCAAAGGTCGAGATCGCGCCGGAGCCAGTCTTTGACGCCATCGAGTCCGATGATATCGTCGAGCGAGCGGTCGGGTTCGACGAATTCGATTAAGCCGGCGCAGTCGCGTTCGACGAGGTCTTTTTTGAGTTGGCTGAAGTCGTTTTCGACGAGTGGTTGCTTGTCGTAATGACGCCGGCGGAGGAGGTCTTCTACTGCGCTGACGGTCGCGCCGCGGAGTCGGGCGGCGGCCCAGGGGAGTCGGTCGCGAACATCTTTGACGGCTTCGGGGCAGGAATCTGAAAGGGCCTCCATGACGCCGGCGAGTTCTTCGACGGAAGGAAGCGGGATTTCCAGATCCGCAACGGAGGGATCATTGACAACGTGAGAGTGGAGTTCGTTGAGATTCTCCGAGAGGAGAAAGACGGCCTGCCCGTGAGAGGCGAGATTGTCGGAAGAAGCCCAGGTCCGCCAAATGCTGGCCATAGCGTGGAGATCATGGTTAAGGGCATTTGGAAGGGAAGGGCACATTAATTGCGCGCCTTTCAAAATGAGGGCCACGCGGGGAGCTTTGACCCCGACTGCTTCGAGATTGCGGGTGTAGGTAAGGTAGCGGCCGAGGAAACGGGAAGCGCGCAGAGGTTGGGTGGGCAGTTGAACTTCCTTTTTGAGGCTGGGCCACTCGGAGAAGATTTCCTTGCCGCGTTCGACCCGGATTCCCTGGCCGAGGTCGTAACTGAGGACGACATCGAAGCGAGGGAGAAGGACTTCGCTGAGGAAATCGCTTAGGCTTCCGAGGCGAGGAGTTTTTAGAGGAAGGAGAAAGCGGTCGCTGACATTTCCATGGAGAACAAAGCATCCGGCGGAACCACTTTCGTATCGAGCGATCGTTTCCTTGGCCCAGGCCGGGATGGAGGTCTTCATTCTACTGAGTCGGGATCGGGTGGCGGGGAGAAGCCCTGGGGAAGACCGGGATCTTCGTGGCGTTGGATTTGTTTGTCGGCGTAGGTTTTGAACCAAAAGCCCCCTCCGGCCAATGAAATCACCACGATGGCGAGGAACCAGGGGAGTTTCTTTTTCATCTACGATGAAATCGGCTTAAGCAGACTCGCCTGGTCCCATGGTCCCCTGACTGGTTTCGGAAGCGGGCTTGCTTTCGTCGGCAGGAGCGTCGGACTCGAGTTCGATTCCTTCGGCAGCGGCAAAGTCAGCGAGCGCCATTTCGGCGAGAGCGCTTTGCTCTGCTTCCTGGGTATTGATGTCAGCGAGGTCGAGTTGGTCACCTGCGACACGGGCGCGTCCGGCTGCTTTAGTGCGCTCGTCTTCGACCATTTCTTCGAGACGGTTGAGAGTGTCTCCAGAGCCACCGATTTCGGTGATCATACCAGCGGCCATTTCATTGAGATCGGCCATTGCCTTGGAGACTTTCATGTCATCAAGGTCGCGACGGAGTTGCTCGATACGATCTTTGGCGGCCTTGATGCTGACGTCGCGGGCTTTCACGAGTTCCTTATAGCGGGCGTCGGCGGTCTCCATTTGCTCACGGACTTCGTCGTGTTCCTTATCGACGGTTTGCAGCTGAAGGGCGAGCTTACCGGCGGCTTCACGGTTGCCTGCTTTAAGATTGGCGGCGGTCTTGGCGCGGAGCTCGCTTTCCTGCTTGTCGAGTTTCTTGGCTCGGGAAATCAGTTTTTCGACCATGCCGGCGTGGGCGGAGAGGCCTTTGTTGAACTCGGAAATTTGCGTGCGGAGGTTTTCCTTCTCGTTGGCGAGGAGTGCTTCCGGGTTCCTTTTTTCGAGTCCGCCGATGAAGAGCCCGAAGAAGCCTTTGATGAGATTTTTGATACGTTTAAACATTAGTCTTGGAAATGTTAGGGGAACTTTGTGCCAGCGATGAGCATACTGCAAGAAGAGACGAGGAGAATTCTCGGGTATTTTTGTAAGGGACTAGAGGGGGCTGGAGAGCTCGACGAAGTCTTTGACGATTCTGATGAACGAATCGGGTTGTTGCCAGGGGATGCGGTGGCTGGCATTGGGGACGGAAATCATGCGGCCACGAGGGATACGGGAGACTGAATCTTCAGCGATGGCGCTGAATTTTTCGTCCTTGGTTCCGGTGAGCCAGAGGACGGGGCAGGTGATTTTGGGCAGATCGGGACGGAGGTCGAATTGCCGGCCCAGGCTCCAGTCGCGGAAGCTTCGGGCGACTTTGGAGCTCTTCTCGCTGGAAGGGTGCTGGAATGTCCTCGAGACTCCGTGCGGAGAGGTAAGGAGTGGTTGCTCGTCCCAATGCTTGAGAAATGCTTTCCAGTTGGTTTCGGCGAGTTGGGCCCATTCTTCGTCCCGGGCTTTCCGTTCCTCGTGACCGTCAGAGATGCCAGGGTTGGCGGCGATAATAATGGCGCCCCGCCATTTTTCGGGATGGTGGAGCAGGGAGTGCAGGGCAATACGCCCGCCCATGGAATAGCCCATGAGGAGGTCGCCGTCATCGGCGTGTTCGGCGACGAGTCTTCCGGCTTCGCGAAGGGTGACTTGTTTATCGGATTCGAGGAGTGACCAGAGATCGATGCTGTTGATTTCCTCGCCGAGGGATTTTTCGAAAAGATCCCAGTTGGTGTGGCATCCAGCCGAGCCATGGAGGCAGTGGATCATGGTTTCCAGAAGCCGAAGAGTTGTAGGACGCAGCCCCAGGCGAAGGCCTTGCGATCTTTCCAGGGGCGGGCTGGTTCCAGGATGCGCCATTGATTGGCGACTCCGGTTTTACGAACGCCAGGAAGGGGATTGACGAGTGTGTTTTCTTCGCAGAGGTCGAGGAGGGGAAGATCGGCCTTTGAGTCGCTGTATCCGGCAAGGCCGCTGGTAATGTTGTGTTGGGCGAGACGAAGGACTTTCTCCTCGCCTTTGTGGTTCTCGCCATTCATGTCGGGGAAGAGTGCGATTTTTTCACCCCAATCGAATCGGGTGCCTAAGCTTAAGTGAAAGCCCAGAGCCTCACCGATACCGGTGACCCAGAGCTCCGGGCTGGCGGACGAGAGGACGAGGATGTTTCCGGCCTGTTTGTGTTTGGAAATTTCATTGAGAATTTCCGGGTAAGGGAGTTTTGGGAGCCAGTCGGTGAGGAAACCTTTTACGTGGGCGTCGAGTTTTTCCCGGCTCATGCCCCAGAGGTAGCAATGAAAGACACGCTTCATCCCGCCCGTGCCGAGGACTTTGTTGAGAGGGAGAAAGGCGATAAAAATGAGGGTGAGGAGGCGTCGCACCGGTTCCTTTCGGAGAACATAGCTCCGAAAAACGAGCTGGGTATCCCAGGGGATGATCGTTTGGTCGAGATCGAAGAGGACGTGTTTTCGAGGCACTGCTGGAAGGCTAAAAGATTGGGGGTAAATTGGAATTTTAAATTTGGGCAAAGTGAGGGTAGATTGTTCTCCGTGAGAGCCGTTCTTTTTGCTTTGGGAGTCATAGCGACGCCCCTTCATGCCCAACTCTATGCCGATGTCACCACGACGATGGGGGATTTTACGCTGGAGCTCTATTATGAAGAATCACCGAAGACAGTGGCCAATTTTGTAAGTTTGGCAGAGGGATCCCGGAAGTGGATTGATCCAGTGACCGGGATTGTGCAGGTAAATAAGCCCTATTTTGACGGGATTATTTTTCACCGGGTGATCGATGCGTTCATGAATCAAGTGGGATCACCACAGGGGACTGGATCGGACGGACCCGGCTATACTTTTCCGGATGAAGTGGATAACGGCTTGGTGCACGATGAGCCTTATCTTTTGTCATCAGCAAATTCGGGTCCGAATACCAATGGCTCGCAGTTGTTTATCACCGTGGTGGTGACTAACTGGCTCGACGGGATCCACACCGTTTTTGGAAAGGTGTCCTCCGGCACAGATGTGATCGACGCGATCAATGATGTGGATGTGGGGAAAATATTTAATGGAAACTTCGATTCAACCCGCCCTGTGGTTGATGTGTCTATTACCTCGGTGGTGATCAGAAGGGTAGGACCGGAAGCAAACGCCTTTGATGTCACGGCACAGGGGCTTCCCGAGGTGGAGCAAGCCGAAGTGGGAATCGAAAATCCGGAAAGCGGATTGAATCTCACCGTGGATCAAGCGGCGGGAACTTCCTTGGAAGTTTTTCGAAGTCCCGACATGGTGACCTGGAGTTCGCAAAGCCGGCATCTTGATTCGGGTTCATTGCCCTTGAGCGGGATTGGGCTGCGGGTTGACCAAAGTCAGGAGTTTTTCCGTTCGGTCATCATTGATTGGCCGACCGAAGCGAGTTTTCCAAGTGATTTGACGGGATGGAGTATAGCTATTGAGTCTCCATTGAACGGATTAGATCTCACTCTGAATTTTTCAGACGAGCCTACTTTATTTTTGGAGGGAAATGGGACGTTTTTGATCAATATGGAATCAAGTAGCATTGATACGGATGGTTATGGCGGTACCCTCTTGATATATACCGATGGACTTGTGCCCTTTAGATTTCGATTGGGATCTGATCTTCCGATTAACAGCAGCGCCCCAAGTGGGAGAATGACAGGGACGGCCTTTACCGGAGGCGGAATTACGTTGAGTGGAGGATTTACGATGACTCCTCTTCCCTAGCTGAAAAAGACGCCCTATTCAATGTTGTCATCTGGATGAGATACGGCATCTTTTGAGTCGATGTCTCTTCTCAGACCGTTTTTCGTTTTTGCTTTTTTGCTCATCGGGGGAATTGCGCAGGCGTCAATTTACGCGGAGTTTACGACCAATCAAAAGGACGCCGCCAATCAATCACGCAAGTTCCGTGTTTTGCTGGATCCGGTGAGTGCGCCTTTAGCGGTGACGCATTTTTCACTGTTGGCGGGGAAACCGGCTGATGTCTGGGAAGCTGGTCCGGGAGCCGCTTTGCCGACTGTTGTTCCGGGCGGATTTACCACGATGTTGCTGGGGTCGATCACCGTGGGGGAAAGACGGGAGAATCTTGTGGTAAGGCCGATCGTGGAGTCTGAGGGCTCACTGGTGATTAAGGAGTATCAGGTCGTCACCCAAGGTCAGAGTTTGGAACTGGGGCGGGTATCGGCGATTCCCAATGGTGATGTTTATCACGATGTGACCGGCAGGGGGCGCCTTGAGATGTGGCAGGAGAGTGCGTTTCCATTCCGTTGGCGAGTGGCGATCAAATATCCCAGACCCTGGCTTGAACCGATATTTGGGGAGGAGACAGAAGAGACTTTTTATCAAAACTTGATTGTGAGTGCACCAGCGGGACAGTGGCTGTCTGCTGGGACACGGGTGATTGGCGGGAAGTCTGTGACCGATCCCGGTTATTTTTTACCTGATGAGTTGGCGAGAGTGCCCAATGTTTTATCCGAGATTCCAGACATTGCCTACCGTCAGTCTTTCAATACTCCTTACGTGCTGGCGATGGAGAATGATGGTCCGAATACCAATGGCTGCCGATTTTTCATTACCGGTGTTTCCGAACCCAGTGGCCAGGATTGGAACGGGAAATATACGGCCTTTGGAAACGTTTTTTCAGCAGATCGATTGTTTGTGTCGGAGCTAATCAGCATTGCTGGTTCGAATCCTGGAACAGTGTTGATCACTTCGATTGAGGTGAAGCGAGACGCGACCTATACTCATGTCGGTTTTTTCGAAGGGTATTATCAGAATTTCCTACCGGGGGGCTATACCGAGAATGTTGATCTCTCGATCGCAACGGTGAATGGGAAGCCAGAGTTGCGGGCATTTTCTTCGCAGGAGGGAACCGATGAGTCTGCATCCTTGTTGACGAGGATCTATGCCGGAGATGATTTGCAGGAGTATGACTTTGTGGCAACCGCAGGAATTGCTTCGGGATTGACCGAGCCCGCCAAGCAATTTGTTGATGCCAATGTTTTTGCCGGGTCCAGAGGTTTTTTCAGAGCGACAGCCTGGGAATATCCGTATTGGCCCTCGGCAGATGCGACTATTGGGAATGCTATTTATGAGTTCACTGTAGACGGCCCGGGAAATAGTATCGGGAAATTGACGTTACTTTTTAATCTCGAGGGAACGGGGGGGACTTTCGTGGATACGACTTTTATTGAGCGATACTCAGTCCGCCCCAATCCTGATTGGTCTCCGGGAAGTGATTTGTCTCCTGTTATTGTGACTTCCTGGATGCAGCCCGAGGTTCAAACTGTTCGAAATGGAACCTTTGAGGCGAGCTACTCGCCAAGCCAGGGGCCCTATGCTGCAACCATTGAGATCGAAGCGACCAGTGGTGAATTAGAAATTGATTACATTGAGTTGATTTACTCCTTCAATCCCCAGGATTACCAAACCCTTGTGCCGCTGGGTCTCCCTATTCCGCATAGTTTTCGAGCTTTTAAGGACGAACCCGACATCCTGATGGAAGAAGGGGCGCGAATCTTGCCTTTTAAGTATGAAGGCTATTATTTTAAATCCCAATAATGATGGTGACCGAATCACGGTATGATCGTCCGGTGGAGCCCAACGAGCTCGTCCCGGCTGACTATTTTAAGGAGCTTCCCTTGGGAGAGCATTTTGCGAATGACGCGCCTCTGGAAATCGATCTCGGCTGCGGTGATGGCTCGTTTGTTCTGGGCATGGCCGAACATTATCCGGATCGAAATTTTCTTGCGGTGGAGCGTTTGCTCGGGCGGGTGCGTAAAGTGTGTAAGCGTTCGCATAAGATGGGCCTGAAGAATCTCAAGGTTCTCCGTCTGGAAAGTCTTTATACTTTGGAATGGTTGTTGCCCGAGAGTTGTGTGGACAGGCTTCACCTTCTTTGTCCCGATCCGTGGCCGAAAGCGAAGCATCATCGTCGACGCTTGTTCCAGGAGCCGTTTCTCAATGCGGTGGTGCGGGTGTTAAAGCCGGGCGGGGAGTTTCTCTTCAAAACGGATCACGAGGAATACTTTGAGTGGAGCGAGGAACATCTCGCGGCGTTCGATAAGCTGGAACGCCAGCCCTGGGAGGAAGATGATTTCTTTTATCCCAAGACTGACTTTCAGATCCAGTGGGAAGCCGAAGGGAAGTCCCTTCAAGGACTTCGTTCCCGGAAGGCTATTTAAGTTCGTAGGACTCGGGCGCGACCAGTCCGGCGGAAAGGATCATTTTTCCTGCTTCCTCGAGAGACATTTCGCTGTCGTGGACTTTTTCGTCGTCCACGATGACCACAAATCCGGTCATGGGATTAGGAGAGGTTGGGATGAAGACGGAGGTGACGTCTTTTTTGGTCTGGGGATCGTGGAAGTTCCCGGTCACAAATCCGATCAGGCGGCAACCGGGGCTGGGATATTCGATATAGGCGACACCTTTAAACTTCCTTGGTCCGCCGAGGTTGCGCACGGCATCGACGAATTGCTTGATGGTTCCGTAGATGAATCCTAGGAGGGGAATGCGGGTGAGTGAGTCATCGATCCAGCTTGAAAACCGGTGTCCGGGTTTATTCATGACGGCCAGGCCAATGACAAAAAGGAGTGCGAGGGGAATGAAAAGCCACAACAAATCGTCGCCGGGGAAATATTCGATTCTCCAGGCTTCCTCCGGGGTTGCGCTGCGTAGGGTATTGAGTCCCGAGAGGGCGAGGTTGATGATGGCCCGTCCAATGCGATGCAGAAGTTTGAACACGAGGACGATGATCCAGCCGGTCGCGAGAATTGGGATCACCGCGGCCATCCCGGCGAGGAAGGGCTTGAGAGCCATTCTAATTCGCGGGTGTCTGGAATCGCGGGCTTGTCCAAGAGGCTCGTCTGACATGGTAATACTTAATCAATAGCGCTTAATTCCCAACTGACAACTCTGAGATTTCTGGATGACGAAAGGAGAAAAAAGTGGGATGCTTTTTTCAGCGATTCGCAATTTTAATGCCTCGATTGATCATTCTTGTTCTCCCTCTCTCCGTCCTATGGCTGGTGATGATCTCGAGGCCGTCGGTGATACAGAGTGGTCAAGGGGCTGATGTCTCCCTCGAAGAGGTAAACCCAGAGTGGTTCTCTGAGAGTTTTGAGAGAGAGGCAAGGCTTCTAAAACAAAGGGGTGGAAGGAGTGATTTCGCTTTTGAAGCAATGCCTTTTCAAGATGGCTCTGGATCGATTCCGGACTCAAGCAATGGCCGCACTGGGCTTTCTGTCGATGAAAAGGCCGCTTTGGTGTGGCGCAGAATTCAGGATTCCATTCCCCGGGATTTCACCGGAAAGGAGATGAAGGACTTGAGATCCTACATTGGTGAGTTGGTGGGGGTTCAGGACGAGAGCGAGTTAACCTGGCGGTGTTGGGCTCCCGGGTCGTCGCGGGAGAAAGCGCTTCTCTACCATGAAGTAGAGAGCTTGATCGGGTTGAATCCGGGACGGGTTGGCTTGTTTGCAAACCAGTTTCTTGGGACTGGCCGATGGGGTAACGTCGCGAGTCATGACGGAGCGACATCCGACCAAGGGAGGCCGGCTGTTCTCACCTGGAGCATCGTGCCTGATGGGACGATGGCTCCCGGAATCAGTGGCCAGTCGGCAGCGGCTTCGGATTTACGTTCCTTTTTAGATGGGATTTATGGAAGCAATCCCGCGGAGCCAACGCAGAATCAATCTTGGTTTTCTGTGCTGGAATCAGCCTTTGATGACATGGGGCAAACATGTGGCGTGAAATTTGTTTTTGAGGAGAATGATGATGGGATTGCGTTGTCCACTTTTGCGGATGGCGAGCTTGGAACGAGGGGAGATATTCGGTTGGCCGGCCGGGCTTTGGATGGTGTTAACGAGACTCTGGCATTTGCCTATGCGCCTGGATATGGAGATTTGGTGATCGATTCCTCTGACTCGTTTTTTAACCTTATCGGGTCGTCATCCATTCGGATGCACAATGTCGTGGCCCACGAGCTGGGGCATGCCATGGGGCTGTCCCACGTTTGCCCGATCAACCGAACAAAGCTCATGGAACCGCTAATTAGCCAAGAGTTCCGGGGGGCTCGCTTTGATGAGTTTCAGTCCCTTCAACGACAATATGGCGACCCCCTTGAGCATCATTCGGACGAGCGGGATAACGACAGCGCGGTTGATGCTACTCCCCTGATTCTCCCGCTGGGTGACACTTTGAGTTACGCCAGACTGAGTATTGACGATAATAGCGACATCGACTTTTTTAGATTTTCATTGTTAGGTGGGCAAAAAATTTCGGTGGATGTGGAACCTGCTTCGGGGAGTTATTTGGAAGGGGCGCAAGTTGGGGAAGATTGTTCGGGAGGAGAGGATTTTGATCCCGGGACGATTCATAATCTGACCCTGGATATTTTGGGTGCCAATGGTTTGGAGGTATTGGCCTCTGCATCTTCGGGGGGGGTGGGTGAGGGAGAAAGTATTGCCAATTTCGAGATACTGGAGGATGGGAATTATTTCCTGCGAATTAATGGCGGTGTAGCCAATGCGACTCAAATCTACGACCTCGATATCTTTACCGAGGACCGTCCGCTGAGTCCTGAGGTCGACATGATCGGTTCGGCCATTGTGGTGGAGTCAGGTAAGGTGAAAAACGTTCGAGCAGACCCTGATGAAACACTCAAGGTTCAGGTTGAGTTGAAAAACATGGGCAATCTCGCGACGGAGGATTTGCAGGTTTTCTTGTCTGGTCCGCCGAATCTTGTTTTTTTTGAGAGTGAGGTATTGATGCCGGTCTTGGCTCCTAATGAGACGGGGATGGTGGAACTTGTCTTTGGACTGCGGGGGCCTTGTGGAATCGAAATTCCGCTGACTCTCACCGTGGATGATTCTTTGATGGATCCGGTTGAATTCGAGTTGAGTTACGTTTTGGGCGAGGTGATCACCGAGGAACTTATGAACGAGGGCTTTGATGACTCGGGTTCATTTCCTGATGGATGGAGCAATTACTCCACCGGAGGCGGGGCGAATTGGGTGATTTCTCCCTCGGAAAATGTCTTAAGTGCTCCAAATGCAATGTTTTGTCAGGGGGTTGGAGAGGTGGGACAGTCGACTCTAAGGTCGCCAGTGGTGACTCTGGGAAGTGAAGGTGGGAATCTGATTTTCCACCATTTATATGATATGGAGTTTGCTTGGGATGGCTGTGTTCTCGAGGTTTCCCGCAATGGTGGTGTTTGGTTTGACCTTTTGGATAGCGAGGCGGTGGTCGTCTCCGGTGGATACAATAGCACGATGCGGTCTTCTTCGACTTCAGGGCTGGCGAACCGGGGGGCGTGGACCGGGGCGAGTGGCGACTTCGTAATCACGGAAATTGAGTTGCCGACGAGTTGGGCTGGAGACGAGGTGCAATTTCGATGGATCATTGCTTCGGATCGCACTGTTGCCTCGGCTGGGTGGTACCTTGACGAGGTGCAATTGATAACCAGTACGGCGTATTGTGAGATACACGATCCCGAGTTTGCCATCAATGTTACTGAGGAAATTGTCGAGGAAGGGACGCAATTGGAGGTGGTGGTTTCCAGTGTATTGCCTCTGGTTCTCGCCGAGGAAGTGCTCTTGTCGGTGGGTGGAGAAGCGATTTTGGCTGATCTCGACGGGGATCTTTCCGGAACGATTTTCGCGGGAGAATCAACGGTGCCGATTTCCTTGTTTGTCGTGGACGATGGGCTTAGCGAAGGCGATGAGATTTTGACAATTTCATTAGCAGGAGGCCGGGGGGAGGACTTGGTTACCCTTCGGGATTCGGAGGGATTTGGTTCATGGGCAGCATCATATGCAATACCGGGAGATGCCCCTGAAGTTGATCAGGACGGCGATGGGCTGAGTGCTCTTGCGGAATACCTTCTGGATACCGACCCAACGGATCCCTTTTCGGTCCCTGACTTATCGATTCGGTTGGGGGGCGAAAATGTGCTGTTTCCGGTTGGCAACCTTCCGTTGCGAAACGATGCGGCGATAGCGGTTGAGAAATCGACGGACCTGGTGAATTGGGCACCGACAAGTCTGACCCAATCGTCCGAGGGACTGGAAGTTCCCTTCGATGGCGGCAAATCCTTCCTTCGCATGGTTTTCTCGTTGAACGAATAGAGTTCGGTCTTTTCAAGAGCGTTGTTTTGAGAGAGATACTCATGCATGACGGCAGCTGAACTCGCTCAATCCGCTCAAAATGATGATGAGATCCCGGTCGGGATTTCCATCGAACAGAGGGCACTCTGGCTGGCGAAAGCCGGACGTTGGGATGATTCCCATGATCTTTGTCAGGATGTGCCTGATCCGGCGGGAGCTTGGATTCACGCCTACCTCCATCGGGAGGAGGGTGATCTTGGAAATGCTTCCTACTGGTATCATCGTGCCGGAAGGCAAATGCCGGCATCGGGCGTAACACTGGCCGAGGAATGGGGCCAGATCGCGGCGACACTTTCATAAACCAAGATGCCAAAACCTGGGAAAAATGTCCGTCGTGCGGCAGTCTCGGCACTGAGAGCTTGGGCGAAAGGACACGCCTATGCCGATTCTTTGATCGAACGACACGCCGAGCGTAATCATTTGTCGACGCAGGATCGGGCATTGATGAAAGCCATTCTGCTGGGGGTGTTGCGTAACCGGAGTCTCCTGGATTATTGGATCGGCTTGTTTCGCAAGGGAAAGCTTGATGGGGAAAACCGCGACATCATGCGGGTTGGATTATGTCAGTTATTAATTCTTCGTATTCCCGACCATGCTGCGATTTATGAAACGGTGGAATGTGCCCGAGCTCCGGTGCGGGGCCTGATCAACGCGGTGCTTCGCAAGGCTGCTCACTCGCGGGCTCGTCTCTTGCGGGAGCTTCCTAATGTAGACCCTGCCACGCAGTATTCGCATCCTGGTTGGCTTTTTAAACATTTTCGAAAACTTTACGGGGCAAAGAATACGACCGTCCTGATGGATTGGAACAATTGTCCAGCGGAGACTTATTATCGTCCCAATCTTCTTAACCCTCCGCCTCTCGATTCTCCCGAACCGGAGAATGCCGGCGATGCAGTGGCGACAGGTCACTACTACATTACCGACCCATCGACGGCCCACGCCCCCGAGTTGCTGGCTCCGAAGCCCGGTGAGGCTATTCTTGATGCCTGTGCCGCGCCGGGCGGGAAGTCGATTCATCTGGCTGGCCTCATGGAAAATCAAGGCGAGTTGGTGTGTTCGGATTCGAATGAAAAACGCCTTCCTCGATTGCGGGAGAATCTTGAGCGTTGTGGTGTGGGAATTGCCGAAGTGGTGCAGCATGATTGGACCAATCCCGCTCCGAAAGAATGGCACGGTCGCTTTGATGGTATTCTCCTCGATGTGCCTTGTTCAAATACCGGGGTGTTGCGTCGGAGGGTGGATGTGCGATGGCGACTTCAGTCAGGGGATATCGTCGACCTTGTAGAGATTCAGAATCAGATCTTTGAGCAAGTGCTTCCCTGTTTGAAGCCGGGAGGGCGAATTGTCTACTCAACCTGCTCGATCGATCCCCAGGAAAATCTGGAATTAGTGACAAAGTTCTCCAATGCTCATCCGGAGCTGGAATTGAGCGATCATGAGCAGTTACTGCCCTTCCGGGATGAATGCGACGGGGCCTTTGCCGCCCTGCTCCTTGACCAGCGGGGAAGTTAAGGTAAGCTAAGCTCCACCAAACTAAATCACATGAAAGCGATCTTCCTCTCTCTTCCGATAGCTCTCCTGCTGTCTTCGTGTTCAGAATTTGTCTCAACAGGAATGAGTCCCTCAACAGGAACGAGTCTCTCAACAGGATATCTCGCAGCCTTCCGCCATGCCGCACCCGTTCGTGAAGGCCTACCGCATGAGCAGGGCTTTTGGGATGCCGAGGGGATCAACGGTCCATCGTCAATCCGTATTCGGCGATCGGAACAAAAGGCCTATTTTTACAAAGGATCACACATCGTGGGGATGAGCCCGGTGGCCACTGGAAAGACGACTCATACTACTCCGGGCGGGACGTTCAAAATCAGCCAGAAGAACAAAGATCATAAGTCCTCGCTCTACGGAGTGATTCGAGACAATGCCACGGGAGAAGTCGTGAATGACGACGCGGATACGCGGAAGCACAAGGTGGGTCCAGGGCAGACTTTCGAAAATGCTCCCATGCCGTATTTCATGCGATTCAACGGAGGGATCGGAATGCATGTGGGTCATCTTCCCGGTTACGCGGCGTCCCATGGTTGTGTGCGGATGCCCAAGCCGATGGCGATTAAGTTTTTTGAAAACGTTGAAGTTGGAACCCCTGTTATCGTAGAGTAGTAATGCAAGTTTCACTCGTATTGACAATTCACGGACCGGACCGTCCTGGTTTGGTAGGTGCTCTGGCTGATGCGATTTCAAGTCACAGCGGGAGTTGGATGGAGAGTCGGATGGCGAATCTCTCAGGGCAATTCGCGGGGATTCTTCGCGTGGAGTGCCCGGCTTCTGCGAAAGACTCATTGGTGGTTGACCTTGAGAAGCTCGCCGAGCAGGGAATTCATGTGCAAGTTGCGCGAGCCCCGGTCAGGGATGATTCAAGTGGGGAGTCTGTCGTGATCACTATCACGGGGCACGATGAGCCCGGGATTGTTAAGACAATCGCGTCGGTTTTGGCGGCGGAAAGTGTCAACGTCGAGGAGTTGGAAACCTCTCTCGAATCCGCTCCGATGTCCGGGCATTCGCTTTTCTGCACCAAGGGAGAAGTCAGACTGCCCGAAGGTTTGGAGATTACTGACCTGATCAATGCTTTGGAAGAGGTTGGATCGGATCTTACAGTGGATGTGAATTAACGAACCCCCAATTTCGTGCGAATTGATATTTTGACCCTGTTTCCCGAGATCGCTTTGGCTCCTCTCAGCGAGAGCATGATGCAGCGGGCACAGAATGCTGAAATTGTTCAAATTCACGCACACAACCTTCGCGACTGGGCGACAGATAAACATCGGCGCACCGATGACTATCTTTGTGGTGGAGGTCAGGGGATGTTGCTCAAGCCCGAGCCAATTTTCGCTGCTATCGAAGAACTTCGCTCGGATGATTCCCAGGTCATCTTGCTGACGCCGCAGGGGAAGGTTTTCAAGCAGGCGATTGCGCGTGATCTTTCAGAAGCCACGCACCTCATTTTCATCTGCGGACACTACGAAGGAGTGGATCATCGTGTGATCGAAGAGTTGGTGGATCTGGAACTTTCGATTGGTGATTATATTTTGACGAATGGTGCGATAGCGGCGGCGGTTGTGACGGATGCCATCGTGCGTCTTCTTCCCGGAGCGCTCGGCGATGCCCGCTCGACGGTGGATGAATCATTTTCATATCCAAATCTTCTCGAAGCGCCGGCCTATACCAAGCCGATCGAATTTCGTGGGCTTAAAGTCCCGGACATTTTCCTGTCCGGCCATCACGCCAAGATCGAGGAATGGAAAAAAGAGCAGGCGATCAAACGTACCTGCGAAAACCGCCCTGACCTTTGCGAGTGATTACTTCTTGGGGAGAACCCAGATGTTTTGAAAAAAGACCGGGTTTCCGTGGTTTTGAAGATAAACCGGGCTGCCTTCCTCTTTGAGGGGATGATTGATCGGAGCAGCCGTGGTGAAGTCCTTGTTCAGCTCGACATTCTCGTGAACGACCACGCCATTGAGGCGTACCGTGATGCGGGGCCAGGCGGTGCGTTTTCCGGAGGCGTCGAATTTCGCTGATGTGAAATCGACATCATATGTCTGCCAACTCAGGGGAGGAAGGCACATGTTGAGGCGGGATTGATCCACCGAATAGATTCCTCCGCATTCGTTCATCTTTCCTTCGAGTCCGAATGAATCGAGAATCTGGGTTTCCCAACGTCCGCTGAAATAGACTCCGCTATTGCCGCGTCCCTGACCGCGTTCGAATGGACGATAAGGAGTGCGGAATTCGAGATGGAGTTGGTAGTCCTTGAAGGTGGGAATACTGGTGCAGCCGGTGGCCATGAGGAGGCCGTTTTCCATTTTTCCTTTCTTCCAATGTTCGGCAGTCGATCCGTCGAAAAGTATTACGGCATTCTTGGGAGCTTTGGCGCCAAGGGTTGAGCTGGCTCGTTCGATGCGAGGGAGAGTGAGCGGATTCCTGCCCTCGCGTTGAATGGTGATTTTACCCTTGGCGATTTGGGCGGATAGTCCCTTTTGGGCGGCAAAGGTGACCGTGCCATCCTTCAGCGCACCATTGAGTTTGTTGCGGGATTTGCCGCGTTCCCAGCCGAGTCCGGGGAGTCCGTTTTCGAGAATATAGGCGTCGAACTTCCCATTTCCCAGAGCGACGACTTGCACGCCGAGTTGGCCACCCGGTGATCCTTTGCCATACTCGCCTTGGATTGAGAAATCGGGGTCTTCTTTGGTGGCCTTAGCGGGATCGGTCCAAAATGGTTTTTGGGATTTTTCGGCGTGAGCCAGAGTCAGGGTGAAGGTCAGGGCGGCGAGTGCGAGTTTCATGATGATCTGATACGGATGGGAGTGACGACTTATTTCTTTAGATTAAGCGGTTGCGAAGTGCCTAGGTAAGTAAAGAGGTCCCGCAGTTGCTGTTCGTTGAGATCTGACAGGAGACCGGCGGGCATGAGCGAGGTGTTGGAGGTCTTTTGAGAGATGATTTGGCTGCGCTCGATTAGATGCTTCTTTCCTCCCAGTGGGCGGATAGTGAGCGAGTGCTTGTTTTGATTGGTAAGGAAGCCGCTGAGAGTCTGCTGGTCCTTAGTAGTGATGGTGATGGTTTGGAATCCTTCCCGGATCTCAGCTGCCGGATTCACGATTGCGAGAAGAAGGTCGGAAATGCTATTGCGCTGGTAGGCTGTTAGGTCCGGACCAATCTGACCACCTTCATTGTAGAGGAAGTGACAGGAGGCACATCGTTCAAGGTAGGTCTTGCGACCGGCCTGAGGGTTTCCCGAGGTGGTTTTGAGAATGTTGGAGATGCGGTCGATTTCCTTTTTGAAGTTGTCTTTGGATTCGACAGGAAGAGTCTTTCGAAGTGCTTGAGGAAGGTTTTCTCGAATGAGGGGAGTGAGATGGGAGCTCGCAATGTCACCGCTTTGAATTGCTTCCAACCAGGTTTTTGCCCATTCAGGACGGCTGGTGAGAAGATTGGCGACGAGGTCCTGCAGACTTCTGGGGAATGCGTTGAACCTTGTGACGAGAGTCTTTCCGGTTTGCGGAGCGGTGTAGGAAAAGAGAGCGTTGATTGCTGCGCGCGCAACTTCTGGATCTCTGTGGCTTGTCAGATTAAGAAAAAGTGACTCAGCCTCAGAGGAGCTGATGAATGGAATGATTTTCAGGAGTTTCGAGGGAGAGGCTTTTGGGTTTTTTAAGAGAGAAATTCCCTCTGCGATCGCATTTGCGTCGTTGAGTTTGATTTTGAGAGCAAGGGTGTCGTTTCCCGATTGGATGAGTAAGCGGGCCAGTTCGTTCGGGATTATTGAATCTGGGGTGAGAGCCAGTGAGACTGACTTTGTCAAAGATGCCTGATGAGCTATTTGGGACTCTTGAGGTGGGTTCCCTTGGATGGGACGACCAGTTTTTTTGTACAGTGAGAGGCAGGCTTGAGCATGTCTTTGTGTGTTTTCCGCAATCAGGCGCCGAGCAAGATAGCATAAAAGTTTTTTCGTTGTAGGACTGTTTTGGGTAACTCCGAGAAGTTCGACGGCCTTTTCCGGGTCTTCAATGATACGGGATTCGATAGCCCACCAATACAATTGAAGGGAGGGCGAAAGTGAGAGGCCTTCGTCGCCTAAGCGCAAATTACCAAGAATATCCCAGAAGTCCTCGCTGGATAGGGCTTGCCTCCTCAGCTCGAAGAGAAGTTGTGCTTCATATTCCACAGATGCATTTTTCATGGTGGTGAAAAGTTTCCCTATGTCCTCTTTGAACCAAGATCCCCGGTGTGAATCAAAGAGAAGGCGAAGAACCCAGGTGCGGACGTGAGGATCCTCATGATGTCGTTGATCCATAAGGATATCTTTGCCATCTACTCCCTTCCGATTCAGAGCCCAAAGTGATTCGAGGACATCCTGAGGATTTTTACTTTCAAGTAGTGGCCTAATGGAGTCGTTGCGATCCGGGCGGCTCCAAAGAATCCGGCGTGCGGTTTCGCGAGTCCAACGATTGGAGTCACGTAGTTTTTCTACGAGTTCCGCGGTGCTCAGTTTGTTGAAGGGGAGGGGCTGAAATTCCTTAGCTCCCTTTTTGCGGACTCGATAGATCCGGCCGTCGGATTTGTTGATTTGCCCTTCATGGTTTTTCATGTGGTTGACTTGCTTGTCCCGCCAGTCAGCAACATAGATCGCCCCATCGGGTCCGGGCTCGATGTAGACCGGGCGGAAGAGAGGCGCATCACCGGAGAGAAGAGGATCAAGATATTCGGATCTGAAATTAAGGCCCGCTGAGGTGAGGGTCGAAGCTCCAACTTGATGAAGAAGGGTATTGGCCCACAGCAGTGAGCCTTTGAATCGTTTTGGGAGTTTGCCGCCTTCATAAACGGCGACGTTGGTGGAGAGGCGCTTCCAGCCGGGGTGGTCGATCGAAGAGAGGTGGCCATAGACATAGGGGTTCGAGAATTCGCCATGTTTTTTGAAGGTCTTCGCGTAGTAGGCACCGGGCAAATAGTAGCTTCCGGGAGTGGATCCGTTGTGTCCGGAGAAAAGACGTCCCTTGGAATCAAATTCGCAACTCCAGAGGTTGCCGCCTCCCTCCGCGAAGACTTGGTAGATTTTTCGAGTCGGATGGTAGCGCCACATAAGTTGGCCGATTCGGTCGATCGAAGGCTGATCGCTCCCGGGGATTTTCATTTTGCTGGAAACGGTTGAGCCCTGCGATCCATAAAGCCAGCCGTCGGGGCCCCAGGTCAGCGAGCTGACGAGAGCATGGGTGTCTTCGATGCCAAATCCCTCGAGCAGAACCTCGGGTTTTCCATCCGGCTTGTCGTCGTGGTCCTCGTCCGCGTAATAGAGCAGATAGGGCGGTTGGAGGACATAGACGCCTTTGGGGCCGAATTCGAAACTCGTCGCGAGGTTGAGTTGATCGAGGAATGTCGAGTGCTGATCGTAATTCCCGTCACCATTGGTATCTTCATGAATGGTGATTTTGTCTTTGCCGGGATGATAATCCGGATGTCCCGGAGGTGAGGGGAGTTTGTCGTAAACGGCGCGCCAGTAGCGGTCGCGGCTTTTCATCTCGGTGCCCGCCGGTTCGGGATAGCTGCGATACTCGGCGACCCAAAGCCGCCCCCGGGCATCGAACTTCAGGAAGACTGGTTGCTCTACCTGGTCTTCGGTTAAAATGATTTCGCTCTCCAGATCATCTGGCGCTTTTTGTGACCAGACGATGACCGGGCAAAGAAGAAGAGCGAAGAAAGTGCGCATCTTGAAAGGGGTGGAATGAACCCAGGAATGGATGTTATTGTAGCTCCTGTGTGCGATATCCTCCTTTTGATTTGAAGTAGAAGAAGATGATCAAATAACAGATCAACATAAAGGTCGGTAAAATGGCGACTTGGTAGAAGGCGGCTTTTTTATGCGGATATTTTACCGCCGTAATCGTGGCTTTTTCTTCCTCGCTGAGTTTGGAGACCTTGTCGGCATCGAGGCTTTGCGTCTCGCCGAGGAAGGTCGTTTCTTTTTTGTTCCCGGCTACTTTCTCAAAGAGAGCGGGATGATTCTCCTGCAGGTCGGCGCTGATCCCTTTGTCTTGAAGACCTCCCATGATAGGGGTGCCAAGAATTCCCATCCCAAGAACTCCGATTGCGGAGATTCCATTAAGGGTTAGTGGGCCGCCTTTCGGAAATTGCTCCGAGACCAGGCCCAAGGTGGTGGACCAGAGAAAGGTTTTGCCCAGGGCATAAACGGTTGCGGCGACGATGATCCAGAAGGCTGCGGCCTTGGAGAGAAATAGAAGTCCGATAATGGCGATGATAGCGCTGCCGACCAAGAGGCCGATTGGCGAGAATTTGTGAACGATTGGACCTGCGTAAAATCGGAGCACAGTCATGATGCAGGATACGTAGATGAAAATCCATCCTGCTTGAGCCGGGGTGAAATCGGCTCCGAGGAGGTCAGGCATCCAGCTGTCGGTTCCGAGCTCCGTGGTAGCGAGAGGCCCCATCGTGATGAGAACCAGAATGAACATCCAGTGGCCCAAGCTTTTGGTGTAAACGCCGGCCATGACGGCTGCGGCCAAGGCGAGAGCTGGAGCCAACCAACCCGGGAAAGAGGCGTCGGGATTTAGGCTCGAAACAATTTGGATGGTTCCGAGGACGAGCATCCATGTGAGAATGAAAAAACCAATGGCGCCAACTTGCCCGAGCATTACTCGGTAAGGAATTTTGGCGGCCACCCGTTCGTTGATTGGGAACTTACACGGAAAGATCAGGTAGGCATAAATCGCCACCGGGATGAAACACATAGAATACTTGAGGTGCCAGCTGGCTTCTCCCAGAACGATTGCGGTAAGGGCTCCGAGCGCGAGGCCGGCGGGCCATCCGGCGTGGAGAATATTGAGCCACTTTGATTTTTCTTTTTTAAAGGCGGTGGCAATAACCGGATTGATAAAGGCTTCGACCATGCCATTGGCGATGGCGATGAGGAAAACGCTCCAGTAGAGCGCGGTGGGTGTTTTGGCAAAGAGAGTGAGAAGTAAGGAGGCGACATGGCAGGCCATGGCGATGAAAGCCGTGGTCTTGTAGCCGATGTAGTCAATGATCAGGCTGAAAACGATAATACTAATGGCGAAGGGCCAGAGGCCGACACCGAGAATACGGCCTTTGTCTGCTTCGGTAAGGCTAAAGTCATTTTGCCAATCGCCGATGATGTTGGCGCGGAGACCGAAAACAAAGGAGGTGGCGACGAGGGCAATAAAACAGGCCCAGAAGAGCTTCATGTTTGCTTGATCTGATTCGTTGGATTTATTCATGGATTTTATGGGTAAGTGAGGAGAGCTTTGATGACTTTGCGGTCGGCGACTGCTTTTAGGGCTTGGTCAATGTCGTCGATGGAGAAAGTGTGCGTGATGAATTCGGAAGAACTCAGCTTGCCTTCGCGGATCCAATCGCAGAGCGGGCCCTGGGCTTCCTTTTCATAAAGTCGCGTCGGCCATTGATGGATGAAGATGTTAAAATTAAAATCCGCGAGGGAGTTGTTAATAGTGAATTCCTCGAGTCCGGCCATTACGCCGTAGACGCAGAGTGAGCCTCCGCGACGGAGTTTGGGAAGACCGTCATTCATGATCTTGGGTTTGCCCACGGCGTCGATAATGGCATCGAGGTTTTTGAGATCGGCGAGTTTGGGGTCACCGCGGTCGAAGACGGCATCGGCACCGAATTCCTTGGCTTTGGCCTGTTTTTCGGGGTGTCGGTCGATGATGCCGATCCAGCCAAGTCCGAAAAGGCGACCAAGTTTGACAAAGCTCAGGCCGACCGGGCCGGCGCCGTAAATGAGGACGTCGTCGCCGGGTTGCAGATGGAAATCGCGGAAGGCCCCCAAGACTTCGCGCCAGGTGCAGAGGAGGACCGCTTCTTCGGGGCTAATGTCGTCATCGAGAGGAGTTTGAATTTCGTAGCACTCGAACCAGCCGTGTTCTTCATCGGCCACCCCGTCGGCAACCATCGCTTCGTGGTCATTGGCGAGAACGTATTCGCAGAACCCGCCCCAGCCGGATTTCATTCCATCGACTTCGAGATCGAAGTGGAGTCCGCTAACGGCACGGTCGTCTATTATGAAATTCTTCACCTTGTCGCCGACTTCGACAACAGTGCCGACGCTTTCGTGTCCGAGAGCGAGGGGGAAGGCTTTTTCCATGCCCGGAAAGCGGCCATGGACGAGTTCGCTATCGGTGCTGTTGCAAACGCAGGCGAATTCGGTTTTGACGAGAGCTTGGTAAGGGCCGGGTTTTGGAATCGGGGTGTCGATGATCTCGACTACTCCCGGGGCGGTAACAGAAACAGTCTTCATTTGCCAGTGTGTTTGAGGATGAAGTCCACGATGGGTTTTGGATCCTTAAGGCTATGCGGATGGTGTCCGACGCCGGGTTTGTGGATGACTTTGATCGGGCCTTTGAGTTCAAGGTATCGCTTTTCGATGACGGCGGTGTTTTCCGAAACCGGAACGACCTTGTCATCGTCGCCGACGACGTGGAGGAGGGGAACCCCGGCCTTGGCGAGGGGAGCAAGCTTGTCGACCGGATTGCCTTTGTAGCTTTTCGCTTCTTCGGGGGTGAGCTTGTAGGCGGTGGTGATGGCCTTATTGATTTTTGGCCAGCTTTTAAAATCGCAGACTGGAGCATCGGCGTAGATACAGGAAACTTTTTCGGGATTCTTTGCCGCCCAGTTGAAGATAATCAAGCCGCCGCGTGACATGCCTTCGAGAGCGA
>JAQWZU010000100.1 GCA_029253285.1 Akkermansiaceae bacterium | reverse complement strand
TCTCGGCGATGGCCGCATCTTGGTCCTCGACGACTCCTAAAAGGCCCCTGCGTCAGGAACCAACGAAAAACTGCTGCCACAAAAGATCTTGGCAATGCGGGGCGGGTAGGTACGGTCTGGACAAGAGCAACTCGTCAACAAAACCCGATAGACTCTCCAAACAACCCTAAATGTGTCATGGATGCCCCCATGCTTGGCAGTTCACCATTCAAAATTCGACCTTCAGAATTCCTCCCCGCCCCTCTTTCCCCCACAACCCCCTTTTCTCCCCCATGTATTCTGCCCAAATTCGTTCTTCACGGACTTTCCTCTAAAAGCAAATTCCTAGCAATAGCAATTCCTCTAAAAGCAAATTCCTCTAAAAGCAAATTCCTAGCAATTTGGGATAATCCTAATTTGGGTTTATACAGACCAAGATGAAAACTACTTTCGGCAATAAACACCGATGCTTGATGCGTTGGATCACGGACAAAAGACTGCTCTCAGGATTCACTCAACATTCTTTGTCTAAAGAACTCGATAGACCTCAATCATTTGTTTCAAAATATGAAAATGGTGAGCGTAGATTAGAGTTCATTGAAGTAATTGAGATATGCGCATTTCTTGATGCAGACGTAATGGAGCTAGTGTCTTTAATTAAGAAGTCATGAACACATCTGAGTTACTTTCACATTCTTCACGATATTTATCATCTCTTTCAGGGAAAACGTTAGATGTCATTAGCGTCGCTAAGCCAACAAGTAATGAGGCAGCAGTGAACCTTTCAAAAATAGTATCCAAGTTATCTCCGATCGTTGGCAATTTAATAGAATTTAATGTTGTTGATTACTTGAATACTGATAGTCAAATAAGTAATTTTGGAGTATGGGAAAGACAAGACCCTGGTTTTCCTGACACTGTTTTTACAGGGGAGATCAAACCCACTCCCGGGTTTGAAATCAAAGCTTGGTTTCCACTCGCAACAGAAATAACTGCACGATTTAAAGATAGTCAGAATCATTTCAATGATGACCAAACGTATGTTGTTCTTCTTGCTTGGATCCCAGAATATGTGATTTTTGGAAAACCTAAGTTAATTGATATCCTAATTGTTTCAGGAAAATCTGTGGCAGAGTCTAGAGATGAACACTACCACAATCCTCCTCATTATATTGTTCTTGAACCTGAGGATACCTCTTCAAGGACGCGTAATCTTTTGCAAACAAATACTAATGGATATGTATTCCAAAAAGAAAAAGGCGATATAGAAAAAGCGACCAAATTAGCTAGTGATCTCGGTTTAATAAAATCAACTTATTCCACATCTAGAACATATCAAGAAAATCTAAGAAAGATGCTTCGAAATTTTGATTACCGGTTAGATACAAATTATGCAAAAATGAATCGTATTCAAAACACCGAAATCAATCAGTTTAAAAAGAAGGTTTATGATACTAAATACAAAGGAAAGACCTTGTCGCAATGGAGCCGTTCATTGAAAAACGAAGAAGAATGTCAGAGTATACTAGAGCTAGAATAAAAATCCTTCTGAGAACCTTTGAGCACCTAGATCAAAATAATCTGAATCAATTTCAGCAGAAAAAGAAGTTCGACCTAGCATTCTAGCGGCAAGCGAGGCACTAAATAATCCTCCAAACGGCTCCCAAATTACATCACTAGAATCAGACGAGGCTTCAATAATAAGCCGCATTAAATCTAGAGGCTTTTGATTTAAGTGTGCTGATTTTGAAATGTTTGCAGGTATTTTTATCCTTTCTTTTCCTCGAAGTGCTGATCGATCCCAAACATTTGTGTAGCCATGTGGGCATTTAAATTTACTTCTCATTTTACTCCATTGTTCCCCAGTCATCGGCATGATGCCATCGTTTGAAAAATATGGTAATCCAGATTGATCTCCTTTTAAATTTGCATAGTTAACTAGCTTTTCGAAAATCTCTACAGGAGGAAAATACCATAGATGTCCTTGATCCAAATACTTTCTGGTGGCTGCATTTTTTACTCCACAAGCCTCATTTGCTGATTTCATAGTTAAGCCAGTTCTTTTCCACTCAGCATAAAGCCATTCTTGAAGCGTTAAGTTATTAATTTTAGGCTCAAACACATATTGAACACAAACCTCTGTCACAACTGGAAACCTGCGTATTTTCGACGTATTAACGTTTCCTGCGATATGACCGACGCCCTTATTCCATATGTTACAGTTTACATATTTCCATCCATGTTTTTCAAGAATAGGATGGGCGGCAGCCCATCCTATTTCACTATTCCAAAACCAGAGTGTTGTTTCAGCTGTTGCAGCACGGCTCCACGCGTCAACGTGACCTTCATACCAATCACCTATACTTTTGTGATCAGCAGTATCTCCATTGAATCCTAGTATGCCGTATGCTCCATCAGACACTATAGTTTTAGGTTTTTTCCAAGATTCGTAATGATCTAGACTGTTTCCACAATATAAATGAGTATTCTTATTAACCCACTCTTTACGGTGAAAGGGCTCATCGATTGTAAATTTTTTACCTCTTCCTCTAGTGCTTGGGTTAGTTACTTTTTCTTGCATGCCAAACGCTAACACGAAAATGGACGTCGTCTCAATCCTAAAACGGGATTATTTTTAGACAACCCCCTTTTTCCCCCATGTACTCCGCCCAAATTCGTTCTTCACGGACTTTCCTCCAAAAGCAACTTCCTGACAGCAAAACCGAAGTTCCGCCAAAGAGAGCCTCTTCGATTTAAGCTTCATTCTGGGTTCTCAGCCTCCCAAGCCTCTTCAAACTCCTTAGTCCTTTCGGCAGTTATTGGGGCATTCTGTGGTAGCCTGCGAATTAAGTATTCACATTCATAACAAGGTCTAAGCCCAGCCTTTCGTGCAACAGCCGCGCTAGAATATTCATTCATATTCTTCCTTTTGATCTTCTTAGCCCATTCACATTCTCTAACGTGAAAAATGTCCGTCCGATTGCTCCTCACCAATGGAAAACGCTTTTCGTCATCGTCAGAAAAATAAGCTCCCCCCTTCGGACGAGTGACTATTATCGTGATCAGTATGGCGAACAATAAACCGACCAAAATATACCATCTACTATTACTCATACTTCAGTCTAAAATTGTAGCGATCCGATTCGCACCTGTAAATCTCCGAAGACCAGAGATCTCTCGCGAACCAGTCATATCCGGTTATCGACTACCTCCACCAGAGCCTGCAACCGCAGCAGGCAGAGGCCGCAGTCGCCCTCGAAGAGGCCGCGATCAATTTTTTTCTCAGACACACATTTATATACTGCACACACATGCGAAAAAACCGCATCCCACCGGTGGCGTCTTCCCCTTCACCGCTGATTCCCGAACCGTGATTCCTTTATCGCACTCTCTGGTAGGCATTCCCTCTTCCAGCTCCACAACGTCAGGGATTCAGCGATAAGGGGTGCGGGAATCGGGGATCACTTAAATTGTGTTCACACTAAGTGTTCACACTACAGCTCTTTGAAAAAAGATAAATCCTTAACTTGCTGTTCTTTAGATCTTTATTAAGAAAAGGGAGCAGCATTAGAACCTACTCCTTCTAAGTTAAAACCGCTCAAGAATCGGAGACAACCTCCGCGCGGTTTTCTCGGGCCAATGGTCTTTGGGAGTAAATAATGCTGCGTCCAGCGATGAATGCTCCGGCCAATTTGCTTCCAAGGGAATCATGGAGATCGCCCGCTTGATGATTCGACCGCTCATTTCCGCGTTCGCCGCCAGGTGCTCCACCACAGAACTCGCATCAACCGCTTCATCTTCCTCTCTCCAACAATCGTAGTCGGTCACCATTCCCAACGAGGCAATGGCCATCTCCGCCTCCCGTGCGAGCTTGGCTTCAGGCAGATTGGTCATTCCGATAATATCATACCCAAAATGACGATAATAGGACGACTCTGCCCGTGTTGAAAAAGCCGGACCATCCATGCAGACATAGGTCCCGCCATTTTGGATCTGCGCCCCCTCTTCCTCTCCTGCACGTTGAAGAATCTCGCGCAAGCCGTTACTGGTGGGATCGGCAAAACTAACATGAGCCACAATCCCTTCTCCAAAAAAGGTATTATTTGCCCGCTGACTGGTGCGGTCAAAATACTGGTCCGGAATGACAATCGAACGAGGAGGATATTCCTCCTTCAGACTCCCCACCGCAGTCGCGCAAATCACCCAGCGAACGCCGAGCGAACGCAAGGCCCAAAAATTAGCGCGGTGATTTACCTCAGTCGGCAGAATGGAATGTCCTTTGCCATGCCGTGATAAAAACCAAACCTGTCGTCCCTGATATTGCCCCCCGATCAAGGAATCGGAAGGATCACCAAAGGGCGTCGTTACATTTCGTTCCTCGACATTCTCAAGACCTTCAAATCCTGAGACTCCACTGCCGCCGATAATGCCAATTGCCGGATTCATACTGCTTTGTTTTTATGAGCGATTCGATCGATGATAACAATCAAGGCGATTCCAATCGCAACCGCACCGATCTCCAACCAGGTTTCACCCCGCGTAAAGTCCGGAAGAGTCCAATCCTTGAATCCGATAATCTTTTCTTTCTCCTCTCCGTGCCGATCAATGATCAAGGTGGTCATCGTGGTCTTCCAGGGCCAAATGATGACCAACGATCCCGTCACAAATCCCGTGATCGCGCTGACAGCGTTGTCATGATGGGTCCGAAAGAGCCAACTGAGAAACCTCGAAAGCACGAGAAGCCCCACCACCGCGCCAATTCCAACCGGAATCAAAACCGGCAGCGCCGTCTTCAAATCACCACCAAAAAGCGCGCTGAGAGAATTGAGCATGATGAGCTCATAATTCCCCATCAGAAGCAGAACGAAGGAACCGCTCAAACCCGGAATGATCATGCTGCATATCGCAACCACACCGCAGAGCCCAAGGTAGATTGGATTGTTACTTTCCGAGGCTGGAGTGAGAAAAGCAATCGACACCGCAATTCCGAGCCCTACCAGAAAAACCACGAATACCGAAGGATCCCATTTTCGGATCATTTTTCCAACCGAAGGAATGGATGCCAAAATCAGACCGAAAAATAAAGAAAACACCAGGACCGGATGATGCTCAAATCCCCACTTCAGGAGTTTCGCCAGCGTCGCAAATGCGAGGATCACGCCGAGCCCCATCGAGAAAAGAAATCGCCCATCGACTTTAGTCCAAAGTTCTTTGATTTGAAACTTTGACGCCAGCTTAACAGCCTCAACATCGAAGGATTTCAGAGCCTCAATGAGACGCTCATAGATCCCCGTAATAAAGGCGATCGTACCACCGGAAACCCCGGGAACAACATTGGCTGCTCCCATGGCAAAGCCCTTTAGGGCGGTGGCCAGATCCTCTTTGCGCATTTCTAAATGGTGTCAATGATGGCGTTAAAGGCCGTGCTCGGTCGCATTACCGCAGTCAACTTTTCATCATTCGGCGCGTAATATCCCTCGAGTTCCACAGCATTCCCTTGCCCACTATTCAGTTCCTCGACAATCAAGGTTTCAAACTCGGCGAGCTTAATCGCAATAGGTCCAAACTCAGCCTTTAGCTCAACATCGTCATCTTGTGCTGCAAGCTCCTTGGCCCAGAAGAGTGCCAAGTAGTAGTGACTTCCCCGGTTATCAAGCTGGCCCGACTTCCGCTGGGGCGACTTGTTATTTAGGAGAACTTCCGTGGTGGCATCATCGAGAGTCTTCCCAAGCACCTTGGCCTTATCCGTTCCCACGTGATCCAAAGAAACGGCGAGAGCGAGAAACTCTCCCAAAGAATCCCACCGAAGATGGTTTTCAGCAACAAGCTGTTGCACGTGTTTCGGAGCAGATCCTCCGGCACCGGTTTCGAAAAGACCGCCGCCATTCATCAGCGGAACAATGGAGAGCATTTTGGCGCTCGTCCCCACCTCGAGGATTGGGAACAGGTCGGTGAGATAATCGCGAAGCACATTGCCAGTGACTGAGATTGTTTCCTCTCCATCCTTCAGACGCTGCAGGCTCACTTTAGAAGCTTCGACAGGATTCAGAATTCGGAGGTCCAATCCTTCAGTGTCATGATCACCAAGATACTCGCCCACTTTCGCGATGAGCTCAGCGTCGTGCGCACGTTCTTCATTGAGCCAGAAAATAGCCGGAGAACCGGTCGCACGCGCGCGGTTCACGGCGAGCTTAACCCAGTCCTGAATCGGAGCATCCTTGGTTTGGCAGGCACGCCAAATATCGCTCTCTTCAACCGAATGCTCAATGAGTGTTTCTCCGGCTACGTTAATCACACGAACAGTCCCGGCGGAGGCCATTTCGAAAGTCTTATCATGTGAGCCGTATTCCTCGGCTTTCTGCGCCATAAGGCCAACGTTAGGAACAGTGCCCATGGTAGTTGGATCGAATGCGCCGTGTTCCTTACAGAAATCAATCGTCGCCTGGTAAACGCCGGCATAAGAGCTATCGGGAATCACCGCGATGGTGTCTTGCACGGCCCCATCCTTGTCCCACATCTGACCGGAATTCCGAATCATCGCGGGAATCGAGGCGTCGATAATGATGTCACTCGGCACGTGCAGGTTGGTAATTCCTTTGTCTGAATCCACCATCGCCAGATCGGGGCCAGCTTCGTAAGCCGCCGCAATGTCTGCTTCGATGACAGCTTTTTGATCGACAGGAAGTGAATCGATCTTGGCGACGAGATCACCAAAACCATTCTTAAAATCAACATTGAGACCGGCGAGGACTTCACTGTGTTTTGCGAGGAGGTCTGCGAAATACAACTCGACCGCGTGACCGAAGATAATCGGGTCGGAAATCTTCATCATGGTCGCCTTCATGTGGAGTGAGAGCAGAACCCCCTCGTTCTTGGCTGCGGCAAACTGCTCGCTGAGAAATGACACGAGAGCGGCTTTGCTCATTGCAGTGGCGTCGAAAATTTCACCGGCAAGAAGATCAATGCCTTCCTTAAGGACGGTGACCGTTCCGTCAGTGGCGATGTGTTCAATCCTTACCGAAGTGGCCTCGTCGATGGTGACCGACTTTTCATTCGAAAAGAAATCTCCTCCCGACATGGTTGCGACGCGGGTTTTGGAATCGGAAGTCCACGCTCCCATCGAGTGAGGGTTGGCCTTGGCAAATTCCTTCACGGCCTTGGGGGCCCGTCGATCAGAGTTTCCTTCACGGAGAACGGGATTCACCGCACTTCCCTTCACTCGATCATAACGAGCCTTGTTGTCTGACTCTTCATCATTGGACGGGCTTTCAGGGTAATCAGGCAGCGCATAGCCTTGGGCCTGGAGTTCGGAAATCGCAGCCACCAACTGGGGGACCGAAGCACTAATATTGGGTAACTTGATGATATTCGCCTCGGGGGTCTTGGCCAGCCCACCCAACTCGGCAAGCGCATCGGAAACGACCTGATCAGCGGGCAGCTTGTCTGCGAAAACCGCCAAAATCCGTCCGGCAAGCGAGATATCACGGGTCTCCACCTCAATCCCCGAGGATCTGGTAAAGGCCTTGATGATCGGCAAAAGTGATTGGGTGGCCAAAAATGGCGCTTCGTCGGTCTTGGTATAGATGATCGTGGACTTTTCAGACATAGCGGCGAGGAGCGTTTACGCCAAAGCCCCCAAACCGTCAATGAATTGCAGAAAGACCCGATTTCCTCCCACTTTTCTGTCGAACACCCTCTCCAAGGCCCAATTTGGAGGCTCTTGGGCGGGATAGACAGAAAGCGCACCGACTCCAACTACCCATTCCCCAGCTCCCTGAACGGTTTTCCTTGAGTCACATTGGGCATCCCGGACAAGCTCCCTCTCTGGCAGAGAAAAGACGAACCTCCAACAACTCAACTTTCCCGATCCGCCCTCCGAATAGGAGTGAGCAAATGGTCAAACTGATCAAAATGATCGATTCGCGCCAAACAAGAGGTTAAGGACCTCTCTTGAGTCGCAAGGTCCCCCTTCCCAGGTGAAAATGCTCTGAACCGGAGCCCCACCCCGACTGAGCGATAATTCCCGATCTCAGGTTCGCCGACGATCACAAATAACAATTGGCGCTCCGGCGGAATCAGAGTAAATCAGCCCCATGAGCGATGCTTCCAAGCCGGTAAAGCCCAAACGCAAGCGGGTCAATGTCCGTCGACCTGATGTCATGACCTTGGTCCAAGCCGAGGTAGAGCGACATTACCACTCACCCATCGTGGAAAAAGTGCGTGACCGGGGAGGTTCGATGCAAATCGGCAACACCACGGTGCGGCTCGCGGAGCAATTTGGCTTCTGCTACGGCGTGGAGCGTGCCATCGATCTGGCCTACGCCGCCCGGCGGGTTTTTCCGGATCAGCGTATTTTTCTCATTGGAGAAATCATTCACAACCCCGAGGTAAATCGTCAGTTGATCGAGATGGACATCGTCTCCCTTCCCTGGGAGGAAATCACCGACGACTACGACAAGCTTACCGAAGATGATGTCGTTATCGTTCCCGCTTTCGGCGCCCCAACATCCTTCACCGAAAAGATCGAAGCACAAGGTTGCAACATCATCGATACGACCTGCGGCGATGTCATGAAAGTTTGGCGACGCGTTCGCACATACGCCAAATCTGGTGTCACCTCACTCATTCACGGGAAACGTGATCACGAGGAAACTCTCGCCACCGCCTCCCGTGCCGTCGGCGACGATGGCAATGGCCACTACCTCGTCGTTCTCACTCTTAAAGAGACTGACTACATCTGCGATTACATCCGTAACGGTGGTGATCGAGAGGAATTCTTGAACAATTTCACCAAAGCACATTCCGAAGGCTTCGACCCCGACATTCATCTCAAGGAAATTGGCGTCGCCAACCAAACAACCATGCTGAAGAGCGAGACCGAGGAAATTCAAAATCGCGTCAAGAAAGCCATCAGTGACCGCGATGAATCACCTGACAACTTCCAGGTTTTTGATACGATCTGCGGAGCAACCCAGGAGCGTCAAGACGCCCTCTTCGACATGCTTACCAAGCCCATGGATCTTCTTCTCGTTGTTGGCGGATATAACTCTTCAAATACAACACACCTCGTCGAGATCGGGCAGGAAAACCTTCCCACCTACTTCATTCGCGAAGCGTCTTGTTTGGAATCGCTCGAAACGGTCGTTCATTTCGACCTCGGAGAAAAAGCGGAGATCGAATCAGACAATGTTCTCGCCGGATTTGACGACCAGGCCGCCACTATCGGCATCACCGCCGGAGCCTCATGCCCCGCCAACTTGATCGAAGAAACCATCGTACGGGTTCTCTCGCTTCGCGGCATCGACCGGGAAGCCATCGAGCAGGCCTAACCTTTGATAAACTCAATTCTTTCTCGAATCTGTTCTGCGGCGTCCTTGCGGTCCAGCTTGAGAAGAGCATTGCGATACCCTTCCAGAACACCCACATGGTTGGGCCTGAAATCGAGCCCCTCCCGGTAAGCTAACGCGGCCTTTCCCGGTTCGCCCAAGGCCAGGTAAAACGCACCCAGGCGGGCCTGCATGGGATAATCAATCGCGGCAGGTAGCAAGTTGGTCGGACTCCCCTGTCGCTCAATCGCGCCTTTGATATAATTAATCGCCCCGAGCCTGGCCGCGCCTTCGTCCTGCATCGCCAACATTCCCCGCAACTCCGAAACCGCGACCCCCAGGGTATCCCTTGCCCTGACCCAGTCGGAATAAGAGCTCGTCTTCGCCACTGCCTCCTTCATACCTTCCAAACTTTTAGCGTGTTCAATAAGTAGCCCATACAAGCCTTCGGCAACTTTGAGATCTTTTGCCGCAAGCGCCTTTCGCACTCCGAAGTAGAAAGCCAGATTATCTCGATAAACTGCCGCGAAAGATTTGTCCTCGTGCCACTCCTCATCGGATAAGGCTTCCAATTGCTTTTGCGCGGCACTCCATTCCTTTTTGGAGGAACGTCCCATCGTTAACCTTGCTCCAATCGTCCGGCCTTCCCACATCAAGAGACTCGCTCCCCGGGAAAAAATTCGCTCGGGATCGACTTTCAAGGAAGCCAATTCCTCAGTAACGGGAAGTGATTTCTCGTAGTGTCCCAACACAGTATAGAGATTAGCCTGATAAATTTTCGCCCGAATCCATCCGTCACAATCGTATCTCGAAACACCTTCGGCTTTCATATAGTCCTCATAGAAATCGATCGCTTTTTGGCATGCCGCGAGGGCCAAAGCCGCATTGCCGCACTTCGCTTCCACGTGCGTGAGCACCAAATGGAATATCGGCGACTCCGGCTGCTTCTCGACCAACTTCCGGGCATAGGGCAGCACATCAGCCCGCAGTTTCTCACCTTTTAATGGCGACTCCGATTGACTCGTCACCCAAAAGGAAATCACGGAAAGATTGTCCGGATTTTCTGCCACCATCTTTTTTAGGCTCTCCGACGCCTTCTGTTGTCCAATGCGGGGCTCACCATTACCATCAAAGCCATCTCTCGTGAGAAAATTGCCCAGCAGACGGGATTGAACATCGTTGGGAAATTGCCTTGCGATGGCTTGAAATGCTTCCCCCGACGAGCGGACACCGTCGGTAATCAACTGGGCCGCAGCATAGGCATACCCTTGTTCAAGCGGAACTCCCTTACTAGCTTCAAGCAGAGTGACCATCCGCTCGATCGCGGCCTTGCGTTGACGATAAAATTCATGGTTCCGCCCAGCGAGACTCATCGTGATTCCCCAATAGGCCATCAGGCAACCAGGGTCAGCTTGTGCCGCCGCACAGAAATGACGGTAGGCTTCAAAATCCCAAGGGGCATTGAGATAGGCCATTCCGAGCTGAACATGTTTGGAGGCCTTGGGTGATGTCGTCGAAACCGCAAAGGCCGTTTCAGATAATCCCCCGACCAATTTTGGCGGAGCCAATTTCGCCACCACCGGATGCACCACCGATTTCACCTCAAAATCCTCCTGTGCACCTGCAAGACAGATGATTCCCAATAGGATGGCGCACACTCGCTTCAGCATCATGGCTTGGTTCTCTTAGAAAACCTCGTTACTGGCAATGCCTTTCCCTCGACAGCGGCAGTCCTTTGGGGCAAATCTTCGCCATGACGATTGGATTAATTGGATGCGGCAAGATGGGAACAGCACTCACCCTCGGAGCGATTCGCACCGGAGTGCTCTCTGAATCACAAATCCGTGTCTATGATCCGGTCGCGGCCGCCATCGAGAGTATTCAAAAAGAAGCGAACCTCGCCGCAGCATCCTCGCTCGAAGAACTCATTTCCTCCTGCGACACCTTTCTCCTCTGTGTGAAACCCTTTGATGTTTGCTCTGTTCTCGAAAAGATCGCCGCAGCCAGCCAGGGTCCAGAAAATGCCCTTGTTCTCTCCATCGCCGCCGGAATCACCCTTTCCAGCATGGAATCCTCGGTCCAGGGAAAAGCCCGCATCATTCGCATCATGCCCAATACTCCGGCCATGATCGGCAAGGGCGCTGCTGCCTATTCGTTGGGCGCCTCTGTAAAATCCGAAGATGGAGACTTCACCGAAAAACTCCTCTCATCAGTCGGTATCGCCTGCGAGGTCAAGGAATCCCTCCTTGATGCCGTTACCGGCACCTCGGGCAGCGGCCCCGCCTACGTCTACACCTTCATCGAGGCACTTGCCGATGGGGCTCTTCTCGAAGGAATCCCACGTGCCCAGGCATTTCAACTTGCCGCCCAAACCGTTCTCGGAGCCGCCGCAATGGTGGCCGAGACCGGCCTCCATCCAGCTGAACTCCGCGACCGCGTTACCTCTCCAGGAGGAACCACCATCGCCGGCCTGCGCGCTTTGGAGGACGGAGCATTCCGGGCCACCGTCATTGACGCTGTCCATACCGCCACCGCAAAGGCCAAGGAACTCGGCCAGCAATAATCCCCTCCACATTCTCTTTTTCCTTTCCCTGTTCAAACGTCCAGTTCAGCCTCCCTCCCGACCGACATGAAGATCATCGCCATTGCCAACCAAAAAGGAGGAGTTGGAAAAACAACCACCGCGATTAACTTTTCCGCCGGTCTCGCTGCAAAAGGCAAAACGGTCCTCCTCCTCGATCTTGATCCACAGGCCAATGCCACCAGTGGACTCGGAGTGGAGTCCAGCCCGGAGGCCTGCATGTATTACCCGCTTCTCGGTCAAACCATGATCGAAGACAATATCGTCCAGACCCGCCTCGAAAACCTCTTCATCGTTCCGGGCGACATGGATTTGGCCGGCGTGGAAATCGAATTGGCCCAAATGGACGACTATCTCGGTCGTCTACGCAAAATCCTGATGAATATGGCAAAAATTAGGAATTTCGACTACGTCATCCTCGACACTCCGCCCTCACTCGGCGTCCTCATGACCTCCGCCCTCGCGGCAGCCGACGAAATCATCATTCCCCTTCAATGTGAGTGGTTTGGGCTCGAAGGCCTCTCCAAAATCGTTCACGTCATCGAGCTGATTCGCGACTCCGGGTCAAATGTCCAACTGGAGGGCATTCTCATGACCATGTTTGACGGTCGAACCAATCTCTCCCGCGATGTCGTCGCCGAAGTTGAGAAATATTTCCCGGAACAGCTCTACCGCGCCATCATTCCTCGGACAATCCGCCTCGGTGAGGCTCCCAGCCACGGGAAAACGATCTTCGAGCACGACGCCAGAGGAACTGGCGCGAAGGCCTACGAGAGCTTTACGAACGAATTTCTGGCCCGGAAAGCGATCGAGCCCGTTGGATTATAGCAGTCCCACCGTGGAACATTGATCATTCAGGCGAGGAACACAGGATGCGGCTTGACCATCCGAGACCCACTCTCCATCTTAGTTTCTCCCGAAGGGAAAGTTTCTTAACTTTTCCCAATTATCGGAGTGACCTTTATTTAATTTTTTCCCTTCTAATCAATGTTTGCACGACTTTTTGGACTGCTGTCGAACGATATCGGTATCGACCTCGGCACGGCGAATACCCTGGTCTACCTCAAGGACCAGGGCATCGTCCTCAGGGAACCGTCGGTGGTGGCTGTGAAAGCCGGAACCAACGAAGTTCTCGCTGTCGGTGACGACGCCAAGCGCATGCTCGGCCGAACTCCCGGCAATATCGTGGCGATCCGCCCCCTCAAAGACGGGGTGATTGCCGATTTCGAAGTCACCGAAGCGATGCTTCGCCACTTCATCAAAAAAGTGAGCGGCAAACGCCGTGCCCACCCCCGGGTGGTCATCGCCATCCCCTCGGGCATTACCGAAGTGGAACGCCGCGCGGTAAAAGAATCCGCCGAGCAGGCAGGAGCCCGCGAAGTCTACCTCATAGAGGAACCGATGGCCGCCGCAATCGGCGTTGGGCTCCCCGTTCAAGACCCTTCGGGTAATATGATTGTCGATATCGGTGGAGGCACGACAGAAGTCGCACTGATCTCACTATCCGGTATCGTTTACGCCCGCAGTGTCCGCACCGCTGGTGACGAACTCGACGAATCCATCATTTCCTACATGAAGCGGGCCTACAACCTCATGATTGGCGAGCGCACCGCCGAGGACATCAAAATCCGCATCGGTTCCGCCGCCCCGCTTCCCAAGGAAAGCACCATGGACGTGAAAGGTCGTGACCTTGTCTCCGGACTCCCAAAAACAATCAAAATTTCTTCCGATGAAGTTCGCGGTGCCATGGCTGACCCGCTGACCAATATCGTCGATGCCGTCCGCACCACTCTCGAACGTTGCCCGCCAGAACTGGCTGCCGACCTCGTTGACCGGGGAATCATTCTCGCCGGCGGCGGAGCTCTCCTGCGAGGACTCGACAAACGCCTTCGCGAAGAAACCGGACTCCCCGTTCACGTCGCCGAGGATCCCCTCAGTGCCGTTGGTGAAGGAACCGGAATGGTCCTCAGTGAAATCACTTTCTTACGACAAGTGACAAATTCCGACCGCTAGTCCCGGTCAACTGATTAGGTCATGAGGCCCTACAATTTCTTCGCTCTTCTGCTCTTCACAGCAGGACTCGTGTGGGTATTTACCCTCAGCGAAGATGCAGTACGTCAGGTTCAAAAAACCTACTACTCCTCCATCAGCCCCATGATTTCCAAGGGAGCAAAAGCCGAGAAGTTTGCCCATGACTTCATTCAGGAAGTAGAACACTCCTCCGACCTCAAAAAGCAACTGGAACAAAGCCAGCGCGAGCGTGATCGCTTTAAATTGATCGCCTCACGGGTCCGGGAGCTGGAAGGAGAAAACAACGAATTGCGCAGTGCACTTTCGTTTCAAAAACAAACCGAATTTGATGTTATCGCCTCGCGGGTCATTCGCAGGCAACCCCATATTTGGAATAGCACAATTGAGATTAACCGCGGTGCCGGAGAAGGCATGGGGGTTTCGCTCTGCGTGCTGGCATCCAATGGTGGGTTGGTCGGACGAGTCAGTCTCCCCGGAGACAATGTCTCATCAGTCCTTCTCATCACAGATGAAGAATCACAGGTTCCCGTACGTGTCGAAGACACGTCGGAAGTTGGCCTTATCGTTGGCCAGCGAACCGCTCACGGTGAGTCGCTCAAACTGCGTCTGACCTATCTCTCAAAAAACGCCATCCTCAAAAAAGGGATGAACGTTTATACCGACGGGCGGGGAAAGCTTTTCCCCGCAAACATTCCTATCGGAACCATCGACGAATTTGAAGCAGGCCCAGTATACGGTGAAGCGGAAATTACTCCCGCTGTAGACTTTAACAACCTGAAGACCGTCTTTGTGATTACCGATGTAACTGGTGATTAGAACAGACTCTTCATGCTATCCTACATCATCAGCCTGATCGGACTCCTCCTCCTGAGTTGCATCGTCCAGCAATTCCTGCCTCCCATCGCCCCCTGGTATGGTGCCCGTGTTCTCGTCCTACCTCTCGTCGTCCTTTGTGGTTCCGCCACTGTTTCCACCGCAGCCATGTTGATTCTCGCATTTCTCGGTGGCTTTCTCTGGGACTCCCAACACATTATCCAACATCCATCCCTCGATCCCGCAGTCTTCGCGCCCTCCTCCGACTCTCTGAAATTTGGCTACTCCATCATCCTCTACGCTTTCATGGGCTTCCTCATGCAGGGAATCCGCCCCATGTTTCAGGAAGGAAAATGGTATCTTTCAGCAGGCCTAACCGGAGTAGCTATTTTCCTCTATCTCTTTGCCGAACACCTCCTCCGCAGCTTTGTTCGCGGTTCCTTGGACTTCGACAACGGGATGATCAGTCAGATTGGAATGACCTCGCTCTTCACCATGCTCGCCTCGCCCGTCGTCTTCTGGATGCTTTACCGTATCGCGGATCTTTGCGGGCACGAAATTAGCGACTAACCTACTCTATTCATGGAACCAAAATACCGCTTCCGGCTCTATCTCCTCACCGCTCTGGTGCTGGTGGGTTGCGGGACCCTCTTGTCGCGGCTCTATGAATTTCAGATTCTTCAGCGTTCCAACTTCGTTGCGAATATTCCGACTACCCACACGGTCACCGTCCGGGAACCCGGCGTCCGGGGAATTATCATCGACCGCCACGGCGTGGTCCTCGCGGAAAACCGAGGAAGCTACGAAGTCATATTCAATCTCGAGGATATCTACAAAAGCTGGAAGGAACAAAACGAGGACACCCCAACGGTGAAGGAAATCGTCAGCGGTCCCCAGGGCATGCCGACGCAGAAAGAGTCCAAGGACATTGCCCGCATTGTCAACGAATGGGTCGTCCCCCGCCTCTCGGCATATGGCCTGGGAGGAAAAAAATTCACCAGGGCGGTCAAGGTTCACTACGAAACCCACGGTGGCCTTGTCCCCTTCACTTACGATACTGATCTCAACTACAGCCAGTTTGCCCAACTGGCCGCACACAGCACCGATCTTCCCGGGGTTTCGGTGACCGTTCGTCCCCGTCGCACCTATCCATATGGAACGCTCGCCTGCCATCTCCTCGGTAAAGTCCGCCAATGGGACAAGGAAGATATCCCTGCGGAATTCTCCGGCCGTCGCATGCACTACCAAGGTGACGAACGAGGCATTGAAGGAATCGAACTCACCATGAACGAAGCGTTGCAAGGCGAAGGCGGCGTCCGCGTCCTGGTGAGAAATGAAAAAAACAAAGTCATCGCTCTCGAGGATTACACGCCACCACGTGAAGGCGCCGAAGTTCAACTCACCATCGATTCTCGAATTCAATACCTCGTCGAAAACATCCTCCGGCGAGTGGGTCGTGGCGCCGTCGTTGTCATGGATCCAAATACGGGTGAAGTTCTTGCCATGGCCTCCGTGCCTAACTTCGATCCAAATGATTTCGTTCCAAGTATCACTCAGGAAAAATTCGATCGCTATAACAAGAACCCCGCCGCTCCATTCTTGAATCGCAGTATCGCCGGATTCATGTCGGGCTCGACGGCAAAACTTCCCACCGCGATTGCCGGGGGGCTTCACGGATCGACTGAGCACTACCACAAATGCATCGGCTTCTGCCAGTATGGCAAATCCGAGCGTAGCCGAATCCGATGCTGGAAGACCTACGGACACGGGAGTCTGGGAATGAGTGAAGCCATCCAGCGATCCTGCAACCCCTACTTCATGACTCTGGCTGGCAGCCTCAAATCAAAGGTCATGGTCGATACCTTCAACCTCCTCAATCTCGGGCGCCCAACCGGCATCAGGCTTCCCGAGGAGCAGGCCGGTATTGTCCTTGGCAGCAAACAATGGAGAAGAGAAATCCGCCCGGGCGCCACTCTCACTCCTGCCGACCTCGCACAAATGTCCATCGGACAAAGCGACTCTCTCGCCACGCCTCTTCAGATTTGCGGAATCACCGCCACCATCGCAAACGGGGGGAAATACTACCAACCCCGTATCATCAGACAGGTCGTGGATAGCGACCCTTCAGGAGAACAAAATATCATTCTCGAAAACAAAGCCCAAGTGAAAGTCGACCTCCTCGAAAAGGGCATGAAAAAGGAACAGCTCGAGATCATCCGCCAGGGGATGTGGTTGGCCGCCAACAAGCTCGGTGGAACCGCCCGCACCGTGGCTCTCAAGAATGTCGAAATTGGAGCCAAGACCGGCACCGCCCAGGTCAGCAAAACCAACCTGAAAAATTCCCATAACGCCTGGACCACCTCCTTTGCACCCTTTGAATCTCCCCGCTACGCTGTCACAGTCATGGTGAGCAATGGTAAAAGCGGCGGACTCGTTGCCGGAGCCCTCACCCACCTCATCTACCGTGGCCTCTTCGCCATGGAAGCCGGGCTGGATCCCCGCCTCACCAAAATGGGCGTTTACGCCGGTCACTTCGAGCCCATCGAAAAAATCGAACTTCCCGAAGGCGAACTCGTCACTCTCGATATTGCCGATGCCGGTGAAACCGGCAACGAAGTTGGCGACGAACTTTTTCAGGAAGGACAACCCGTCCTAGTAAAACCAAAAACAATCCCTCTCCCATCATTTACGCCCCAACCGGATGAGCCGGATGGCGGACAATAACTCTCTAACAATCTAACGAAATAATCATATGATCAAACGCATCAAAAACGCCCTCGGACTCGGAAACCCCGACCCCCGGGAAGGCATAACAATCGTAATTAACGCTGAAACCCTCGAGCGCCGCGTGGCCCTCCTGGAAGACGGCGTCCTCGAAGAGTACTCGGTCGAACGAGACGGCGACGACAATATTGTCGGCGGCATCTTCAAAGGCCGCGTCAAAAACATCGAGCAAGGTCTCAAAGCCATGTTCGTTGACATTGGACTGGAAAAAAACGCCTTCCTCCACTTCTGGGACGCTATTCCGGCTGCTTTAGATGGTGGTCTTGAAGAAGTCCGACGCGACGGGAAACCCGCCAAGAAAGCCAAGAAGATCTCCTCCAAGGACATCCCCAGCATTTACCCTGTGGGATCCGAAATCATGATTCAGGTTTCCAAGGGAGCCATCGGAAACAAAGGTCCTCGTGTTACCACCAACGTGTCCCTCGCCGGACGCTACCTCGTTCTGATGCCCTACTCCGAGCAATTCGGAATCTCACGCCGAATTGACGATCCCAAGGAGCGCCAACGCCTTCGCAAAATCATGCAGCGTCTCAGCGTGCCAGACGGAATGGGCATCATCATGCGCACCGTGGCAACCGGCACCCGTGCCCGGCATTTCGTCCGAGATCTCGCCATGCTTCTCGAACAGTGGCAGTCGGTCGAAGACAACCGTGATTCAGGGCCTGCGCCGATTGCCTGCTTCCGCGAACCGAACCTGATTGAAGGAACCGCCCAAGAGTTTCTCACTGACGAGGTCGACAAAATCGTGTGCGATGACGAAAAAACCACCGAACTTGTTCAGGAAATCGCAGGTAAAATTTCCCGCCGTGCGAAGCGAAAAATCCACCACATCTCATCAAAGCAGACGATCTTCGAGCGCTTCGGAATCCAAAAGCAAATTGACGAAGCCTTCATGCGCGAGGTCTGGCTCCCATGTGGCGGCTACATCGTCATCGATGAGACCGAGGCCCTCATCTCAGTGGACGTCAACACCGGGCGTAACCGCGGCTCGAAGGATGTCGACAAGATGCTCCTACAAACAAATATCGAGGCCGCCGAGGAAGTCGCCCGCCAACTCCGACTCCGCAACATCGGTGGTCTGGTCGTGGTCGACTTCATCGATATGCGCCACCGCCGCGACCAGCAGGCTGTCTATCGCGCCATGAAGGAGCGCCTCAAGCGCGACAAGGCCAAGACCCAGGTTCTTCAGATCTCGTCAGTTGGCTTGATGGAAATGACCCGTCAGCGCCTCAATGCAAGCCTCCTCGATTCCACCCTCGAACCGTGCCAATACTGCCAGGGACGAGGCCGTATCAAGACCACAATGAGCATGAGTATCGAGATTCAGCGCCGTCTCAATACCGTGATCCAACGCCAGGCCGAGAACAATGAAGCAGGAGATTTGATTGTTTTGGTGAATTCCGACGTTTTGAATCGCTTTAAGTCTGAAGATTCGAAAATTCTCATGGAACTCGAACGCTCACATTCCGGGCGTCTCATCTTCCGGAGCGACCCGAAGCTTCACCGCGAACGCTTCAGCATCATCGATGCCAGCTCCGAGAAAGCGATCGTGCAAGTTTAACCTTCAGGCACTTCCATCAAGATGATCATCCCAATGACACGAGGCCTCTTCACGGTCATTGGGGTGTTCTTGTTGTCAAACTGCCGTTTATCCCACGTTGTGTCCAAGTCCTCCGAGGTCCGCCTCGAAGAGAAGCATCTACATTCCTTCGATGGAGATCGCCTGCCATATACCACATGGATGCCCAAGACCGCCCCCGATCAAATAATCATCGGCGTTCATGGAATCAGCGGTGCTGCTTCGGACTACAAACCATTGGGAGATCACCTGCTCGCAAATCTTCCCGGCACAGCGATCTACGCCGCCGAAACCCGCGGCCAAGGCAACGACCCGATCAAGGAACGACAGGGACATATTGGCGACCGCCGGGAATGGTTCCGGGATCTGACCACCTTCACCAGATTAATCCGAAAGAAGCATCCGAAGGCCCGCATCGTTTGGTGCGGCGAAAGCATGGGTTCGCTCATCGTGATGCACACCTACGCATACGCTGTCGATCGCAGCGGACTCTGCGACGCCATGATTCTATCCTCCCCGATTGTTGACATCAGAGGGGACTTTCCAAAGTGGAAGGAGCATCTTGCAAATGGGGCGGCTGCGCTTCTTCCAAAAGCCCGGGTTTCCCTTGAGGCACTCGCTGGCAAGTCGGACGTCAAGGTTACCAAAAACGCCATTCATTCTGAACAAGCTCAAAAAAACCCCTACCACATCGAGCGCCATACCCTGCGCCTGCTCACCACTCTCGGCGACATGATCAGAGGGATGAAAAAGGCCTCCCGGAGCCTCAACATTCCCCTCTACGTTCTCTATGGCGGAAAGGACGTCTTCTCCGACCCCAAGGATGTAAAAATCTTCCTGGAAAACCTCCCCGAAACCACCAAGTCCAAACAGACCTTCTACCCTGAAAGTTTCCATCTTCTATTCCACGACCACCAAAGTGACAAGGTCGTTGCGGACATCGAAAAATGGCTCCGCAAACTGCCCGCACGCTAGTTTTCCTCATTGCCTCTCAACTTTCCCTGCGTCATCGTTTCTTCATACCCGCCAACTACGATCCTTGAAATTCCATTCTCTACTCAGCCTACCGCTCGTCTTTCTGACTGCGTGTTCAGATCTCAACCCCAAGGAAAAAGACAAACCCAAGGCAAAAAATATCAGCCAGGTCGCTCCAGAGCCGCCTCTTCCCGAGCAACCTGCAGATGAAATCGATTTCTCGGACCCTGATACTTCAGGAGCCCTCCTTACCGACGATAAAAAGAAAACTGTCACCAGGCCCGCAACGGCATCCAAACCACTCGAAGGAGACAATGCGATCAACGTCACTCCTCCTCGCCCGACGCCGACCCTGCCGGACGAATAGGAATCTCTTTTCTACCCTCACATGTCCGAGCGACCACGTAAATTCAAAGCCGAACCCTATGAGTGGCATGAGATTATCGAAGTCGAGGTGATCGGCTTGTCCAATCTTGGTGCCGGAATTGCCAAACCTAACGATTGGGTCGTCTTCATTCCCTTCGCGCTGCCCGGAGAGAAGATTCGCGCCAAAGTCTGGCGCAACGAGGCAAATTGCTCCCATGCTGATCTCGTAGAGATTCTCACTCCCTCGCCTGATCGCATTGAAGCCCACTGCCAGCATTTTGGCGTATGCGGCGGCTGCCAATACCAAAACCTTCCCTACGAAAAACAACTCGAATGGAAGACCCGCCAGGTCGCAGAACTTCTCGTTCACATGGTCGGAATCGAAACACCGGTGCAAGCAGCCATTCCCTCTCCCAAGCAATGGGCCTACCGCTCCAAAATCACGCCCCACTTTCAAAAACCCCAGCCTAAGAAGCCCATCCCGATCGGCTTTCTGGAACACAATCGTCGCCACCGCCTCGTCGACATCTATCACTGCCCCATTGCCATGGATGAGATCAACGCTGATCTCCAACGAGCGAGAGACGAGGTTAAGAAAAACGCTGCTTCATACAAAAAAGGATCCACCCTTCTCCTCCGGGCTACCGACGGAAAAGTCGAAACGAATCACCGAAATCCGGTTTCAGAAAAGGTGGGTGATCTCACTTTCAATTTCCTCGCCGGGGACTTCTTCCAAAACAATCCCTTCATCCTAAAATCCTTCACCGGCTACGCTGCCGAACAGGCCAAAGGACCCGATCAAAAGTATCTCCTCGATGCCTATTGCGGCTCAGGCCTCTTCGCCCTGACTCTCGCCAAAAACTTCGAAGAAGTGATCGGAATCGAAGTATCCGAATCATCCGCCGATTGGGCCCGGAGAAACGCTCTTACCAACGGAATCGAGAATGCAAAGTTCATTGCCGCCTCCGCCGAGCACCTTTTCGCAGACATTCAGTTTCCACCGGGCAACACCTCGGTCCTCATCGATCCTCCCCGCAAAGGCTGCAGCGAAGACTTCCTTCAGCAACTTTTTAATTTCGGCCCAAGTCGCGTAGTCTATGTCTCGTGTAATCCGGCTACGCAAATGCGGGATCTGAAATCCTTCCTCGCACAAGGGTATCAACTCGAAGAGATTCAACCCTTTGATCTCTTCCCGCAGACCCGCCACCTCGAGTGCGTTATCACGCTATCCAAGAAGAACTAGACGCCAATGGGATGCCAAGTCGTCTTAACTTCCTGGAAATCGGTGATGAGATAGGGATCTTCTTTCAGTGATCTATTCGGGTGCACCGAAACACGTTTCAAATTCTCGGCCGCCTCTAATTCAAGGGCCCGCTTTTCGTCAGAGTCACTGGAGCAAAGCATGAGAGCATTCAAATCCATGTGCTTGGCAAACTCGGGTCCCAATTCGTCCCTCTCCCCGGTCAGAATATTCACCACACCCGCCGGAACATCCGATGTTGCGAGCACTTCCGAAAAGGAAATCGCCGTCGTGGCATCTTGAGGAGACAGCACCACGGCGCAGTTCCCACCCACGATCACCGGAGCAAGAGTCGACACCAACTCAGAGAGACTTCCCCGCCCCGGGGCAATGATCCCCACCACGCCATTTGGCTGAGGGGCCGAGAAATTGAAATGCGAAGACGCCACCGGATTTACCGACGAAAAGACAGCCTGATATTTGTCGCTCCATCCCGCATAATACACAAGAAGATCAATGGCCCGCGCCAAATCCTCACGTGCTTTATCCTCACGAAAACCGTGAGACACCAACTCGGAAACGAATTGCTCTCCCCGTCCGTCAAGGATCTCGGCAATCCGATAAATAATCTGCCCCCGCAGATAAGCCGTTGCCTTGGCCCAACCAGCGCTTGCCTTACGAGCCGCCACCACGGCTTCCCGAAAGTCCTTGCGACTCGCCTGAGACATATTCGCCAACAAGGCGCCGTCCTTTCCACGAACCTCAATCACGCGGCCCGATTCAGTTCGGGGAAATTTCCCTCCAATGAATAATTTGTAGGTTTTCTTAATGGTCATGACGAATTTGTTAGAGGTTGAGATAAGCAGACAGTCCGTGAAGCCCTCCCTCACGTCCAATCCCGCTTTCCTTGTATCCACCAAAAGGTGAAGTCGGATCAAATTTGTTATAAGTATTAGCCCAGACAACGCCCGCATTGAGCGATGTCGTCATTTTGAAAATCTTGGATCCTTTATCGGTCCAAACCCCACCGCTTAATCCATAAGGCGTGTTATTCGCTTTCTCAATGGCTTCCTGTGGCGTCCGGAAAGTTTGAATCGCGAGCACCGGACCGAAGATTTCCTCCTGCACGATACGATGACTCTGCGCGCAGTCCGTAAAGATCGTTGGCTTGAACCAATTCCCTTTCCGCGGCAAGCGACCTTCAGGTTGCCAGATACAGGCTCCTTCTTTCTCACCGGCGTTCACCAAGGCCTTGATTCGCGCAAGCTGCTCGGCCGAATTAATCGCGCCGATGTCAGTATTCTTATCCAGCGGATCGCCAACTTTGAGCGTCCCGATTCGCTTCTTAAGCTTACGAATCACTTGATCAGCAATGCTCTCTTGGACGAAGAGCCGTGAACCAGCACAACAGACGTGTCCTTGATTAAAAAAGATCCCATTGATGATCCCCTCAACCGCCTCATTGATTGGCGCATCTTCGAAGATAATGTTGGCCGCCTTTCCACCCAACTCGAGAGTATATCGTTTGTCCGTCCCCGCCACCGCACGACGGATCGACTTTCCAACAGCGGTCGAACCAGTAAACGCAACCTTATCGATGCCAGAATGCTCCACCAAAGCTTGTCCGGTTTCACCGTCTCC
>JAQWZU010000071.1 GCA_029253285.1 Akkermansiaceae bacterium | reverse complement strand
ACGTTCTGCGAAAAACTTCTAAGAAAACGACCCCTACCGCGTCCAAGATACTATGAAAGCAATTCTTTTCGTGGTTCTGATTCAACTGGGCAATGCCTCAGCAGTAAATCCTGCCGCTGCTAAGGTGGCACTGGAGGTGAGTCTCAGCGGCACTCTCCACGGGGGAATTATGGCGATCGGGGGAGAGACGACGGGATGGGAGCTGGCCTATTCGAGGGACGGTCAACGGGCGACGGTTGAGGTGGACATGGAGGCGATCGAGAAGGCCATGGCTTTCGACGGAAAGAAAGTGACCATTTCTGGTGAGCTTGGCGTCAAGAACTACCTCGAGCGCGGAGCCGTCAGGATTCTGACGGCGAAGACCGTTGTATTCGGGAAGCCAGACAACAGGCGGGATGGCGAGCAAAATAAAAGTGAGAACCAGCAGCTTCTTGCGCATACTGGTGAGGCTCTTCGATTAAGCAGGCGTTCGAAATTCTTTGGTGATTGAGAATCGGTCTGGATGATCTTTGCTATCGACAGGAGGCGTATCAAACCGGCATTTTCCCAAGATGCCTTTTCCTCGCCGACACTTTCTAAAAAACACCACGGCTCTCGGACTTGCTGGATCGCTTGGCTTCAGCATGAAACTCGGGGCTGCCTCTACGGCGACGATTCTTGAAACAAAGACGATCAGCCAATTGCCGAATCTATATCACGGTTGGCCAACGCTGACCCGGAGGTCAAACGGGCAGCTTCTTGTTGTGTGTTCCGGGGGACGGGAGCAACACGTGTGTCCTTTTGGACGGGTCGAAATGCAACGGTCGGATGACGATGGCAAGACGTGGACCTTTCCACGGACGCTCCTCGATGGTCCGATCGATGACCGGGACGCCGGAGTGATGGAGACGGCCAAAGGGACACTTCTCGTGACGACATTTACCTCTCTCGCCTACGCCAGCCATCTTCCCAACGACGGTCGTCGCGCGCGGTGGTTGGCGGCCCATCAACGGATCCCGGAAAAGGAGCGTAACAAGGAACTTGGAGAATGGATGATCCGTTCCACCGATGGCGGCATCACTTGGTCCGAGCGCTATCCCACCATCGTCAATAGCCCGCACGGGCCGACGCAACTTTCCGATGGCAGGCTTCTTTATGCCGGCAAGAAACTCTGGCACGAGGGAGAGGAAATCGGCGTTTGCGAGTCCCGCGATGATGGCAAATCCTGGCAATGGCTTGCCGGAATCCCAACCCGCCCGGGCGATAACCACAAAGACTACCATGAGCTTCATGCCATCGAAGGGGCTGAAGGCAGGCTCATCGTTCACATCCGAAATCACAATAAGGCCGACCATCGGGAAACCCTCCAAAGTGAATCCAAAGACGGCGGGAAAACCTGGTCCATGCCACGGGCGATCGGAGTGTGGGGGCTTCCTTCATTTTTGACCCGGCTTCGCGATGGACGTCTCTTGATGAGTTACGGTCATCGTCGCAAGCCATTTGGAAACCAAGCTCGCGTGAGCGATGACCACGGCAAATCCTGGTCGGAGCCCGTGATCATTTCCGGCGATGGCGCATCGGGCGATCTTGGCTATCCCAGCACTGTCGAACTCGCGGACGGCACCTTGCTTACCGTCTGGTATGAAAAGCTGCCGTCGTCCAAGTTCGCGGTGTTGCGTCAGGCCCACTGGAAGCTTGCATAGGCTTTTAAGGTGGGAGCTTTGCAAGAGGTTCCGGAGATGTCAGAGTGTGTTCGTGGTCCATTTGATACAGCGAGCCAGATTCCAATGTCGCGGATTGGTCGCATGGATCTTTGTTGGGATCATTGCTTATGGCTTTGCTTGTCAGGTCCCGGTTTTTCGTTTCGCCTTGGAAAGATGGGAGGCGGACTCCTACACTCTGGTCATTGTGCCGGGATCGCAGGGAGAGCTTTCCGCTGACGAGGAAGCGGTTGCTGCGTTTTTGCAGTCTAGGGGAAGCGCAGACGGGCCAGCCCCGAATGTGAACGTGGAGATCGATGCCGAAACTGTTGGAGAAGGCACCCGGGCAAGTATGGCGCTTTCGTATCCGCTGAATGGAGTTGGGGCTGACGCGCCTCCAATTTGGCACGGTCCGTTGATCATGGAGAATGCCCGGGGGTTGGTGGATTCTCCCGCGCGCCGCGAAATCGTGGCCCGGCTTCTCAAGGGGGAATCTGCGGTTTGGGTCATGGTCGAATCTGGTGACGAGGAGAAAGATGAGGCGGCGGCTACCGAGATTGAGAAAGCCTTTCTCAAGGCAGAAAGCGAATTGAAGATTCCCGATGGCGTGTTGACGGTTGAAGAGGCGCCGGAAAGCCCGGATGGTGATTCGGATGACGTCTTGCGATCTTCCATTCCTCTGAAGATCGATTTTTCTTTTATCCGAATTTCGAGGGACGATCCGGCGGAGGCGATTTTTCGAGAGATGCTGTTGCACATGGAAGATGATCTTGAGGACTTCATGAACGAGCCGATGGTCTTTCCGGTCTTTGGTCGTGGGCGGGCCCTGGAGCCTCTTATTGGGCGTGGTATCAATAGCAAAAACGTGTTCGAACATGCTTCTTATTTTTGCGGAGCCTGTTCTTGTGAGATTAAGAACCAGAATCCGGGAGTCGATCTTCTGATTGCGGCGAATTGGGAAGCAGCCATTGCGGGGAGTGAAGTGGCGGTTGAGAAATCCCTGCCGCCATTGATGGGGATTGGGGCTTTGAATGACGGGGAGGGGACTTCGGCTGACGGAGAGACGGGGAATAGTTTTCTGAGCTTGTGGCTGATCGCTGGTATTGGAATGGTATTGGTCCTGGGGAGCATTTTAATTTTAAGAAAGGAAGCAAGATGAAGACATCTTTGAAGAGCGTAGTGGCGGCCTGGATTTTTTCAGGGGTTGCGGTTGGTGCCGATTGGCCGATGTGGCGGAACGACACGGGTCGGACTGCGGAAACGAAAGAAGCGCTTGCGGAGGAGTTGAGCCTTCAATGGACACGACAGTTGTCGCCATTGAAGTCGGCCTATCGGGACAACCGTTTGCAGTTTGACGGCGGCTACGAACCGATCGTGCTTGGGAAACGGCTCATTGTGGGATCGTCATTGGACAATAGCGTGACTGCATTCGACACGGAAACGGGCGAGCAGACCTGGAAATTTTTTACCAATGGACCGGTGAGATTCGCTCCGGTTGGCGGGGAAGGAAAAATCATTTTTGGTTCCGATGACGGTTATCTCTATTGCGTGAGTGCGGCGGATGGATCGTTGGTTTGGAAAAAGCGGGCGGTGCCTTCGGAGCGAAAAGTGCTAGGGAATGGTCGTTTGATTTCAGTGTGGCCGATCCGGGGAGGCGCGGTGCTCAAAGATGGCCGGGTTTACTTCGCGGCGGGCGTCTGGCCGCTGGAGGGGACCTTTGTGTTCTGTGTCGAAGCGGCCACGGGAGAGACCATTTGGCGGAACGATCGCTCGTCGTACCGTTACGGTATTCATCCTCACAATGCCAAAGCCTTCGGAGGATTGGCGCCGCAGGGTTACCTTTTGATTGATGATGAATCCGGGAATCTAATTGTTCCCAGTAGTCAGGCCTATCCGGCCGAGTATGATTTGAAAACGGGTGAGCTGAAGTCCTTCGAACTTCCTGCCCCGGGTCGCCTTCCGGGCGGTTGGTTTGCTTCGACTCCGTCGGAGCTCGAACGGCAGAAACTAAAGCGACGTGGTTTGCTCTTCGACAACGCGGTGAACCACCGGATTCATGAGGATAAGCCACATTTTAAGGGAGTGGAGGGAATTCGGAATAAGATCACCGTAGCAGGGAAGGAGATGAAATTTAGCGAAGGGTATCCCGGCGTGGAGGGATCGATTCACTCGATGTTGGTGGCTGATGGAAAGTTGTTTGTCGTAACGAAGGAGGGGGTGCTGAATTGTTTTGGGAAGGGGGCGACCGAACCCATCAAGCATCCGGCAGAACGAGGGTTTTTTGAAGCAGAGGCTGGAGAGTTTGCGGAACTGGATCAGAAAAACGGGTATGCGGTTATGTTGGGAGTCGGTTCTGATTCAGGGCTGATTAGAGCACTTTTGTTTGAGACCGAGTTTCATGTGATCGCAGTCAATTCGGGAGAGAAGAAAGTCCGCCCGGCGGCGGACGAGATTCGGGTTAATGCGAGGAGGAGTGAGCGATTTGCAATCATCGAAGACGATCCTGCCAAGATCGAACTGCCACCGTATTTTGCGGGATTGATTGTGCTGGGCGATTCGATCACGCTCGAGCCTACAGGGTTACAGCGAGTGTATGAATCGCTCCGGCCCTTTGGTGGCAGGTTGATGGCGCGGTCGGGCAAACAGCTTCCGAAGGAAGTGACACTTGAAGGCGCGAAACGGTCTGAAACCGAATCCGGATGGACGGTGATCACGCGCGAAGGTCCGCTTTCCGGATCGGCCAACTATTTGGGGAACTGGGATGAAAGCCGGGACGAGCGAGTGCGGGGCCCGCTTGGAGTGTTGTGGTTCGATGATTCCCTGAGCCATTTCAAGCGTTCGCCGCAACCGAAGTTTATCGACGGAGTGATGATTTCGACGCCGAAAGATTGGACCGATGAATCGACCCGCAAAGGGAAGGTCGATTACCGTTTGTTGCCGCCGGTATTTTCGGACGTCTATACGGGAAGGATTCTGAGCGATAAGGAAGCTCCGAAGTTAAGGCATTCCTTTTCCAAGGTGGATCTCAAGACGGTCCAGCCGAGCCAGTACCGTCCACCGAGTCAAAAAAATGATTGGAAACCGAAAGCGCCCGAGGCCGGGAAGCGAATCAACCCGATGACCCTAGAATCCGAGCCCCGGGTTTTCCCGAAGAGCTACGGATGCGACGGCGGAGTGGATTACGGATTGCTTTACACCATGCGATCGGGAACGCCGGCTTTTTATGACAAGCAGCTCGAAAGCGGCACGATTAATATCAGCGGGCCGCGTTCCGGCTGCACCAATAGTGTCATTCCGGCGAATGGCTTACTGAACCTTCCCTACTTTTACGATGGCTGCACTTGCAGCTACCCCTTGCCGATGGCGGTGGCGCTGGTGGGTATGCCGCCGGAGTTTGAGCAATGGGCTTCGTGGGGAGAATTGTCGCTTGAGAAGACGCGCGGGAAAATTCAAGTGCTCGGGATTAACTTTGGAGCGCCGGGAGACCGGGTGACCGAAGATGGCACGATGTGGCTCGATCAGCCAAACATCGGTGGGCCGTCGCCGGAGATCGATCTTGTCATCGAACCTCCTTTGGCCGATTTGGAGACCTTTTACCGGCACTCTCTTTTTATGGAGGCTGGCCAAGGATGGCCCTGGGTTGCCGGGTCGGGAGTGCGCGGAATTCGTTCAGCGAAACTCGGCGGGATCAAATCTGGGAGCTATCAGGTGCGATTGGTCTTCTCTGAACCGGAGAAAAAGAAGGGCGGCTCGGTTTTCGCTGTCAGCGTCAATGGAAAGACGGTTGCTGCAGATTTGGATGTCGTGAGGGCGGCTGGAGGAGTCAGGAAAGGATACCTTCTGGAAGTCCCCTCAGTTGCTGTCAGGGAAGATGGGAACCTGAAGATCGATTTCCGGGTCAAGTCAGGGGAAACCGTCCTGTCAGGGGTCGAGCTGCGGAGGTTTGGCGGCTGAGGAATTCCTTCCCAAGCCGGCTCTTGGCCTCGACTTCGAGCCATTTCAAGTCAGGGCCTTCTGCGAGGAGAGTTGCGGGGAAGGAAAGAAGACTCAAGAGCAGGGCGCACGGCGCGAGAGCCTGAGCGACGAAACCAATATCACGGCTTTGCTGCCCTGTCACGGTTGCTTTGGGCGTTTTACCAAGCCTTTACCATGTCACACGGGGCGCCTTCGAATCAGACGTAGAGTTGAAACCAATCGCCGGGAAAGATCGTTAGATTTCATTGCCTAAGGCAGTATTGCGTCAAAGACTCTACTTATGTTTTCCAAAGTCCTCCTTCCGCTTTTCTTTCTTCCGCTCCTTGTTCGTGGTGCGGATCGTCCGAATGTCGTCCTCATCATCTGCGATGACCTCAATGACTACGTCGAAACCCTTGGCGGCCACCCTCAGGCCAAGACGCCCAACATGAAGCGGCTGATGGATCGCGGGGTGTCATTCACCCAGGCTCATTGTAATATCCCGATCTGCAATCCCTCGCGGGCCAGTATGGTTTTCGGTCTCTATCCTCATACCTCGAAGCTCTTCGGATTTGAAAAATGGCAAACCAATGCGGTTTTTAAAAATTCGCGCACCTTCATGGATCACTTTCGGGCCAATGGATATCACACTCTGGGAACGGGTAAGATCATGCACAGTGGGGAGCGGAAGGAATGGGTCGAATACGGGAACGATGCAGATTACAGCCCGCTGGCGCATCGTGATGGGAAAAATGTAGCGCATCCGGATGTTCCTTCTCCCTTCCGCGATGATTTCGAATCGATCGATGGCTCCTTTGGACCTCTGAAAAAAGTGAAAGCTCCCTTCAGCTGGAAGAGCGGGACCTGGCGGAAGCTGGAAGATTTCAAATACCATTCCGAAGAGGATCGTGATCTCACTGCAGATGAAAAAAATGGCCAATGGGCGGTTGAGAATCTCAAGTCGCTTGCTCAGTCCAAAAAGCCCTTCCTGATGGGCGTGGGATTTATTCGTCCGCACACACCCTTGATTGTGCCACAGAAATACTTCGATCGCTTCCCGCTGGAGTCAATCAAGCTTCCGGTGATCAAGCGGGGCGATGTCGAGGATACCTTTAAGCGAACGGTTGGCTCGAAAGAAGACGACCGAAGTGGTGACCGGGGTTCCAAAATCTACGACCAGCTCATTGCATCCTATGGAGGTGACCGGGAACTCGCCTTGAAGAAATTTATTCAAGCCTACCTCGCCTCGGTCGCTTCAGTGGACGATCTGATCGGCGAGATTCTTGATACCATTGAGGAGAGCGCTTTGAAGGAGAACACCATTGTGATTTTGACCTCCGATCATGGGTGGGGCATGGGCGAGAAAGATTACCTCTATAAGAATTCACTCTGGCAGGAAAGCACCCGCGTGCCTCTCGTTATCTCCGCACCGGGATTGACCAAGCCCGGAACTTGCGGGCAGCCGGTGAGCTTGATTGACCTTTACCCTACCTTGGTTGATCTATGTGACCTTCCCAAAGAGACTGGCAAGAATGCCAAAGGCCGACCGCTGGACGGGCATTCCCTCAAGCCTCTGCTTGCCAAGCCTGATGGCGGGTGGACTGGTCCGGCTGCCGTTCTTACCGCGATGTATAAGTGGGCTGATTACTACGACCCTGCGGAGCAGAACTACGCTCTGCGCGATAAAGAATGGCGCTATATTCGATACGAGAACGGAAAAGAAGAACTCTACCATGTCGTCGAGGATCCTCATGAGTGGACGAATTTGGCCTTGGATTCAAAGCACGAAGCGACGCTGTTCTCCTATCGTGAGAGCTTGTTAAAGCGGATTCCCAAATCAATTCCCAAACCGGAAGTGACAGCCGACGAATGGAAGGACCGGTATTTTAAGAGGCATCCAGGTGCGGACACCAATAAAGATGGCAAGCTGACTTGGGCGGAACACAAGGCCCACAAGAAACTCAAAGCGAAGAACTAATCATGACGAAAATTTTTTCTCTCTTATTCCTCTGTCAGTTGGTGGCCGGGGCTGCCGAAAAGCCGAATCTAATCGTCATCATGACGGATGACATGGGCTATGCTGATGTGGGTTTCAATGGCTGCAAGGACATCCCCACACCGCACATTAATTCGATCGCTAAAAACGGGGTGAAATTCACCTCGGGTTATGTGGCCTATTCGGTGTGTGGTCCCAGTCGGGCCGCTTTCATGACGGGACGTTATGGGCAGCGCTTTGGTTTCGAGCGCAACCCGCAGTATCAACCGAATGATGAGAACATGGGGCTTCCTTTTAGCGAGTCGACCATCGCTGATACTTTGGGCAAGGTGGGTTATCATTCCGGGGTAATTGGGAAATGGCATCTCGGAGCGACCAAAAAACACCATCCGATGAAACGGGGATTTCAGGAATTTTACGGGCATCTCGGAGGAGGGCATCAATACATGCCGGAAGAGCTCAAGCTCAAAGACAGCTACGCGGTTGAGACGGAATCAGAAAGTTATCGCACCTGGATTATGAAGAATCATGAACCAGTCTCTCCCAGGAAATATCTCACCGATGACTTTTCGGACGAGGCCGTCGGTTTCATCGAGCGGAATCACGAGAAGCCCTTCTTCCTATTCCTTTCCTACAATGCGCCGCATGGTCCATTGCAGGCGACTCCGGAATATCTCGCCCGCTTTCCGGATATTCAGGACAAGAAGCGCAAAACCTACGCCGCCATGGTGAGCGCGGTTGACGATGGAGTGGGACGTGTTCTCGCGACTCTTCGTGAGAAGAAAGTGGAGAAAAATACCATCGTCTTTTTTCTTTCAGATAATGGCGGCCCCACGACCAAGAACGGTTCTGACAACGGCCCGCTCCGCGGGAACAAAGGTGATGCCTGGGAAGGTGGCTTTCGGGTTCCCTTCGCGGTTCAGTGGCCGGGCGAATTCCCAAAAGGAAAGAGCTATGATCATCCGGTGACTTCGCTCGACATCTGCGCGACCATTGCGGAATTGAGCGGCGCCAGTATTGCCAGGGAACGTCCTCTTGATGGCGTGAATCTCAGCCCGTATTTAAAAGGTGAGAATGCCAACCCTCCCCACGAGGGGATCTTTTTACGCAAGTTTGACTCTGGAATGACGGCGGCTCGAAGCGGTGACTTTAAATTTGTTTCCTTCAATAAAACCGGAGTGACCTCGGTGCACAATCTTGTGAAGGACCTTGGGGAGAAGGACAACATTCTTGATCAGTCGTCGGAAGAATTAGCGAAACTCAAAGGGCTCTGGAATGATTGGAACAAGGACAACATTGATCCGGTCTTTCTGGGTTTGATTCATACGGAAGCGTGGAAGAAGAGGTCAAAAAAGACGAAGGCCGGAAAAGAAAATGCCGCGGCCTGGAAGGATACTTATTTCAAGAAAAACCCGGAAGCGGATGCCAATAAGGACGGTGAGTTGAGTTGGGACGAATACAAGGCCCACAAGAAAACCAAGCCTCCTAAAAATTAAAGAGGCAGGGGAAAGCAATTGTTCAATTGCTTGTCCGGATCCGTCGAAGGAGCAATGCGATCAGGCGTTGTCGGGTGTGACGGAGATTGAGGAGGCAGGGAAAATTGAGGAGGGCGGCGTAGCTGAGAATGATCAGATTGGCGGGGAAGGGGTTCCAAATAATGAAGCTTGATATGACGAGCCACTGGAGCCAGTGGGCGAGTTCTCCGCGGCGGGTTTCGGCGATGAATCGCCTGAGGTAGCCTTCGTCGAGAGAGGTCAGATGGGCTTTGGGAAATCCGCTGAACCAAGGAGCGGCGTCGGGGAGGAGTTGTTTCCAGTGACGGATCAAAAAGAGGCGCTTGAAGATGGGATTGGGAGTGCTGGACGGGGGGAGGGGTCGGTGAAACACTTGGAGGGGAATTTGTTCGCAGAGCCAGGAGATGGCGAAGTGGGCCAAGGGGATGCCGAGGCAGTTGGCGACGATGATCTGGGTGTTGGAGAGTTCTGCGATCATGTCAGTCGAGCGAGCGACCTTTCCATTCGCTTTTGAGGCCGCGCTTTTTTTTGATCAGGGCGGTGAAGAAGAGGGTTTGATAGAAGAGGAGGGCGAGGGGAAAGAGGAGGGCGTTGAGGAAGGAGAAGTTGCCGGCGAGGCGAAAGGCGTAACGGCATTGGATCACGCCGAGAAGATAGGCTACTCCGGTGAGGGTAATGTAGGTGGAGTTTGTGAATGGGGTGAGCAGGAGGGCGAGGGAGGTCAGGGTGAACATGAGTCCGCTAAGCCAGATTGTGGAGAAGAGAAGGGCACGGGGGTGGCTTTGGGCCGCGCCATTGGTGAAGCCCTTTTGCCAGCTGGCCCAAAGTTCGCCCGGGCCGTGGGGGAACATGCGCATGTGAATGAGGCCTTTTCCGAGAAGGGCGCGAGTGGGGATTTTAAGGTCTTGGAAGTGTCTGCTGAGGTGGAAGTTTTCGAGGACTTCATCGCGCACGACGGCATGGGTGCCGACTTGTTCGTAATGAGCTTTGCTGAGGAGAAGGGATTGCCCGAAGAGGGTAGGCGGGCTGTCCCGGATGGGGGTGAAGGCGTTGCTGCCGGCGAGCATGAGGACATTGAAGAAGGCGGAGAATTCTTCGTAGGGTCGCGCGATGGTGTGGTAAGGACAGAGGGAGTAGACCTTGGGGTCAGCCGAGGTGAGTTGTTGGAGGGCGGTGAGGGCGCCCTCTTGTAGGATGGTGTCGGCGTCGAGAAAGAGAAGCCATTCCCCCTTGGCTCGTTCGGCTCCCTGATGACAGGCCCAGGGCTTGCCGTGCCATCCCCCGGGGAGGGGCTGGGCTTCGAGAACGGCGGCGCCAAGCTCCTGCGAGACTTGGGCGGTGCGGTCTTTGGAACCGTCGTTGACGACGATAATTTCCAGCGGGGACGTGTCTTGAGTCTGGAGGGATGCGAGGAGGTGCCGGATGTTTTCCTCTTCGTTGCGGGCTGGGATGATGATGGAGATGGAGGGAGCATCCGTTGATTTTTTCGGTGAGGGTCTTAACCACCTGGGGCGGCCGAGGATGAGCCACAATGCGGGAGCGCAGAGGATGGCGACTCCCGGGAAAATGAGCAGAAAGGCGTTCATCGGTTCGTCAGGAGACCGGGTGACGCTTGATAATGCGGTCGGCGCAACTTTGCCCGGAGAGAATCACCATGGGCATACCGCCGCCGGGGTTGGTGCTGCCGCCGGTGAAGTAGAGGTTGCGGTACTTGGTGGAGGTCTTGGGAGCTTTGAAGCCGTAGTTCTTTTTCCAGTCGGTGACGACGCCGTAAATCGACCCTTGGTTCGAGCGATACATGCGCTCGATGTCGATGGGAGTGAGGAAATCTTCGGTCACGATGGAGTCGCGCAATCCGGTGAGACCGCAGCGTTCCATCTTGTCGATGCAGCGGTCTTTAAGGGCAACGTAATCCTCGTGAGTGATGCCGGAGTTGTCTTCGAGCGGGGGGATGTGAGGAAGGATTTTGATGTTGTCGCATCCCTCGGGTGCCTTGTCGGGATCGGTACGGGTTGGAGCGACGACGTAGAGGGTGGGGTCGTCGGGGAGTTGCTTTTTATGGAAGACGGTCTGGAAGTGTTTGTGCTGGTTCTCGGAGTAGAAGAAATTGTGGTGGGCGAGCTGGGGGAAGACGCAGTCGGTGCCGAGGTGGAGAACGATGCCGGAGCAGCTTGGGGCAAACTTCTCGAGCTTGCGGGTAAAAGTGGGCGGTTCGTTGAGGAGATTTTTGTAGGCCGGGATCACTTCCATGTTGCTGACGATGATGTCGGCGGAGTGGACGGTGCCGTCGGCGAGGCGGATACCGGTGACGGACTTACCAGATTTTTCGATGGCCTGGACATCTGCGCCGAGGTGCACCGTGATGTTCATTTCCTCCATCAACTTGCCGAGGCCGACGGCGAGGTTGTACATGCCGCCACGAACATACCAGAGGCCGTAGTCGAACTGGATGATAGGCATGAGGTTCATGTAGCCGGGGGAGTCGAGCGCGGAGGAGCCGACATACTTGATGAAGTATTCGAAGATGAGGCGCATCTGGGGGTCGCTGAGGCGTTCGTGGATCGATTGGGACATCGAGTTTTTATAGTCGATGGCGCCGGTGAAGAGTTGCAGGTTGTAGTGTTTGAAGAACTCCCAAAGTGAGTCGAGGCCTTTGTCGAAGTAGCCGCTATCGATGATGTCGTATTGCCCGCGAGCGTAGGTCAGGAAATCTTGAAACTCGCGCCAGTGGGAATTGAGGTCACCGGGGAGCTTGGCGAGTTCGGCTCGCATAAGGTCGTCTTCTTGATAGAGATCGATGGTGGGTTTCCCTTCGAAAAAATTGCGCCATTGGGGAGTGACGGCATCGAGTTGGACGTAGTCGGCCATCTTCCTGCCAGCGCGTTGGAAGAGGTTTTCGAAGAATTGCGGCAGGGTAAAGATGGAGGGGCCGAGGTCGAAGGTGTAGCCGTTGAGTTCCTTGATGTTGAGTTTGCCTCCGATGCGTTCGTTTTTCTCGAAGACCTCGACTTCGTATCCGGCGGCGCGAAGAGAGATGGCGGCGGAGAGTCCGCCGAGGCCGGAACCGATGATGGCTACTTTCTGGGATTTCATGATGGAAATATTCTGGTGACTCTGACCTTGTGAATGTGTGGGTGGAAACTAGCTTCGTCTAGTGAGAGAAATGAGCTTGCAGGAGATTGTCGAAGGGCAGCGGGAATTCTTCCGGTCCGGGGCGACGCGCGATCTGGAATGGCGTCGCGAGAAGCTGTCGCGATTGGAAGCGGTGCTCATGGGGAAGAGGGAGGAGATTTTGGAGTGTCTGGCGGCTGATTTGGGGAAGCCGGGGATGGAGGCTTTTTTGGCGGAGTATCATTTCCTCTTGGAAGAAATTCGGCTGGTGCGAAAGAAGCTGAAGGGTTGGCTGAAGAAAAAGCGGGTGAGTTCGCCTTTTTACTTTTGGCCCTGTCGGAGTTGGATCGAGCGACATCCTTTCGGAGTGGTTCTGATTATGGCTCCCTGGAACTATCCCTTTCAGTTGTCTCTGAGCCCTTTGCTCGCGGCGATTGCAGCGGGGAACACCGTGGTGCTGAAGCCTTCCGAGCTGGCCTCGCAGAGTGAGCGATTGATTTCGGAAATTATTGAAGAGGTTTTTGCGGGACAGGGCGCGGCTGTTGTGACCGGCGGAGTGGAAGTGGCGAAGGGTTTGTTGGGGGAGAAATTCGACTTCATCTTTTTCACGGGCAGCACGGCGGTGGGTCGTGAGGTGGCGGAGATCGCGGGGAGAACGCTCACGCCCTCCTTGTTGGAGTTGGGTGGGAAATGTCCCTGCGTGGTGGGGCCGGGTGCAGACTTGGTAAAGAGCGCACGGCGCTTGGTCGCGGGGAAATTGATGAATGCGGGGCAGACTTGTTTTGCGCCTGACTTTGTCCTCGTCGAAGCCCGGGTGGAGGAGGAATTTCGCCAATGTCTCCGGGACGTGCTGGAGGAAGTTTCCTGGGACGCGGAGATGGCGGGGATCATTTCGGAGCGGCATGTGGAACGGTTGCAGGGTTTGTGTGTCGGAGAGGTGGAACAATTTGGCGAAGACGATTTGGCGAGGCGCTATTTGGCTCCTCGTTTGATTGCGGGCGTGGATTGGAATCATCCTGCGATGAAGGAAGAGGTCTTTGGTCCGGTGTTGCCGGTGATGACTTTTGGGAGTGAAGAAGATCTGTTAGAGAGCTTGGGCAAATTGGAGAGTCCGCTGGCGGTTTATTGTTTTTCGACGGAGGAGGATTTTGTGGAAAAGGTGACGGGTTCGCTGCCTTCGGGTTCGCTCTGTGTGAATGATACCATGAAGCAGTTTTCGCAATTGCAGCTTCCGCTGGGGGGGGTGGGTCAAAGTGGGTCTGGCCGGTATCGCGGCCGATTTGGAGTTGAGGCCTTGAGCTATGAGAAGTCGGTCACGAAGAGATATTTTGTGGGGAAAGATTTGATGGAGATGATGCCTCCTTATGAGAAGTCCTTTCGCTGGATAAAGAAGTTCATGCGTTGATGGGCTTTCATGACGTGAATTAATTGGCTGCTTTTGTCAGGATGCTCGAGGCAAAGTCTACCGGAATCCGTTTCTGGTCGTAGACCTCGTCGATAAGATTAGTGGTGATCCGAGCGCTTTCGTAGATGGTGGGAAGTCCGCTACCGGGATGAGTTCCACCTCCAACGAGGTAGAGGTTGTTGAATCCCTTGAGACGGTTTTGAGGTCGGAAGTGGAGCATTTGAGACAGGGTGTGAGCCAGATTGAAGGTGGCTCCCAGGAAGATGTTGGCATTTTCCCAGCCGGTTGGAGTGATGATTTTCCGAGTCACAATGTGGTCACGGAGATCCTTCATGCCGGTGGACGCGATCATCTTATCGATGATTTTTTCGGCATACTCTTCTTGGGTTCCCTGCCAGTCATGTCCGTGGCGGGTATTGATTGTCGGAACAAGAACGTAGAGCTGCGAATGGCCCTTGGGAGCGACGGTCGGGTCGGTGACGCTGGAATTGCGAATGTAGAAGGACATGTCTTCAGAGATGATTTTCTCCCCCTGAATGTCTGCCAAATTTTGGTGGTAGTCGTCGGCAAAGATAACGTGGTGATGGGGTTGGTCTTCGTAGAGGGTATCAAGACCAAGGTAGAGCATGAAGGTGGAGCAGGAGTATTTCTTCTTTCTGAGGTCCTCGTTTGTTTGCTTCTTTTTTCCAAAAATGGTGGTGCGGGCGTGGGCGTAGTCGGCATTGACGATAAGTTGATCGCAGGTGAGTTCTTCGCCGTTGGTGAGGCGGACCTTGGCCGCATTTTTACCTTGGTAGAGGATCTCTTCGACTTCGGCCTCGTAGCGAATTTCGCCGCCTTCCTCAGCGACGACTTTGGCCATGCCTTCGGAAATTTTGGAGAGACCACCCTGCACGTGGAAGATGCCATGTTCGTATTCGATATAGGAAAGGATACTAAAAAGGGCGGGGCAATTCCAGGGAGACATACCGAGGTATTTGGCCTGAAAGGTGAAAGCGAGTTTCAAACGGTCGTCCTGAAAGTAGTCAGAGAGGACGTCCATGACCGATTTGGTTGTGGCGACGTAGGGGAGGGCTTTGAGGAGATTTTTGTCGAGGTAAGAGGAGAGACGAGTGTAGGGTTTGAGGAGGAAGGGGAAGATCGTTTTGAGCTTGGATGCGTGATCATCCATGAAGCGGAGAAAGTTTTCCGCCTCTCCGGGAAACGATTTTTCGATGTTGGCCGCCATTTTTTCGCGGTTGCTGCTGGTTTCGAGCGAGAGATCTCCCCAGCTCAAGCGGGTCATGGGGTCGAGCTTGACGAAGTCCATGTAGTCTTCGGGTTTGCGCCCGGTTTCGGCGAAGATTTCGTCGAGGGTGAATTTTTGGTGGAGAAAAGTGGGGCCGGTATCGTGGCAATACGGACCGTCCTGGATGGGGGCATTTCGACCTCCGGCCACTTTGTCCTTTTCGAGGATAGTGACTTTGTAACCTCGGTTGGCGAGAAGCAGGCCGGCGGTGAGCCCGCCGGGGCCAGCGCCAATGATGATGATGCGTTTGTTCAAAATACCAAATTGTTTCCGGCTGATCATACTATCTGATGCCAACTTCGCAAGGGATGGGGGTTGGGGATGTGGAGCGCCGAGTCCATTTACCAACATTTCATAAATGATCGTCAACGTGGGGGCGGAGAAACCCATCAGGAAGATCTCTGCAAATTTAATTTGTGCTAGCCTAGGGCCAGTCTGACGCCGCGGGCCTTGTGTTCTGTCTCTTCGAACTCTGCTTCGGGATCCGAGTCGGCGACGATGCCGGCGCCGACATGGTAGTCGAGGTGGCCGGCTTCGTGAATGAGGGTGCGGATGGCGATGTTGAATTGGGATTCGCCGTTGAAGCCGAGGTAGCCGATGGCACCTGTGTAAAGGCCGCGATTGACGGGCTCGAGTTCGGAGATGATTTCGGTGGCACGTTTTTTGGGCGCTCCGGTGATGGAGCCACCGGGGAAGCAGGCGCTGAGGGCGGCGGTAGAGGTGAATTCATCGCGCAGGGTGCCGCGGATGGTGGAGACGAGATGGTGGACGTGCTCGAGTTTTTCGTGTTGGAGCATGTCGGTGACCTGGACGGAGCCGAATTCGCAAACCTGGCCGAGATCGTTGCGGAGGAGGTCGGTAATCATGACGAGCTCGGCGGTTTCCTTTTCGGACCGTTGCAGGTCGAAGGCGGAGCGGGAGTCGAGTTCGGGGTCGGCGAAGCGGGGGCGGGTTCCTTTGATGGGCCGCGTTTCGATTTCGCGTCCGGAGAAACGAAGGAAGGTTTCAGGCGAGGACGAGAGGACTTCGCGTCCGGCGAGATTCATGTAAGTGGCAACCGGAGCGGGAGAGGAACTGCGGAGCCTTTCATAGAGCGGAAGAAGTCCGTCGGGCGCGTGGCACAGGGCGCGGAGTCGGCGTGAGAGATTGACTTGGTAGATGTCGCCGGCCGCGATGTATTCCTTTGCTTCCCGAACTGCGTGGATAAATTCCTTTTGGTTGAGAGAAGCCTGCCAGTCGCCGAGTTGGAAGTCTGTTGGGGTGGCGGGAGTTTTTAGTTCCTGGGAAAGATTGCCGGTTTCCCACCATTCGCCGGTGCGGTGATGGTAGATGAGGAGTTCAGGATAAACGCCGAAGGTGTATTGGCCGTTGTAATCGACCCAACCGCAGGCCGCGCCGGCGGGGAAGCCAAAATCGCGTCCCTGAGTTTGCCATTTTAAAAGGGATTGATTGAGGGTGGCGTGATCGGCGATGTTGCCCCGCAGGATATCGACGGGGCGGGCTCCGATGATGGAGAGTGGCGGGGCGTGATTGGTGGGGAGGTTGCCGACCGTGTCGAAGAAAACAAGGCCAGGAAGGTGGGCGAGCTGCCGGACGAGATCTCCCGGATCGCCAGTCAGGGGGGCGAGCCGGGGAGCGAGGGTCGGAGGGATGCCGATCACGGGAATAGAAATAGCGTGGGTTTGCGCGAGTGCAAGGCTCTCTTGTTCACGTAAGTCCTTTGTCCACCTAAGCCCTCCCGTTGACATGCCTTAAAAGGAACGGTAGAGTCCATTTCTGATGACTGCAGCAGCTCAAAATAATAACTCAAACCTAGGTGTCTTTCATGTTTCATGTTGGATGTTGGGCTTGGTGGCGTTTGTGCAATTGATGTCAGTTGGTGTGGCAATGGTTATAAAAGGGACGGCCCACCCGGAGGTGGAGACTAAGGTGGTTACGGAATATGTGGTAGTACCCCGACCGACGCCGGTTCGGGTCAAGCCACCGAAAGATGCGCCAAAAAAAGTAGCCGCCGAGGAGCCGGTATTTGATCCTTTGTTATTGCCGGATATCGATGCTCTCGACATCCCGCCGGTTCCCAAGGCAATGGATGTGGCTCCGCCGATCAAGAACCCCATCGTCGAGAGATTGATCGAGGAAGCCCGCGAGGCTCGCATTACGGGTGATTTGGTGTTGGCCCAAACTAAGCTCAACGAAGCGGAGCACCTCGAAGGGGAGAATGCTAATGTGCTTTACGATTTGGCGGTGAACTTCGATGCCCTGCGGGTCTATGACAAGGCAGATGAATATTACATCAAGGTTGTGCAGCTGGGCCCGATCGAAGGAGGATCGCTTTTTGCCAAGGCTTCTGCGAAAATTGAGCGAGGCAGAATTGCAGATTTGAAAGGCTTGGCCTCATTGGGCTTGGTTCGCAAATCGTCGCCCAGTCGTGTGGCGGGCGGGGAGCGGAGGACGGTGATGATGCCGATCTCGGTGGCTCCGGGGAAGGAATTTGATCCCGAGCTTCTTGATCCGAGGATGAATTTCTTTGAGGAGGTCGACGGAAAGATCCAGCCGGCCGTAATTACCCCTGATGGTTCGGGTTTCGAGTGGGTCAGCGCGCCAGTGAATTGGGACGATGGCGAGGAACTGGCGGAAGTGTGGTATTTCGTGCCCGATCAAGATGTGCGAGAGGCCTATTTTTCGGGCGAGCGTAAGTTTTATGGTATGGTGGTGGAGCTATACTACGATGGACGCTTGGTCGATATGATGGCTCAGCCGCGGACCTTAATTAAGGAAATGTCCTATTCCAAGGGTCCCGAGGAAGGGTGGGATGAGGATATTAGCCCGATTCTGGAGATGATTAAAAATGCCAACGGAACCCTTCTCCCTTCCCAGGGTGATTATGTGGAGCCGGTTGATCCTGAGAATTTGCCCAATTGGGATGGTCCGTTAATTCCAAAGACAAATCTGGCTCCAATCGCTCCAGAAACCTTGCCGAATGAGGATGAGTAAGCTAACCAGCTCGGGTTCAAATTAGATGAATTCCTTCCCAAGACGACAAGAAGGTGAATCGGTAGGAGGATACCGTCTCGTGAAACTTGTCAGCGAAGGTCAATTGACTCGCTTGTGGCAAGCGGAGCAGGTGTCGATGAACCGCACTGTGATGCTGGAAATGCTCAAACAGGAAGCGGCCATGGATCCTTCATGGATTGAGGCTTTTCTCGCGGATGTGCGGGCGAAGGCTTTGGTAAAGCACCCCGGAATTGGGGCTGTTTACGAGGCCGTTTGCAATGATGATGCGAGCTATTTTGCCCGGGAGCGTCTGGAAGGAGCGGATTTGGAAGAACTCCATGATCAGGGCAAGCAATATAAGCCCGTGGAGGTGGTGATTCTTCTGGATCAGATTGCCACTGCGATGCGTCATCTTGAGGCGATGGGAATGGCTTCGGTGGAGATGGGGCTGCATCATATCCTCGTTGATAAGAAAAATACGGTCCGCATGATGAACCTCGCGGTCGATGGGAAGCCCGATGTAATATTGGGAACCAAGGCCAAGCAACTGTTGGGCGTGGCTTTTGATGAAATGTTGGTTCGTGGAGAGCCCGGAGCGGTTCGGGTAAATTCCTTGTTGGGATTTATGGCTGATTTGGAGCGAGAGCATCCTTTATCTTGGCGGCAGATTCAGGAGTTGTCCCAGCAGGTGCGCGGGCAATTGGAGGGGACAGATGAATCGGGGCAAGAGGCCCAAGCTTCGATGACCCAGCCTGTGGAGGTCGCACCTGTGCCAAGCTCCAACCGTTCAGCGACCGTTGCGGCGTTCGTTGCCGGGGTTGTGGTTTTTGGGGCATTAATTTACTTTCTTAATCAGGGTGCGGGCAGGATTACCCCGGATACCAATGATTCGACCAATGGAGCCGGTCCGGTTTGGATTTCCATCCCGATTGGTCAGGTGGAGATTCACGGGGGGCGGACGGTGAATTTGGAAAAGGGGATTTCGATGAGTAAGACGGAAGTTACTCTGTCGCAATACGCACGATTCCTCGATGAGTTGGAAATCGGAGGCCCGGCGGTAGCACGGAGTTACGATCACTCGGATCAACCGGTCGAGAAGTTTGGTCATTTCCCGGATGATTGGGATAATTTGTGGGAAGCAGCCCAAAAGGGAGGAGAATGGAACGGGCGTCGGGTCTTTGCCCAATGCCCGGTTGTGGGGATTGATTGGTGGGATGCCTGGGCCTATTGCCAGTGGGAGGGCTCCCGACTTCCTGCGATGGACGAATGGGCGGCGGCGGCTCATTATGAGGGCGCTCCAGAGAAAATTTCGGACTGGGGCCCGGCGGATCTGTCTCCAGATGACCTAACTGGTGTCGGTTTGGTGGGAATGGCCGGGAACGTCCGGGAATGGACGCGTGACCCGGAATTGAATCCTGCATTTCAGCTCAGTCCGAGGAAGCCGGTGGCCGCAGGTGGTTCGTTTAAAACCCCTGGTCAGGGAGTGGCCAGCCGTGAATGGTTGGAGGATCGAAACGTCCGTCGCCCCGATCTGGGATTCCGGACGGCGCATTAGAAGATTGTGAATAATCTGATTTTTTGCTCGGAAATCGGCCAAAAATTCGGATGACCAAACTATCCTGAATCCTTGCAACCACGGGCAAAAACGGACTTTGTGAAATTTTTCACAAATTCGACTTGAATGAAGTCAAGCTCATAGATAGACCGCTCGCGTGTCCCGGTATCGGGACGAATTCCGATGCAAGGTTTTCTTCGTATATTTCCAGCCGCAGTTGTGGTTTTTTTCGCAACGGCATCTTCGGCTTTCGCAGCTGGAGGGCATAAGATGCCGCTCAATGCAGAATCTGTCACCGACAGCTTTCTCGGTATCTTTACCAATTCATCGATCATGGTATGGTTCTCCACCCTCCTGATCGTTCTTTTTTGCCGGGCTGCGGCGGGCAAGATCGCCTTGGTTCCTGCTGGATTCCAAAACTTTGCCGAGTGGCTGATTGAGGGCCTCTATAATTTTTTCGGAAGCCTTTTGGGAGATCACTTGGTTAAAAAGACCTTCTGGTTCTTTGGAGGCACCTTCCTTTTTATCCTAGTCAATAACTGGCTCGCGTTGATGCCCGGTGTTGGAACCTTGGGTTGGGATATCAAATACGATGGTGGTGGAAGCCACTATCTTCCTTTGCTCCGCGGCGGCAACGCCGACCTCAACATGACCTCTGCGATGGCTGTGACCTTCATGGCCGTTTGGACTTTCTGGGCCTATCAGGAAAACGGTGTCAAAGGATTCGTGGCACACATCTTCGCTCCCAAAGGAAAATTTCAGGGCATCATGTTGAAGATCATGGTCGTGGTATTTTTCATGGTAGGAATTCTGGAAGTCATCTCTATCCTGATCCGCCCGATTGCGTTGAGTTTCCGACTCTTCGGTAATATTTATGGCGGTGAGCAAACTCTTGAGAAGCTCATGATGCTCGTGCCGGAGAACCTGGCCTTCCTTCCCGCTCTTCCTTTCTGCTTCATGGAGATCCTCGTGGGCCTCATTCAAGCTCTCGTCTTTTCGCTCCTAGCCGCCATTTTCCTGAATCTTATTTGCGATCACGGCGAGGAAGAGCATCACTAGAAATTTCGCCGGTCGGACCATGGGCAAACCGTGGAGGCCGGAGTTAAAAACAAAAACCAAACCAAAACAACCAAGACAATGTTTACTGAATTGTTCGCAATGTTCTCACTTCTTGCTGAGATCGACCTCAAGTCTGTTCACGTCGGCCTCGCAGCTGTCGGTGGTGGAATCGGCATCGGCTTTCTGGGCCGTGGAGCCGCCGAAGCAACTGGACGTAATCCAGGCGCCGCTACTCCGATCCTCGTGATCTCGATTATTCTTGCAGCTCTTATTGAGGGTATCTTTATCCTCTCGGCCTTCGCCGTTTAAGTGTTTTTACCGCGCTTCCTGCGGGAAGCGCGGACCTTTTTTCTGATTCTTTTTCCCAACTACACAACCACCAAGTCACATGTTCACACTTCTCGCAGAAGCCGGAGGCCTCGCTGACACCGCAAAAGAGATCGGCCGGACTTTCGGCTGGAAAGCACCTTTGTTCATCGCACAGGTAGTTAATTTTGCCCTGGTGCTGTATGTCCTCAAGAGATTTGCCTTTGGCCCGATCCAAGAGATCCTTGAAAAGCGGAAGAATCGCATCGCCGATGGTGAGGCCAAACTCGTAGAGATCGAGCAGAAGCTTGCTGACAGCGAACAAGAAAAGGCCACTCTCCTTGAAGCGGCCAACGAGGACGCCAAGCGCCTCGTGGATGAAGCCAAAGAGAGCGCTGCCGCCCTCGCGGAGAAAAAATCCCAGGAGGCTGTTGCCCAAGCTCAAAATATTCTCGCCAAAGCTGAGGAAGCATCCAAAGCCGAAGCTGCCGCTCTCAAGGCGGAGATCAAAAAGGAATTCGGCCGCCTCGTCGTCGAAACCACCACGCAAGTTACCGGTAAGACCCTCAATGCTACCGACCAGAAGCGCATCAATAAAGAAGCCCTCTCCAGCTTGTAAATCTCATTTCGTCAATTTTTAACATCCGATGAAAGCTTCCAAAGTCGCCCAGAGCACCGCTCGCCGAATTTTCCGCCTTTGCCTCAAGGACGGTAAAATCGACGCGCGGAAGTTGAAGCCCATCATCAAGAGAATTGGCGATGAGAAGCCCCGTGACTATCGGGGCATTCTTGTTTCTCTTCGTCGTCTCGTTCAGGCCGAACTGATCAAAAAGCAGGTCACCGTGGAAAGCGCGGCGAAGCTTGACGAAGTAACTCTCGGCAAAGTCCAAACCTCTCTTTGTAAAGAATACGGCGAGGGACTGACATTCAATTTCAAAGTCGACCCCGAACTCCTCGGTGGTCTTCGCATCCGCGTCGGAAATGACGTCTACGATGGCTCGGTTAAGGCCCGCCTCGAAACTCTCGCAAATTCATTTTAACAATCTCCTTCACCCACTCTCTAACCCTTTAAAGTCATGAGCAGCATTCTCCAAGAACTGGAAGCCCAAATCGCGAACGTCAAAACGTCCGTTAAGAAGACCAACATCGGTATCGTCCGTGAAACTGGTGACGGTGTCGCCAAAGTGGAAGGACTCAGTTCCGCGCAGTTGAACGAAATGATTGAATTCCCCGGCGGCCTGATGGGCCTCGCCCTGAACCTTGAGGAAGGCGAAGTGGGAGTTGTGTTCCTCGGTGACGGTAAGCACATCACCGAGGGAATGGAGTGTAAGACCACTGGTCAGCTTCTTTCGATTCCCGTTGGCGAATCATTTCTCGGTCGTGTTGTCGACACTCTTGCTCGTCCGATCGACGGCAAAGGGGAGATTGCTTCGGAAACCGAATATCCCGTTGAGAAGATTGCTCCCGGCATTATTAAGCGTGAGTCCGTTTCGGTTCCGCTTCAGACCGGTATTGCTTCCATTGACGCCATGATCCCCATCGGCCGCGGTCAGCGTGAACTTATCATTGGTGACCGCTCCACCGGCAAGACGACCATTGCGATCGACACTATCATTTCGCAGTCCAATCAGAACAAGGCCGCTGCTGAAGGTCGCCTTAAAGACCACAAGCCAGTTTACTGCGTCTATGTTGCCATCGGTCAGAAGCAGTCAAACGTCGCCCGGACCGTCTCCATTCTCGAAGAAGCCGGCGCTCTCGACAACACCATCATCGTTGCTGCTTGCGCTTCGGACTCTGCAACCAACCAGTTCCTCGCTCCCTACTCCGGATGTGCTCTCGCCGAGTATCTCATGGACCAGGGTAAGGACGTCCTGATTGTCTTCGATGACCTTTCCAAGCAGGCTGTTGCCTATCGTCAGGTGTCCCTGATTCTTCGTCGCCCATCCGGTCGCGAAGCTTATCCCGGAGATGTTTTCTACCTTCATTCACGTCTCCTTGAGCGTTCCGCACGTCTCTCGAAAAAAGAAGGCGGGGGTTCCCTGACTGCGCTTCCAATTATTGAAACCCAGGCTGGTGACGTTTCGGCATACATTCCCACCAACGTGATTTCCATTACCGACGGTCAGATCTTCCTTGAGACCGACTTGTTCTACCAGGGTATCCGCCCTGCGATTTCCGTTGGCCTCTCCGTCTCCCGTGTGGGATCCGCGGCGCAGACCAAGGCGATTAAGAAAGTCTCAGGAACAACCAAATTGGACCTCGCACAGTTCCGCGAACTTCAGGCCTTCGCCCAGTTCGGTTCGGATCTTGATGATGCCACCAAGGCCAAGATCAGCCGCGGACAACGCATCGTTGAACTCTTTAAACAGAACCAGTATTCACCGCTTTCCATGGAGATGGAAGTGGCAGTTCTCTGGGCCATGCAGAACGGTCACTTCGATGATGTCGATGTGGAACGCGTCAAGGAGTGTCAGGCTGCTCTTGAGGAATTTCTCTCCACACGCAAGGCTGAACTTCTGCAGAAGATTGCCGACGAGAAGGCACTTTCGGACGACACCAATGTTGGTCTTAAAACCGCCCTTGAAGACTTCAAAGGAAGTTGGAAGTAAGGCTTGGTTCCGTTTATCAAATTTAAAATTCTTCATTTCCAATGGCCAACCTTCGTGACATTCGCCGACGCATTAAGTCGGTCAAAAGCACCTCGCAAATTACCAAAGCGATGGAGCTGGTCTCGGCTGCCAAGATGAAGAAGGCTCAGGACCAGGCTCTGGCCGGTCGGGACTATGCTGACAAGCTCAACAAGGTTCTCGTGAACCTGAAGGAGAATACCACTGAGGAAAGCCATCCACTTCTCGAAAAACGCGAGGGAGGCAAGGAGCTCATGCTCGTTATTTCCACCGGACGGGGACTTTGCGGCGGACTCAATACCAACCTCTATAAGGCCGTCATCAAGAGCGCGACCGACGAGACCGAATACGTCACCGTTGGAAAGAAGCTTCGCCAGACCATCGCCAAGACCGGCGGCAACATCGTCACCGATTGGGAGGTTGCCGACCCGGTTCCTTTCAACGACGCCAAGCCGGTTTCAAAATTCCTCACTGAGAAGTTCCTCAGCGGCGAATACGATAAAATCAGCGTCGCCTTCAACAACTTCGTCAGCACGCTGACCCAGACTCCGGAAGTCTTCCAATTGCTTCCAATCGAATCTGAAGATCTTGGTGAAAAGCAGGACTACGAAGGTGTAGACAAAGGCGAAATTGGCGAAACGGACAAGGCTGCCGCGCTCGGTGCTGATTACGACTTCGAGCCAAGTGCTGAAGGCGTTCTCGATAAGCTCCTCCCCCTTTACATCAACTTCCAGATCTATCAGATGCTGGTGGAAGCCCGCGCCTCCGAGCACTCCGCCCGGATGGTTGCGATGAAAGCTGCCACTGACAACGCGAAGAACATGATCGACGACCTGACTTTGGAATACAACAAAGCCCGTCAGGCCGCGATTACCGCCGAACTTCTTGAGATCACCACGGCTATGAAAGCCATGGAGTGATCATCATTCGTTAAATTTTTACCACCAACCATCCAACTTTTCCCAAACCACCATGAGCAAAAAAGGAACCATCGTTCAGGTCATCGGCGCCGTCGTTGACGTTGACTTCTCAAGCGCCAAAAAGCTTCCCGAAATCTACAACGCTCTCGAGTTGTCCTATGATCTCTTCGGAGTGAAGACCAAGCTCGTTCTCGAAGTTCAGCAGCACCTCGGTGACGGCTGGGTTCGCGGCGTCGCAATGAGCACCACTGAAGGTCTCAAGCGTGGCATGAGCGTGACCGACACCGGCAAGCCGATTGCGGTTCCCGTTGGTAAGCAGATTCTCGGACGTATCTTCAACGTGACCGGAGATGTGGTGGATGAAAACCAGCTCGCTCTCGAAGACGCCAAGCTTCGGTCTCCCATTCACCGTGCTGCTCCTGATCTGACCGAGCAGTCTTCCACGACTGAAATTCTACCTACCGGAATTAAAGTGATCGACCTAATCTGCCCGCTCCTCAAAGGAGGTAAGGGTGGTATGTTCGGTGGTGCTGGTGTGGGTAAGACCGTTGTGATCATGGAGCTCATTAATAACATTGCGAAGGCACACGGTGGTTACTCGGTGTTCGCTGGTGTGGGTGAGCGGACTCGTGAGGGTAACGACCTTTACTGGGAAATGATTGAATCCGGCGTTATTTCTTGTGAGAAAGACGACAAGGGTCATCCCAAGCTTGATGAGAATGGCAACCCTGTTCTTGCTGACGGATCCAAAGTGGCACTTTGCTACGGCCAGATGAACGAGCCTCCGGGTGCGCGTCTCCGGGTTGCGCTTTCCGCACTCACTATGGCCGAGCACTTCCGTGATGAGGATAACCAGGACGTTCTTCTCTTCGTGGACAATATTTTCCGATTCTCCCAAGCCGGTTCCGAGGTGTCCGCACTTCTTGGCCGCACGCCGTCTGCGGTGGGATACCAGCCCACCCTCGCCGAGGAAATGGCCGGACTTCAGGAGCGTATCACTTCGACCAAGAAGGGATCAATTACTTCCATTCAGGCCGTTTACGTTCCTGCGGATGACTTGACCGACCCCGCTCCCGCCAACACCTTCGCTCACCTTGATGCGACCGTGGTGCTCGAGCGTTCACTTGCTGAGCAGGCTCTCTTCCCGGCGGTTGACCCACTCGCTTCAACTTCTGCTGCACTTGCTCCGGAGATTGTTGGCGAAGAGCACTACAAAGTGGCTCGTGGCGTCCAGCTCGTGCTCCAGCGTTACAAGGATCTTCAGGACATTATCGCCATTCTCGGAATGGACGAACTTTCTGACGACGATAAGACCGCTGTGTTCCGCGCTCGTAAGATTCAGCGTTTCCTTACCCAGCCCTTCCACGTGGCCGAGGTCTTCACTAATGTTCCCGGAGTTCTTTGCACCATTGAGGACACCGTGAAAGGATTTGCCGAGATTCTCGACGGGAAGCACGATAATGTTCCCGAGTCTAACTTTTACATGAAGGCTAGTATCGATTCCGTCGATAAAGGTTAATTTTTCCAACCGAGCCTATTCTATCTCATGCCATTCCAACTCGACATCGTAACTCCCGAGAAGACGATCTTCTCAGATTCCGTCGATGACGTTTACCTGCCTGGTAGCGAAGGTGAGATGGGCATTCTGGCAATGCACTCCGCATTGGTGGCACCCTTGCAACCGGGTGAGCTTCGTTACCTCAAGGACGGTAAAGTCGAGGAGCTTGCCGTTGGTGAGGGATTTGTGGAAGTGACCGGGGACAAGGTTTCCGTTCTCATTGATCTTGCGATCGGCGAAGACGCCATCGACGAGCATCAGGTCGAAGAGGCAATGAAGCGGGCCAAAAATGCTCTGGATGGAGTGGTGGGAGATGATCCCGAGGAAATGCAGGCTCTCATGATGTCCATTGCCAAGTCCGAGGCCATGCTCAAGCTGAAGCGCAAGCGCCGCTAGAGTTCCCTCTCACAAATTTCAAAGACGACGGTTCGATTCGGTTCGTCGTTTTTTTACGTCGGGACATAAAAAAATCACAGGTGGCATTCCCGTGATTTACGAAGGTTTGTCGGCGAGGACTCAAGCACGGAACTTGGTGACCTTCTGTTCGTCTCTTCCATTGAGCAGGGTATCGAGTGCTTCGGCAGCCGACTGGGGACGATCATCTTTTTCCAAGGCGATCAATGACATGACCCATTCAGCAAGCCACTTGGGAATGTTGGGAATGATTTCCGAGATGTCGGTGACGATATGCTGAAGATGGGCCGACATGATGGAGATGGGATTGCCTCCGTCGAATGGGCGTCGATGCGTGAGGACCCAATAAAAGACTGTTCCCAGGGCGTAGAGGTCGGTGCGGATATCGAGGTCTTCTTTGAGAATCTGCTCTGGTGAGCAAAAGAAAATGGCGCCTTCGAGTCCACGCCCTTTTGGCGCATCACCGTTCTCGTCCTGAATGAGTTGGGCGCGTCCGTAGTCGATGAGCTTGATAATATCGCGGCCCCCACCCTGCTCGCAGAGCATGATGTTGGAGGGCTTCAAATCAAGGTGAAGTAAGCCGGACTTGTGTGTTGCTTCCAATCCTTCGAGTGCTTGCTCGGCGAAATTGATAAAGCGGTTGATGTCGAAATTGAGTTTCCGAATTTTGATCGCTTCTTCCATATTGAAGCCTTCGATCAACTCCATGGTAATATAGCGTCCTTTTTCATCGATATCGGCATCGTAAATGCTCACGACGTATGGGTGGCTGATATGCGACGCGGATTTCATTTCCAGCGCGTAGTCACGATTTTTGTCGGTCCGTGAGATGGATTTGAATCGTTTGAGAGCAACGTTTCTCCCCATTCGCCTGTCGGTAGCCCGATAGACCACGGAGGTGCCACCTTCGCCGATTTCCTGTTCATTGAGATAGCGTTTACCGGGATTGCTTTCGGCAGCGACATGGCCGGAGGTATGGACGCTGACTGCGGAGGTTCCGGTTGGAATGCCGGTGAGAGTCTGGAGGTTTTCGACGATCTGGCTGAGTGAGTAGTAAGGAACCGGTCCGAGACTGGTGACTGCGGAGTCTAAGGCAGCTTCATCGACAGGAGCGGCGACTGCCACTGCAGCAGGTGTGGCGGTGATAGTGGCTTGGGCCGGTTTCAGATCGTCGGTTCTTCCGACCAGCAATCTGGTGGGAGGGGGAGGCGGAATGGTTTGTCCTTCAGGTCCCAGAGGGGTTGCCATTTGGGAACCCGCGACACCGTTGAGATTGGCAGGCACGAGAGCGTTTCCGCCTGAATAGGTGCGTGCTTGCTCCACGTTCATTGGTTGGGTGGCGGTAGGCGCGGGAATGACCTGCCCTTGATTTTGAAGAACACCAACATTGAGGGCTCTCGTGGGAGGAGGTACCGGGATTTCTCCGGTAAATGCCTGCGGGGGGCCGACGGCCACACGCTGGGTGGCTGTGGGAACGGGGATCTGTTGGGTTGCCGGAGATGTCATGGAATCGCCAGTGATTAGACGGCGTGTCCTCGGCGGCTCCGGGATGGTTTGTTGGTATTGTTGGGGCTGTTGATAGTGAGCCTGCTGTTGAGCCGGGTAATACGGAGCCTGTGGCAGAGAGGGAGCGTGCGGCAGGGGATGCTGGTATTGCTGTTGTTGTGGCGCTTGTGGGTAATGGGGAGCAACCGGTTGCTGATATTGTTGTGGCAGGGGATGCTGGTATTGAGGAGCAGGGTGCTGATATTGAGGTTCCTGCTGTTGGTATTGGAGCGGGGCTTGTGGATATTGTTGCTGTTGCGGAGCTTGGGGGTAATGGGGCTGCTGTGCTTGAACCGGCATCGTGTGATGCTGCACCTGAATAGGATTCGGTTGGGACCGCGAGAGCCTGGCCGCTTGGGAAAGCGGGTCGATCGGTCGATTTTTGTAGCCGGACATGGGGAATAGAAACCGTGAACCCTCAATTAACTTGGTAGCTTGTATTAAACCGCAATGTTTGGGAGGAGTTGTGAACCCTTTTACTGCTGTTTAATGTATGAATGAAGCTGACCCTCGAGCCTGTTTGTCTTCGATAAAGGTTATTTCGTTTTGGCTTTCCTGATAACCCGATGAAATTCAAATGGGCGGATTGTGGATAAGTGAAAAAATTTAAGGCGTCAACTTGCTTCGCTGGATTGCATCTTTTCAACCTCCCTCCGGTAAATACCGGCGCGCCACGACATCGATTGCAATTTTTGCGGAGTTGGCTTTGGCTAAATCATTGACGAGGACAATCAGAAGGGCCCTGCCGAGGTCGCGGAAAAAAATTGCTAACAAGTGAGTGTCTATTCTAATCTCCTTAGCATCAGGTATTTTTGTGCGAATTGCCTCGAGGGCGGTATAGCCGTCTTCAGCCATTGCGGGAATTTTTGTTGAGTCGAAAAAGTCAGGAAGGTCACCTGCCAGATAAGAGCAAGTGGGACTCACCAGGAAGGAGCCTGTAATGTTTCCCGAACGGCTGAGATATTGAATGAGTTCGTTGTTGCCCATGGGATTTAGCTTAGAGAAGTGAAGTAAGTTCCACCGCCAGATGATCGATGTCCGTGGTGTGATCGGTGTGAAGGCCGACTAAGCGCGGACCGGGTGCGTTGGGAACTTCTGGATTGAGGGCAAGGATGATGAAGTGATCGTGGTCGGAGCTGGCTTGCATTCGGTAGAGGGTCCCAAGTTCGGCATTGGCGGCCAGCTTGGAGGCCAGGCGGAGGCAGGTCGGTGCGATTTCCTGCAATTCCGCGGCCGCATTGGAAGAGCAATGGATTTCCTGAAAATTGCGGTCGGTTTGGAAGCTATGCTTAACACCTTGGAGAGCGGCGATGGCATCGGGATTAACGGGCTCCGGTTTCATGGTGGAGACGATAGTTAAATTGATAGGGGGCTGGATGCGAGTCTCAATCGGACGTTCCATGCTATCCCGGCGGCTGGGAGGAACGATGTATTGTCATCTCTTCTTCACCTTCTGGTCCGGATGTCGCAGGTTCTTGCCGTGTTTGGAAATATCATTCGATGGGCCATACTCCGTCCGTTGCTCAAACCCTTAACGAGGATTCTGGTCGGCTTAATTGCTATTCCTCTTTTTCGTCTCGTGGTGCGTCGGGGAATGCGTATGGCCCAGGTGGAGGAGGAACTGGAAAAAGATCTCGAGGGATGGTTTCGGGCGGCTCTGATTTTGTTGGTGGCAACGGCTAACATGGAGCACTTGCTTTTTGGATGGGTTCCTCTGGATCTTGATGGTGACCAGGGATGGATCGGAGTCTTTTTTCGATTACTCCTGGTGATTGGAGTGATTGAATTGATGCCAGATCAGGCGATTTTTGCAGTCATTCATTCAGGCCCCTTGAATCTCCCGATGGGGAAAGGATGTCTGCGCAAAATTTGGGTGAATCGTGTTCGTTGGATCAAGAAGTTTTCCTGTGTGCACCTCAATCGTTCCTCTCCGGTATTGGCGATGATGGCGGCGATTTTTGGCGGGGATGCCGGGACGACGGAAGGAACAGTCGGCTGGGTGTGTTACTTTGTTGCGATTACGCAGTATCTCATTGTTGCCCTGATTACATCCACCGATAAGGCGGGTGATCTTCTTGGGAATTTCGACCGCGCAGTGGCGGAACAGCGGGAGGAATTGATCGAGGAGTTTTCGGAAAATAAGGACGCTTAAAGTCCGAAGAGCTTTTCCATCGCGCTGACAAAAATGTCTGAACTCTTGGCGACTCCCTGAAAGACCTTGGTGTCGACGAGGAGCAGTTTGGGCATGACGACGCTCTGGGCGGAGAGAGTTTGATGGTCCTCGGTATTGGCTTTGATGAGGTCGTTGATCCAGGGATCTTTCAGGGATTGAGTCAGTTTTTCTTTGGGGATGATCCGGGAAATTTCACGGCGGGCCTCCTCCCCGGTAAGAATAGGACGACTGAAGAGGCGCTTGTGAACCTCGGGGAAGGACTCAGGTTGAGCTCTCCACGCCGCCAAGCCAAGTTTGGCCAGTTCACAGGCCCAGGGATGGTTTTCAATCTTCGGTTTCAGGTTGGAATTGCATTCACGATTCAGCGGAGTGGGGAGGAGGACTACCGCGAATTTTCCGGGATGTTTTTCCATGAGTTTGTCGAGGTCTTCTTCCATGTTCCGGCAGGATCCGCAGGTGTAGTCGAAGTATTTGACGAAGACGTGCTTGGCGTCGGCCGGGCCGATAAAGGGCAATTGCGCTATGTTAAATATCTTTCCGCCATAGGTAAGTTGGCGTCCACTACCGCGTTGATGGATGGGTTTGTTTTTGGTTTTGGCGGCATATTCGCTAATGGCATGTGTGTCAGGTTCGGGCCCCCAAATTTGCCCGCCAATCAGGACGGAGAGGGGGGCGATGGCGAAAATGGAGCAAGCGGTCCAGGAAATTGGACCGGTCCGCCGGGTCGTCACGAAAATTGAAATTGCGGTGAGGATACCCGTGATGTGAGTGGCGAGACACCAGGGGCAGAATGATTCGATTTTGTAAGTCATTATTCCCATGAACCACAGCGCCGCGCCGATCAAGATGAGCGCTGAAGAGATCAGCAGGCTGCGCGATCGTTGAAAGGACAATGCAATCACGGCTGCGTAAAATAGAGCGGCGAGCAAACTTACTGGAATGTGAACCCAAGCCGACCATTTTGAGCCGAGGACGTTGGCACATCCGCCTTCACCGCCGCAGCCGACGATAGAGCTGATTTCCCCGGTTAATTTCATGATCAGCAAATATCCGGTGATACACAGACCGATCGAGGCAAAGGCGCGGACGAGAAAGAAATTGGCTTTGCTGAGAGTGCGGCGTTTGGATGGCATGGCGGTGGATTGTTGAAGCGACCGTAATCAGAATGAACAGGAAATTTGACGATCTCACGCATTTTTCGGGGAAATGGATTCCTAATTACGATTTGTCTCATTAGAGACTCCCCATGACTTTGAAGCTTAACTTTGAGAATGTCGAAATTAGCGGCCTGGTATTGGCCAAAGTGGGGAATCCTTCGCGCGATGAACCACTGCAGACCTCGAAGCAACTATTTCAGGTGGGAGAGGACGATCAGGCCCTTCTGACGCCAATTTTTCTGCGGCCCTTCCGTAATCTCGTCGGCCAGCGCTTCACTCATCACAGCTCGCTGGAGAAAAATGAAGTCAATGCCTCGGCGGCGGCGATTTTTGAAGATTCGTCGAAGCTTCTCGAGAAAGGCTGCGAGATTGCCCAGCGGCTTTATTCCAAATCCTCCCACCCGAATATTAAATCGGGCGATCTTTGTATTTCCCTGATGACCGGGATCGATCTGGACGGCGAAATGAAGCGCGCGATTTGTATCCTCAAGTCGGAGAGCGTGACGCCTTTCCTGAGCATTTCGGCACGAGACGGCGACCTCCAACTCGCGACCGAACAGGGGATTAATCCTGAGAAGATCGACAAAGGCTGCCTCATTCTTGAACACTTTGAGCGGAAGGGTTTCTACGTACTCACCTTTGATCGTGGTGGCTCGGAATCGCGATTTTGGGTGCGTGATTTCCTCACTGTTCGTCCCATTCCCGATTCGGCCTTGATGACCAAGCGCGTGGCCGAGCTCGCCGTGGCGGCGGTTTCGCCTGCGGAAGCTCCGACCAATGACAGCCCGCCGTGGGACGTTAATGAACCCGCCCAGGAGGCACTTTCGTATCTCAAGGGACAGAAGAATTTCAGCCTTCAGGAATTCGAGGAAAAAGCTCTCCGCACCGATGCCGCTAAGAAGAAGTTCAAAGAGGAGCGTGAGCGACTCGAGGAAGACGAAGGAATTACCCTCGAAGAGAATTTCGACATCTCCAAGCGTGACGTCACCAAGGCAAAGAAGTTCATGAAGTCCATCATGAAGCTCGATACCGGCGTGGAAATTCGCCTTCGCCCCAAAGTCGTCGATAAGCCCGGAGAAGTCCTCGAGAAGGGCTACGATGAAGAGCGAAAGATGAATTATATAAAGGTCTACTTCAACGAGGACTTGGCGTAGCTGCCCCGGAATTCCCCATAATTTGCGTTGTTTGCTGGTATTGTTGATTTCTATTTCATCGGCCGGAGCGCAGGACGAGGTTGAAAAGAATATCGAGCTTCCGGGGTCTTCAGACTTTCATTAACGCAAGGAGGCATCCCGGGCTCTCCGGGAGTCGGCTTGATTTCCACGGCCTTGCTAAAGCGAATAACGCTTCTGTATCGCGAGGTAGGTTTTGTTGGAAACTTCGCGGATGATATTTCCACGGCTTCTGATCCAGGGCCCGTAGGATTTGTTGCGACTGCCGCTCTCGATGATGCCGATGATGATGTAAGGGTAGGGTTGGCCGTTGGAGCCTCGGGCAACGAGAATCCCCATGTCTCCGCAACACATCGCGGTGCTCCCGGTCTTGTTGTAAACTTTAGTACCGGTGGGAACTCGTTTTGCGCTGGAGTAGAGGCGGTCCCTTCCGGGCAGGGCCATGAGGCGTTTCATTTCTCCGGATGAAGGAAGTTGGTCTTTCCACATCGAGGTGAGGAAGCGGGCATAGTCGCCGGCTGACAACCTGTTTAGGTAAGTCCTTCCGCCACTGGGAATGTATTCCACGAGGTGCAGCTGATTGCACAGGGAGGGATAGTGTCGTTTGAGCAGGGCTCTGGTCGCGGCGGGGCCCCCGGTTTGTTTCATCACCCAGTTGGTCGAGGTGTTGCTGCTTTTCTGGATCATCAACTCCATGTGCTTGCGACTTGTCGGGCCGTAGTGAAGTTTGCCCGCTTTCACCTGATGGAAAAAAGCGAGGGCCACGTAGGGCTTGATCATGCTGGCGGCCTGAAGCGAGGAATTTTCGTTAATGCTCGCGAGTTTGGTGTTGGAGGTGATGTCGTAGACCACCCAGGCGGTCCGTTCGTCACCCCGAACACCCCCCTTACGGCGAAGTGATTTAACGTAGGTTTCGATCTCAACTTCGAGCTCGGTTCCAAGCCCGGCGAGGCTTGAGTCCAGAGGTAGAAACCCTAAAGCAAGGATGAGGATCGGAAGGGGAGATAGGGGCCGGAGTCGACGCAGAATGGAAATCATGGCTGGAAGAATGGGGCTTCAGGGACGCTTAATACAGGCTTCCTAATTAATTTCACAGATCAAAATTCGGACGCTTGCGAGCTGGAAACTCTCCCATTTGAAGGGGGGGGTAGCAAAGCGATGTGAGATTTTCCCGCCAAATACCTCTTCCTTATCTTTCCGTGTTGATGTGGATGGTGACCCTTCTTGGGATCTCAATGATGGCTGGATGTCGGAGCCTGGCGGCGAGTGATGAAGCGACCAGACCACCCTGGGGAAAGAGGTTTTCGATACCAGAACCGGAAGGTGTCTTTGGATCAGAAAGATGACCTTTCGAGTAGGGGAGTGCGAGTGTTCTAAAACTGACTATCCCTGAAAAGCTCTCCCTGAAGACCAAGCCGTATCCGGTGGGTTAATAGTCGAGTTGATTTTTGGGAAAATCCGCCGAAACTCATATTCGATGATGGAAGTTGAAAGAGGAGGCTGGCGCGGAGCTTATCAGGAGGTCAATTCCAGCAGGTTTGGCGATCAAGTCCTCAAGCCCTTCACGGATCCATCATGATTGCTTCGTCTCAACAACTCCTTCACGGCTCGGGGTCTCTCCGCGAGTTGCCTTCACTGGTTGCCGGGAAAGTTCTCATCGTGACCGATCCGGGGATTGTTGACGCAGGTCATGTCGCGCGGGCGGTGGATTTGCTCGATGATGTGGTCGTTTTTGACGGCGTCCACGAAAATCCCACCGAGTCCGAAGTTGCTAAGTGCGCGGATTTTGCCCGGTCGGTGAATCCCGATGTCATCGTGGGATTGGGCGGTGGAAGTTCGATGGACACCGCGAAGGGAACGCTCTTTCTTCTGAGTGGCGGTGGACGGATGTCCGACTACCACGGTCATGGCAAAGCCAAGGGTGAAATGCTCCCCTTCATCGCGATACCGACCACCGCGGGAACAGGCAGCGAGTGCCAGTCCTACGCGGTGCTCTCGCGTGACGGCTCACACGAAAAGATGGCTTGTGGAGATTCCCGGGCTCTGGCGCGGGCGGCGATTCTTGATCCGGATCTGACGGGATCGATGCCGCTCGGTGTGGCCCGACTCACGGCTCTGGATGCCCTTTCCCATGCGCTTGAAAGTGCGGTCTGCAATACCAGCACGGAAGAATCCCGCGCGATTTCCTTTAGCGCTTTTCGTAAGATGGAGCCCGTGATTGAAGCGGTTCTTGCCGGGAAGGCGACAGTCGAACAGCGAGGTGAGATGCTCCTCGGGGCGGCCTTGGCGGGACAAGCGATCGAGGCCTCAATGCTCGGTGCCGCCCATGCTGCTGCGAATCCCCTCACGGCGCATTATGATGTCGTGCACGGGCGCGCGGTCTTGACAATGCTGCCTTCCATCATGAAGTGGAATTCACAAGTTGTCGGGGAGGTTTATCAGCAACTTCAGCCCGATCTCGTTGCTTGGGTGGAAAGTCTGCGCGGCCATGCCGGATTGGAGCCGGTGACCGTTTCCGAAAGCGACATCCCGCAATTGGCCCAGGAAGCTTCCAAGCAATGGACAGGTCAATTTAATCCACGGCCTTTGGAGGTCGAGGATTTTGAAAAGGTGTATCGGGAAGCTTTGCTTCTGGCTTAGTTGGGAAAGCTCAAGCCACTCGCTTTGGCCCTTTCCAGCATCTTGGCTGCTGCTGACGAGTTACCCCGGACGGTCTCCAGAAAATAAGAGGAGATCATCGTGCCGGGGCTCCAAGGAGATACGAGGTTGATGAGTTTTTGGTCGAGTTCCAATATTGGGGTCGGTATTCATGTCAAAAGGATGCGGTCTCTGAAGGAGCCAGATATCAAAGTCACGGTTAATAGTTTCGAGTTGCTTTGGTCATATTCGATTCCTGCCCTTTGAGTCCGATGAAAATTGTGCCACGATCTGGCGATGCAACGCTTCACAACATTATTTCCTCTTTTTGGGTCGCTGTTTTTGGCTTCGTGTGGAGAGCCCGAAAAGGAAGTCGTGAAAGACGCTCCGACTGGACCTGAATCTCCGTGGTCCCGAGCTGACTGGCCGGTGGCCCGTGGTGGGGCCGGTTTGAGCGGGCAGGTGGGAGACCCGGTCTTGAAGAAACCGATCACACTTTGGACATTTGAAACCGAGGGACCCATTGCGGGGGAGGCGGTCGTGTCGCAAGGATTGGTGGCTTTTGGAAATGACCTGGGATGGCTGCACGTGTTGGACCTCAAAACGGGCGAGCCGAAATGGAAGAAGGAATTCGAAGACAGCATCGAAGCAGCTCCCGCCATTTTCGAGGACACCTTGTTCATTGGCTGTCAGGATACCTATCTCTACGCTCTCAACCTTGCGACCGGCGAAGAGAAGTGGAAGATTCAGACCAACGAGAAGATCACGGCTGGAGTAAACATCACCCCCAGTCCGGATGGCTCGACTCACTGGGTTGTTTTGAATGGCTACGATGGAGCCTGCCGTGCGCTCGATGCCAAAACGGGAGATCAGGTTTGGATCCATCAGACCGAGGAATACATCAATGGCACACCGGCGATTGTCGATGGAAAGTGGATCGTCTTCGGTGGATGCGACCGCATTCTCTATACCCTCGATCTCGCCACCGGAAAACCTGCCAAGCAGGTCGAAACCAATGCGGAGATTGTCTCCACCGTGGCGACCGAAGGAACCTTTGTGGCCTGGGGGAATTACGGAAACGAAGTGCTCGCCGCTGATGTTACCGCCGGGAAAACAAGTTGGACATATACCGATCGTAAGTTTCCCTTCATGTCCGCTCCAGCCATCGACAAGACACGAGTTTACATCGGTTGTCGCGATAAGAAGATCCACGCCATTTCCCGGGAAGATGGAAATGGAATTTGGAAATACAAAACCGGCGGCCGGGTCGAAAGCTCACCGCTCCTTTTCACCAATGCCCTCGTTTGTGGTTCCAGCGACGGTCGTCTCTACGCCATCGATCTCGAAAAAGGAGAGGAGATTTGGAGAGTCGATCTCGGTGAATCCATCATCGCCGCGCCCTCCTTTGCCGATGGTATTTTGTTGGTTGGGAGTGAGGATGGAACGCTCTTCGCGCTGGGTGAGGAATAAGACAGCCAAGTACCCTCATGGTTATTATTTTTTGGGGGCGGCTTCGAACCAATGAGGATAAAGGACTCCCCAAAGTCCGTTACTGCGATTGAGGTAGGCTTTGATTCGTTGACTTTTTTTGGGACTGCGGAATGGCTGATGGAGCCGGGCTCAATCGGGCCATCTCCTTTAATGAGATGACATTGGTAGTAGCCATAAGTGTGGAGGGAGTTTTTGGGCATTAGCCCCTCTCCCTCCTCAATGTTTTCGAGGTGAAGGAACACGACATAGCTGGTGTATTTTTCACCGACACTTTTAAAAAATATTTTTAAAAGTGCCAACGACGAGGCGGGAGGCGTCTTTTTTCTCCTCTGGATCGGGCGGAATAAGCGCGAGGTATACAGCAATATTGCTAAGTTATCATGAGTCGCTCTCATCGATTGTGGGTCGGGCGATGAATTTCGCTCAATGTTGGTATGTGGCGTGCTCTTGAGGATTCACCCCTTTGGAGAACCGATAGAATTTATTCATGGAATTACCTGATCTTCGACAAGTCCGCTCGCTGGTAGCAGTGGCGGAAACAGAGAGTTTTACGAAAGCAGCGGAGCGTCTTCATGTGACGCAGTCTGCAGTGAGTCATTCGATTCGCGGGCTCGAGACTCAACTTGATTGCAAGTTACTGGAGAGATCCGGAAAGCGGGTGGCTTTGTCCCAGCATGGTATGATTTTGGTTCGGCGTTTTCGGGCGGCACTTGGGGAGCTTGAGAAAGCGGGGGAGGAATTGGGCGTGCTCAAGCGCTGGGGGCAGGGACGCCTAAGGGTAGGTGTCACGCACTCGCTGTGCAGTCACATGCTGCCGGAAGTGATGCGGGAGTTTAAAGAGCTTTATCCCCGGTGTGAGATTCATATTGAATCAGAGGATACTCAGGAACTGATCGACATTCTTGAACGCGTGGAAATTGATCTGGTGTTGGGAATTGGAGGGCGGTGTCCGGGATGGGCTCGTTTTGAGAGAATCTTTGAAGATGAATTGGTTTTTGTGGTCTCGCCCAGCCATCCGTGGGCCGAGCTCGGGGAAGTTCCGTTGGCCGAGGTGGAGAAAGAATCCTTTCTAGTCTATGCGCGGGCCAGTGAAACTTATCGCTTACTGAAAGCGTCCTTTGAAAAATCCGGCGCCAAATTGCGGCCGGGATTGAGTCTGGGCGATATGGGGGCGATCAAGGAGATGGCCAAAGTGGGTCTTGGGGTGGGCATCGTGGCACCGTGGACGGCACGACAGGAAATCGCATCCGGAGAGCTCATTGCTCTTCCTCTGGGCGACAAAAAATTCGAGCGGGAGTGGGGATACTTCTGCCACGAGTCGCGTCACCTTTCCATGGTGGAGGAGGATTTCTTGCGGATTTCCCGAAATGTCACGAAGGGCTTTTAAGATCGGGGTTGTCGCCTGTGTAAGGGATGTGCAAGTTGGGGGCGCTGCACGATGAAAATTTCCCGCATTGATCTCTCCTTTGTTTCCGTGGTGACGCGGGTGCCGCTGAAGTTTGGCAATCAGACCCTCACCGAAGTGAGTTGCGCCAGGGTAGCAGTGCATGTCGAAGGGGAAGATGGCAGGATCGCGACGGGTTGGGCTGAGACGCCGTTGAGCGTGGCCTGGGTTTGGCCTTCGGATTTGGGCTATGCCGAGAGGGAAGATCGCTTGAAGGAATTTTGCAAAGTGTTGCGCGATGATTTGGTGGCGCACGGTGAGTCGGGGCATCCGATGGCGATTGGTCACCGGTATATTGAAGATCGCTTGCACGATCGTCTGGATGAAGAGAATGAAGGGCTGGGGGAAGAGGCCTTCATGCCGCATTTGGCGGGTTTGGTATGCCTCTCGGCATTCGATCTCGCGCTCTATGATGCCTTTGGAAAATTGCATGAGGTGAAGGCCTTCGAAAGTCTCACCCAGGAGTGGTTGGGCGAGTTGGATTTGAGTCATTTCCTGGAGCCTGCTCAAAAATTTCTTGGGAAGTATCCCGGTGACTATCTCGTGACGCCGGAGATGAAGCAACCGGTCTGGCATTTGGTGGGAGGGCTGGATGCCATTGATGAAAGCGAGCTGACGGGTGAGGAGCCTGACGATGGTTACCCGGTGCTCTTGCGTGATTGGATTCAGCGGGATGGTCTGGATTGTCTGAAGATCAAATTGCGCGGCAACGATCTCGCTTGGGACTATGACCGCCTCGTGGCAATTGGGAAAATCTCGCTCGAAGAAGGCGTGGCGAATCTTACGACAGACTTTAATTGCATGGTGACCGACCCGGACTACGTCAATGAGATTTTGGATCGGTTGAAGGAGGAAGAGGCCGAGATTTATGATCGCATTGTTTATGTTGAGCAGCCTTTCCCGTATGATCTGGAGGCCAATAGGATCGACGTTCATTCGGTGAGCGAACGCAAGCCTCTCTTCATGGATGAAAGCGCGCACGATTGGCGTTTTGTGCGTCTGGGCCGGGAGTTGGGCTGGACCAGTGTGGCATTGAAGACTTGTAAGACTTTGACCGGAGCACTGCTCAGTCTTTGCTGGGCCAAGGAGCACGGCATGACTCTCATGGTACAGGATTTGACTAATCCAAGATTGGCCCAAGTGCCGCATGTTTTATTGGCTGCCTACGCCGGAACGATTTGCGGTGTGGAGAGTAACGGGATGCAGTTTTACCCCGAGGCTTCGTCGGAGTTTCTTAAAGTGCATCCCGGCTTGTATCAACGACGGGGTGGCATTCTTGACCTGAGCACGCTCTCCGGTCCCGGCTTTGGATATGCGGGGGTGGAATCTTTGTGAGAGGGATTGTCTTTTTCCGTGAGTCCGGCAAGCTCCGCCCCGATGAGCGCCAAGGATGATCTGAAGACAATGTTACTCGAAAAATCGGTTCGAACCGGGGATTTTACTCTCGCTTCGGGGAAGAAGAGTGACCTTTACGTGGACTGTCGGGTGACGGCGTTGGATAATAAAGGGGCGCATTGGATTGGTCAGGCGGGTTGGAACTTGGTTCTCGGGAAAATTGAAGCCGAGGGACTTGAGGTAGATGCGATTGGCGGGATGACGATGGGGGCGGACCCGATCTCTCTGGTGGTGGGAATGGCAAGCTCGGAGCACGAAAAAGCGTTGCAGGTGTTCACGGTGCGCAAGGAGCCGAAAGGGCACGGGCGGGGGAAACAGATCGAAGGGAATTTCAAGGAAGGCGACCGCGTGGTGGTGGTAGACGATGTCATCACGACGGGCGGATCGACGCTGAAGGCGATCGAAGCCATTCGGGCCGCGGGCGGTGAGGTGGTTTTTTGTCTGGTGCTGGTTGACCGCGAAGAAGGCGGCCGTCCGGCGATTGAGGCGGATGGAGTGCCGGTCGTGAGTATTTTCACGCGAAGCGAGTTGATCGGGTAGAGGACCTGTTCGATTGGTAGAGCGCAGTGTT
>JAQWZU010000069.1 GCA_029253285.1 Akkermansiaceae bacterium | reverse complement strand
CGTATTCGTATCGAAGCGGCAGCTCATAGTCTTGCCTCTTCGTCTCAAACAATCTCTGAGATTGCGTTGGCGTGTGGCTTTCATGACCATGCCCACCTTAGCCGAACATTCCGAAAGATCATGCATCTTTCGCCAACGCAGTATCGCTCCGCCAATAAGTTATCTCGAGACTACTAAGTTTGTGCAGAAACTCATGAAAATCACACGTGCTGCCAGGAAATTGCTTTTGGGGGGCGAACGCGGGTGTCTGGGTTTGGCGGAACTCATGGGGAGAAAGGGGGGTGTTAGGCCGGTCGGGCAGCTATTGCCGATACGGTGTAACAAGATCAACAGGTGACCAAGATCAGATCGGTCGTCAATTCTATCCTAAGTAGTCAGGAGCTCTCTATCGACGAGAATTTAATCAACGGAATAATCTCGTCGAATCCGACGAACGAGCAGAATGGACATAAAAAGGAAGATGACCGCCCAGCTGTAAGCTGCGATTGCCTCATTGGTCAGCCAATCAAAATGGAATTTTTGGGAAGAGGGAGTGAGAGCTTTCTGGTAAGGTATGACGTAGTATACCACCAATAACACTGTCATGACGACCCCAAAGATTCCAACTGTATAAGCATATCGTAGAGATTTTTTTGCCGCCTGATTATTTACCTCTTCGTCGGGTGTTTTCAGTATTTTTTGGCGATATGTCCTCTCCTTATCAGTGACAGTAGTTTTGTTCATGACCAGCAGGACAACAGTCAGGCTGACAGCAGCACCCAAAAGAATTGGATCAAGATAGACGGGTAATTCAATTAGTTTCAAAACAGTCAAAAGTTTCGGAATGGTATTTCCAAGAAATCCAGAGATTATTCCCCAAAATGCAGCGCTCTCAGTTACGCGGCTACTTCCAATACTCATCAACGCCACAGGCCCCCAGGCCGAGGCGAACACTGTGCCAGCGAAGAAGGTGAGCCAGAAAATGTTTTGTTCAATAAGTAGACACACAAACAATACTGTGAGACTAGCAGCGAGCATCATCATCCTGCTAAACTTCAATTTATCCCGCTCACCTCCCGCCTCTTTCTTAAAAATGTCATGACTCAGATTGAAACCAATTAAGGAGAGAAAGGTTGATGCAGAAGATAGTGCCGCTGCGACGATTCCAGCCAGTAACAGCGCCCCCACCATAGGAGGCATGATGTTTAATGCCGCCCACACCAAAACTTCATCTCTTGGTTCAATGGCTGGATTGCTCAGGTTCACAACTCCGGCTGCAGCCAAAACCATCGCTTGTAATACCCCTATACTGATGGCAGCTACGCAGGCAGATCGCAATACTACATGTTCGTCTTTTGCCATAAGATAGCGACTTGATTGCCAGGGACTAATCGCGGTAACAAGGCTCCAGGCTATGCCACCAATTAGAAACCAGATAAAAAAATCGCCAGGGGTTTCAAATTCTTGTCCCGGACCCGCCCTTCCATGCCAGGCCATCAAATTTTCTTTGCCGTCCAGATTTACAAGCTTCTCCATTGCAGTCACCCATCCTCCGTGCTCTCCAAAAATCGCTACCATGCCGAGAAAAGTTACAACCGAAAACAGAAGAAACATCATAGTGTCAGTTATTACGATTCCCTTAGAACCTGAGTAGAAGGTGAAAGAAGTGTAGCTTAGCCAAGCCACAATAAGTCCCTGAGTGTATGACAATGACGTGAGGTTCGCCAAGATCAGTGCTATTGCCTGGGAAACTGCGATTAGATAAAAACTGATGCCAATAATCACCGTAATACCTGCGATGACTTGCAACCTTCGGCTGTCGAAACGTTTGGCAAAATATTCCGCTACGGTTAAGCAACGACTTCGACGGAGATATCGACCAAAATACAATGAGCCATAAATATAGCCTGTTAGAAGTAAGCTGGGTAGGAGGAGAAGCCCGATATTGTAATCATACATTAGTCCAGCCCACCCCATGTAAGTGTTCGTGCTCAAGAAGCTGGCGACAAGCGTGCCCGAAATCAACAACACTGGCGCCTGCCTACCTACGACGAAGTAATCTTCCAGCCCCTTGACCTTACGGCCCACGTAGTTACCTACGATCACATAGGCAATAATACTTAAAAAAATAGTGGTCGTGTAAATGTTCATTGGAAATAACTACTAGGAATTCCTGCTGGGAAGTTGCTTTTGGTGGGAGGTCGTTTAAGGCGCATTTGGACGGGGTGAAAGGGGTTTGGACAACAATCATCATCTCGTGACCATAGCACAAGAAAGCGAAAATGAGGTGTGGGCTACAAAGCAAAAAATAAAGCTTAAGCCTTTCGGTTACTAGGTATTTTTTGAGGTCTAACAATGAACCACCTCACTTTAAAGTTTTCAGCAACCAAGGATGCTCTTTGCTAAGCCCAATCCATCATTTTCTGATACTCTCGTCTTAGTGCCCTAAAAATAAATGAGCTTACCCCACTGAGCTCTCAGCTTTTACTTCCACTCATTGACCTCGAACGGGCCTTTCTTTTTTTGGAGTGAAAAGCTGGAACTCGGAGAGCGTCGGAACTTCGGTAGCGTTCTCGATGTTGCAGCGGATCCGCGAATTCGGGAGCTCCTTCGCGGATCTACTGCAACACTGCCGCCTTCATCTTTGGGGCAACGGTTGGGAGTGGGAACGGTGGCATACTTTCCGATTCAATCATCCCGAGCAGGATGCTTTCCCCGGGGAATTTAATTTTGGCGGGAAGATCGCGGAAGACGGGGTTTGGCGGTATACATGGGAGAGAAGGGGGGTGCCTAGGCCAAGATATCCTTAACAACGTGCGCCTCTTCAACTCCCGTAAGGCGTTGGTCCAGCCCTTGATACTTAAAGGTGAGCTTATTGTGATCGATGCCCAACTGGTGAAGAATCGTGGCATTCATGTCACGAATATGGACGGGGTTTTCGACGATGTTGTAGCTGTGGTCGTCAGTCTTACCGTATTCGAACCCGCGTTTTACTCCGGCCCCAGCCATCCACATTGAGAAGCATCGGCCATGGTGGTCACGGCCATGGTTATCTTTTGTGAGTTTGCCTTGAGAATAAATAGTACGGCCAAATTCACCACCGAAGACGACGAGGGTATCTTCGAGCATCCCCCGCTGATCGAGGTCTTTGATCAGAGCGGCAGCCGGTTGATCGATATCCTCGCATTGCTGCCGGATTTTCGATGGCAGAGCACCATGTTGATCCCAGCCACGGTGGAAAAGTTGAATATACCGAACGCCTTTTTCAGCCATTCGACGAGCCAAAAGGCAATTCCGCGCAAAGCTCCCAGGCTTATCAGTTTGAGGACCATATAGCTCTTTGACGTGATCCGGCTCACCTTCAATATCCATGAGGCCAGGCACTTCGGACTGCATGCGAAAGGCCAGTTCATATTGCGAGATCCGAGCCTGAATTTCTGGGTCCGCAAACTTATCGTAATTCAAGTCGTTGAGTTGCTCGAGACTATCGAGTTGGCCACGGCGGGATTCACGATCGAAACCTTTTGGGTTTTTGAGATACAAGACTGGCTCCCCTGCGCTGCGAAGTTTCACACCCTGGTGTTTAGCGGGGAGAAACCCGCTTCCCCAAAGGCGGTCGTAAAGGGCCTGAAGCTGGCCACGGCCACGCGAAATCATCACAACATAACCGGGCATGTTTTCATTCACCGAGCCCATTCCGTAACTCAACCAAGCGCCCATCGAAGGTTTCCCCTGTTGCTGAGCTCCGGTGTTGATAAAAGTGATGGCAGGATCGTGATTTACCGCTTCAGTATGAAGCGACTTCATGATGGTGATCTTATCAACGACCCCCGCAGTGTGCGGCAGAAGATCCTTGTTCACCCAAGTTTGATGTTCGCCATACTGCCCAAACTCGAACATGGGAGCGACACAGGGGAAGGATTTCTGCCCGCTCGACATCCCAGTAAGACGCTGATCTTGGCGCACCGAATCAGGAAGCTCCGTGCCGTGAAGTTTCCGCTGGATGGGCTTGTAATCGAAGAGATCAATATGACTTGGCCCTCCAGCCATGAACATATAAATGACACGCTTTGCCTTCCCGGGAAAATGAGGGATACTAGGCAAGCCACCATATTGCTGCATCCCCTCGCCCATCGCTGAGCCGATCAGCGACGGATTCAACATAGTGCTCAGAGCTGCCGCGCCGATCCCATTTCCCGTGCGAAGAAGAAACTGGCGGCGGGTTTCAAGAAGAGGATTGAAAGGTTGCATGGTTTAATAATTCGGGTGAGCGACTAGTTACGGGTGAGCGACTCGTCGAGGTTCATAATGGTTTGGGCAACCACCATCCAAGCGGCATGCTCAGATGCGTCAAAAGATTCATCACGGGGTGACTCTCCCACTTTGAGGAATTCCTTGGCGGCCTCAGGAGCCGATTGGAAACGTGTCAGATTTTTTTGATAAAGCTGAGTGAGAATTTCGATTTCTCTTCCGGTCGCTAGCCGGGCCGTAGCGTAGCGATAAGCAAGGTCGATTCGGCCTGCCGTGTCGCTCTTATCAGACTTAAGCAAGCGTTCTGCGAAAGCGCGGGCCGCTTCCAGAAACTGCGGATCGTTGAGAGTTACAAGAGCCTGCAAAGGAGTGTTGGTTCGCTGGCGCTGAATGACACATTTTTCACGACTTGGTGAATCAAAAATCAACATGTTAGGCATGGGTGAACTGCGCTTCCAATACGTATACATCGAGCGCCGATAGAGCTTATCGCCCTTGTCCTGTTTGTAACGAAGTCCCCCATTAAGGCTGACTTCATTCCAGATGTTCGCTGGCTGGTAGGGCTTTACGCCGGGGCCGCCAATCGTTGGATTCAACAAGCCACTGACAGCGAGAGCATGATCACGAATAAATTCACCTTGAAGGCGGAATCGGGGAGCATGGGCCAGAAGTTCATTTTCAGAATCTTTCTCGCGGTGCATCGACTCGATCTTTGAGCTTCTTCGGTAGGTTTTCGATGTCACGAGCTGCTTTAGCATGCGCTTCACGTCCCATCCGCTTTCCATAAAGTCCACGGCAAGCCAATCGAGTAATCCGGGGTGAGTTGGCGGTGTGCTTTGGGCGCCAAAGTCACCGACCGAGCGGACTAAACCTTCGCCAAACAGCATCATCCAGTAACGATTGACAGCGACCCTCGCCGTAAGGGGGTGAGAAGGTTGAGTCAGCCACAGGGCCAGCCCCAGCCGGTTTGCAGGCGCGCCCTCCGGCAAAGGAGGAAGAGCTTTAGGAACCGCAGGCCTAATGACTTCTTCCTTTTTAGGTGAATCGTAAGCACCGCGATCAAGCACGTAGGTCATCCTCATTTTATTGGGAGGATTATCCTGCATGATCATTGAGGTCACTGGCTTGCGATTTAAATCAGCAATTTGCTTTTCAAGCTTCGCCTTCGCGGCAACCAAGCCCTTAAAAGCCTTGTCCTGACTTCCCAAATAGCGAGCGAGAAGGGTCTTATTGTCGGCAGGGGTCCGATCTTTGGCAGGGGCCGCAAGGATCTCTTGAATCGGATCGCCTCCCGCAGCGGCAGCCAGTTCTTCTTCCCTCAAGGCTCGACTATACAAGCGGAGATCGTCGACCTCGCCTTTCCAGTTCGAGCTGGTCGAACGACTTCCGATACGCAGCGGCTGGTTGGTTTTGATCGTCCCCTTGAGGGTGTCAGATTGCACATGGCTCTTCGCAAGCCTGCCATCAATGAAGATCTTTACACCTGAGGCCTTGTGTTTTCCGTCGTAGGTCAAAACGACATGCTGCCATTGATTCGGTTTGAGGGTCTCAGTCGTCACCACCTTGAGGGCGTTTTTCTGCCAACTATTTACGATGTGCGTTCCTATCTTCCCGCCTTCCATCCAGAAGTCGAACCCACGGAAGCTCGCCTTATCATCCATTTTAGAAAGGATGGCGCCGGTCGGTTTTCCACTGGGCTTAATCCAACCCGTGATACTGAAGGGCAGATTGAATTCTACGTTCACCGGAGTATCGAATTTGAACTGCGTGCCTCCATTCAATTTGAGAGCCTTGGACGTCTCGCGATCAGAGACTTCAAATTTTCCTTTCTCGGCAACCGCGGCCGAGCCTGTGAGTTCATCGCGAAAGTCTTTTGCCGGAGCATTGACAGGAAACCAATGAATCAATCCCTCCGGTTGCTTCGTGCCCCCGTTCTTACGCGCTTCCTCTGATTTTTTAGTAATCCACTTTTGAAATTCCGGACTCTTAGCAACCGTGGCGCGATAGTCTTCCATTTTCTGATCAGAGGAAGTCACCTGTTTGTGTAACTCCGCAAGACGCTTCATTTGCTCCTCATCGGGCACCTCTACGAATGGCGCTTGATTTCCATTTCTGGTCTGCATTCCCGGATCGGTGGTGTTGTTAAAAAACGCGAAAAATTGGTAATATTCTTTTTGAGAAATTGGATCGTATTTGTGGTCGTGGCATTGGGCACACTCCATAGTGAGCCCCATCCAGACATTTGCGGTGGTTTGAACGCGATCTGCCACATACTCAACCCGCAACTCTTCGGCAAATGCGCCTCCCTCATCGCTCGTTGCATGATTGCGATTGAACCCCGAGGCAACCTTCTGGGAAACAGTGGCCTCAGGAAGAAGATCGCCAGCGATTTGCTCAATCGTGAATTGATCAAAAGGCATGTTGCTGTTGTAAGCCTTGATGATCCAATCGCGCCAAGGCCACATGAAGCGCGGCCCATCGGCATGCATCACACTAGAGTCGCCATAGCGTGCTGCATCCATCCACGCCAAAGCCATTCGTTCACCGTAAGCTTTCGAAGCAAGGAGACGATCGACCAATTTTTCGTAAGCTTCCGGTGACCTATCAGAGATGAATTGCTCCACTTCTTTCGGCGTTGGAGGTAACCCGGTGAGGTCAAGTGTGACGCGGCGAATTTGGGTTCGGCGATCAGCTTCCGGCTGTGGCCGGAGACCAGCCGCCCCGATCCGTTTATCGATAAAGTGGTCGAGCGAGTTCACCGCATCATCGCCCTTTGGCGAAACTAAGGACCAGTGATCATCATATTCCGCACCTTCCGCAATCCAGGTTTCGAGAATCTGGATCTGCTTTGGAGTCAGGGTTTTATTGGACTCAGGCGGAGGCATTAGCTCATCGAGATCGGCCGTCTTGAGACGCTTGACGATCTCGCTCTTTGCAACATCTCCTGGAGAAAGGACTCCGGCATCCAACGCATCCTCTCGATCATCGAGACGCAAGTCGCCTTTCGTTTCACCCGGCCCGTGACATTTGAAGCAGGTGTCCGAAAGGATGGGGCGTACGTCACGATTAAAATCGATCGTTCCCGCGAACAAAGAACCCGGAATGAGAACCAAGATAAGGAGTTTTTTCATAACTGAGAATCAGGAGACACTGTGATTAATTATTATCTCCCAAGCAGAGCACAAGAGAGCGAAAGTGAGGTGAGGACTATAAAACGAAAAATAGAGCTTAAGTCTTTCGGTTACTAGGTATTTTGAGGGTCTCACAATGCCCCACCTAAACTTAAAGCTCTCAGCGCCCAAGCATGCTCTATATTAAGCCCAATTCATCGAAAAAGGCGACACCGTCGGTTCCGGGAGTCGACAGGGTGGCTCGACTCTCCAGCATCCCCAGGTTCCGGTAGCTCTGGGCGTCGTTGAAAGAGGGCGGCAGCAATGAAGTCGGAGGCGTCACGAAGTTTGAGAGAGAAATTAGTTTCTGAGGTAGAGAAGTATGGCTTTCTCAAATTCGGTGCGGAAGTAGGCCGCGAGGATGGCGTCTTCGATGAGGAGGCGGGCTTTTTCTTCGATGGCACCCTTGGCTTTGAGTCGTTCGCCCAGTGCCGTTTCGAGGCACGCATTCCGAGTGGATTCTTTGATGTCTTTTGCGGAACCGTGCGCAATTTTTTTGGCGATTTTCTTGGCCAGGTTGGCGTTGGACAACAATTGCCTGCGGTCGGGATTCTGTCCCTGCTTGGTGGCTGACTTTTCGAGATCCGCACCGATCTTGTCGACGGTTGCCATCATCGAAATAATTCGTTTTTTGCGTTCTTCGGAAAGGGGCTGTTGATGGAGAAAAGAGACAAGCTGGTCTTCGGTTTTTGGAAGAGTTTCTTCAAGAGTATCGCCGAATTCGGGATCTTCGTCGATTTTATGGATGAGCGCCTGGTAGGATTGATAGAGCATCGGGGTGACCATGACCGTCCCTGCATCGCCGCTTAGGACGGCCTTTTCGAGGTCGAGTTTCATCAGCGCGGCGATGGGTTCCTTCCCGGGGTTCTTTACCCATTTGGTCAGTTTCATTTCGCGGACACCCTCCTTGACCTTGATTGTTTGGGAGGTCAGGAGTCCGCTCTGCCGGTCGACCGTAATGTTTCCCAATTCACCCCAATCCAGAGTGACCTCCTTGTCCGTCGCCGAGACGAGCCTCTCGATGTTCGTCAGCCAGGCCGGACCCCGCGAACTCACCAGGATGCCGAAAAAAACATGCGTGGAAGTAAGATGACTTGAGCTGAACCTATTAAATTTTGGGAGGGAGGGGTCGAGTTTCAGGACGCGGGTGAATTGTTGCACCTGCTCGATGAGTCTTAAAATCCCGTTGAATTGATAAAATTCCTCTCCGGATTTTACGAGATATTGATCTCCACCGGTGGACCACGTCTCTTGTCTGCCAAGTGGCGTTCCATCGGAATCTCGTAGTTCACTGATGGTGTAGGCCCAACCGGATTCGTAATCATCGCCCTGCCTCAAGGTCGCGGTTTTTCCGGTTTCGGTTTTGGACTCATAGGTGGCCTGGTAGCCTTCAAGTTGGTCAAAGTTGGCCCGAAGCTCTTGAATGATGGCTTTCAGCTCTTCCTCGCCACGGGCGACTTGAACCAGGTGGAAAAAGATGAGGAAAAATCCGGGGAGTTTCATGGGAGGAACGGTAGAGAGGATGGCGCTTGGTTCCAAGGAAAGAACTTTGGACGACCTTCCGTTCTATCAGGCCGTGTGGAAGATAGCTGCAGCTTTATTCTGATGATGCCGGGTTTGGTCCTGTCTGATGGCGGGACGTTTCTGCAGAAGTACTGCGTTGATTGCCACGGCGGGAAGAAGGTGAAACTGCCTGAATGCTAGGAATTTTCTTTTGGCGGAAAGGTCGTGAAGAGCGGAATTGGGTTGGCGAACTCAGGGATTTGGTGGGGGCCGTTGATGATTTAGTTGATGATGCGGCGGAGGAGAAATGGATCTGATTGATCCTTACTGTCATAAGCAAAGGGTTCCCAGCCTGCAGGAATCTGCTGTCCATTGGATGTTTTAACTTCCCATTTCT
>JAQWZU010000050.1 GCA_029253285.1 Akkermansiaceae bacterium | reverse complement strand
CATTGTTCGTGATGATTTCAGTATCGATGAGAGCCGAATATATTTGATGGGGCATTCCATGGGTGGTGGTGGAACAGTCCATCTGGGAACTAAATTTCCTGATCTGTGGGCAGGGTTGGCTCCCTTGGCTCCTGCAATCATGTCAGGACGAGATAAGTTGGGCGTTCTTAAGAAAAATAAGATTCCCATTATGATCGTCACTGGAGACAAGGACAGGCTCATTCCAGTAGCTGGCATTCGCAGTGTAGTTGCCAAGCTGAAGGCTGAAGGGATTACTCACCTCTACAAGGAGATTAAAGATGGCAATCATGGCAGCTCCATCCATGCGAACCCATCAATGATTGCCGAGGTTTTCGATTTTTTTGATCAGCATTCAAAAGCTGGAGAGAGTGAGCCTGATGCAGATGGTTCCGATGAGAAATTTCGGGAGTTTGCGAATACTAAAGGACAGCAGATCAAGGCCAAGGTCGTTTCCATTACCGGTACTAAGGTCACTATCATCCGAGAAGATGGGAGAAGATTCACGATGACGATTTCGACCCTCAGTGAGCCCGATCAGGCATTTATTGAAGCCTGGAAAAAGCAATATCCTAAGAAAGTCCGCTAGCTGGTTTTTTGCGAATGATGGGGTCTCTGTGGCTCTCAAAGATCAGCCGTCAAAAAACAAAAGGAGTTCATTGGAACCAAAAGTCCGGGCAGTTAACCAAGGAGATTTAGGAGTCAGTTAGTATCCAATCTGAACCAGCGCGCGAAGCCTGTCCTTCTCTTCCTGAGGCAGTTGGTCAGGGCGAACAATCAACGTTTTCAGTTTTGGGAACAGGGTTAAATCCCCCAGTGAGCTGATTTGACTGCCGCGCAAATCCGCCACCTCAAGCGCCTTCAGACCGGCAAACTCCGAACTATCCGAAATCATCGTATCGACGAGAATCAGTCGCTCGATCGGTAGAAACCGCAGCGGATGCTGCCCGTTTTTTGTTCGTAGTGAGAAAGATTCGCCAGCCCCATCAACAGTCAAGGTCCGGGTCCCTGCCTCGTAGCTAAAACAGTCCGCGTGGTCACCAAATATTGCCGCGACAGCCAGTTCATATCCCTCCCGATATCCCAATGATGCGTAGTCGTAGGAAAGCATCTTTTCTGCCAGTGCGATTCGGTTCATTGACTCTAGCGTCTTGATGATCCCGGCTAGCTGGATTGCCGAGATCTGATGCTTCTCTGGATCAAAGGATTCAACCAAGGCCTCATTGACCCTAACCAGCCCGCGCATGCGCTCGGGGTTGATATCAAAATTCGGCTTCGCCCTGGTAAATTCAGCGCTCATAAAGTAGAGATACCCAAGCTGCGAAAGCGCCTCATTGGCACGCTCCGGCTCGGAATCAATCATCTCCCTCACGGAACGCATCGTTAGTTGATAAGACACCAATGGCAGTTGATTAAAGAAGTCATTGCTGAACTGATCGCCAGGAGCGGCCACATCATCAGGAGGCGCCGTGGCCAGTCGCCCCACCTCTCGAAGTAGGGCCTCTGAATCTTCCTTCTCCACCCGCAGACGCGCAGCCAACGTTTCAGTCTCCTCCTTTTCCACCTGCAAACTTTTGGCCAGTGTTCCGGTCTCTTGTTTTTCAATACGCAAGCGTGCCGCCAAGGTTTCGGCCTGCTCGCGCTTGTCGCTCAGGCGATCAACGAATAAGGCGGTCACCACGACCACCATCGCCATGAATACTGCAGCCACATTGCAGCTGACGCGATGTCGACGATAGAACAGCAAAAACTCGGTTGCCGGCCCGCTTTCATGGGCTACGGGAGAAAACCCGCCAAGAAACGCGCGGACATCCGTGATCAAGTCGCTCACCGAGGCATAGCGATCGGCCGGCTTGAGTGCCATCGCCTTCATGACCACGGCACTCAAACTCTCGGGAACGCCGCTCCCGCGCACGGTTGGCGATACAATATCACCGGACACCGCCGCCTTCAGCATGGCTTCGGTGTCACCGTCGAGGGGCGAACGACAGGCCAGCACGGCGTATAGTAGGGCGCCCAGGGCGTAGATGTCGGTGCGCTTGTCCCTGGTCCCGCCGCGAATTTGCTCGGGTGCCATATAGCCGGGAGTTCCCTTGACCCGACCGTAGACCGTCATTCCGCTCAACAGGTCGGGATTAAGCAACACATCATCATCGATCTCATCCGTGTCGCCGATCAGCTTTGCCAAGCCCCAGTCACAGACCAGCACTTCGCCGTAATGACCAACCTGGATGTTGGCTGGTTTCAAATCCAGATGAATGACGTCGCGCGAATGCGCGTAAGTGATCGCATCGCAAACCTTGAGAAAAATATCGAGTCGATCCGAGAGCGGCCACCCCCCATCCGCAAGAGCCTTCTGCAAGACCACATCGAGCCCGTCACCGGCTTTCAGATCCATGGTGAAATACGGTTGCCCCGCTTCGTCGACGCCGACATCGTGCACGGAGATGATGTTCGGGTGTTCGAGCAGCGCGGTAAGCCGCGCCTCCCGAATCAATGGATCAAAGAGCAAATCGCTTGCGTCTTCATGCAAACGAGCCATCGCGACCTGACGATTCCCGTGCCGATCGAGGACCTTGAGGATGCGTTTCATGCCGCCGACCGCGATTAGCTCAGCTTCACCGTAGCGCTCATGAAGCGAACAGAGCTGGCCGTAAAGAGGCGATTCTGCGGCCGGATCAATCTCCTCAAACGCCTCCTCAAACAGATCGTTCAAGGCTTGGGTTCGCTCTCTCGATTCTTCCGTCATTGGTCAAACTCCAGGTAAGTGCGCAACTGCCGTGCTTCCTTGCGGAAGCGCGACTGGACACGATTGCGCAGGACATAGACCGAGTCCTTGGTTAACTCGAGCTCCGACGCGATCTCGTCGACAGACTTTCCATCGAGCGTCATTGTGAAAACCTCCATGGCCCTACCGGAGAAACTGGCATTCAAGCGTTCAATGACCAGCGCAATAAGGTGTTTTCGCCACTCGCTTTCAATGATGTCCTCGATATCCGGTGGGACAACGTCGGCGACAGCGGCCTTGTTTTCCCGGCGTTTACGCGAGGCCGACTGGCTGCAATGCGTATGGAAAGTATTGCGGATCACCGTTCCCAGCCAAGTGCGAAACCGGGCGTGGTCACGATCCAGTTCCACAGTTGAAAGGTTCTTCCATAGCTTCACCAGGATGGTTTGGCTAAGATCTTCGAGGTCATCCGGTGGCGCGCGCAGCTGCATCAGCACCATGCGAATGAAGCCCGCATAATAGTCGGTAAATTCGCCCCAGGCCTTGCCGTCATTCGGATCGCGCGCGCGGCCAATCAAAGTCTGCCGTGTCTTCCACTGCTCTTTTGACAAGTTGATGTCATGCTGCTGGTCCATGCCTTCAATCCGCACTGATTCGTGCACCTCAATCTGCTCCAAATCTAGATCGCCATCGCTCAACTTAGCGAGACAAAAGGATTTGCGGTTGAACCGCAGCACCCTAACTTAATTTTGTGCCTACAAATCATACTGTGGGATCGTCATCCACTCGCCACCTTTGAGAGCCGACTGATGGGCCACGACGCCGGCCAAGGTCATGTTCAGGGCATCGCCGATGTCGACGATGGGTTTTTTATCGAGCAGAATCGACTCGACAAAGTTATTCGTCAGTTGTCCGTGCGAACCGCCATGACCACCTCCACTCACGCCGGGTGGCAAGGGTGGGCGACTTCCGTTGATCTTCTTATTGTGGGGCTTCTCTCCATAGACCCGGCCTTTCTCTCCGTGGGCATCTTTCATATCCCAACTCCCGCCCATCCGTGAGATCCCGCCCTCACTGGTCTTGAGCATCGCGATCTCGGTCCCAAAGGGATTCTTGTGCTGATTGTCGCCACCATTGTATTCGGGATAAAGCCCGGGCGTTCCCACTGCCGAGACTTCGGTGAAGCGTCCACCGGTGATGGAGACATAGTAAGCGGTCGCGTGAGTGGGATACCACATCGGAGGAACAGCCTTGCGCCAACCATTGACATCAACCTTGCCATTCTTCGGATTGAATCCACGAATTCCCTTGGCTCCAAAATCATGCCAATATTCTCCTTCTGAATAGATCACCTTTCCCAAAGCGCCGGCCTGATACTGCATTCGCTTGGCATAGAGATCGGCATGAAACGTCGAGGTCTCATTCATCATGTACTTCATGCCGCTCTTCTTAACGGCATTGAACAACTCTTCCGCTTCCCCCTCGGCTTCAAATCCAAAGACCGCGGGAACGGCAGAAACGACATGCTTACCATGATTCAAAGCCATGATGGCGAGACGCGCATGACTCGGCGCATCGGTCGCGATGTAAACGGCTTCGATACTCTTGTCCTTAATCATCTCTTCACAGGACGGATAAGTCTTCTTCGCGCCCACCGCTTTGGCCAAAGCAGCGCAGCGACCGGGATCGAGATCAGTAGCCGCCACCACTTCAACATTGGGATGGTTTTGATAAGAGAATGCCGCCCCAAATTTGCAGAGCCCATATCCCGCGATACCGACACGGACCCTGCGGTCCGAAACCGGCTGCCAGCCTTTCGCGGCATTCGGGTCATCCTTTGTTTTTTCAAAGCCCGGAATGATTTTCCCATCGGCATCCCTCGGGGCATCATCGGCCGCAGCCATCCCGGTCATTCCCAAAAGGGCTCCGGCGCCACCCATTCCATGCAGGAATCCCCGTCGGGACAAACCGGACTGCTCGTAATCTTGTTCTTCGTTGTTCATAACTCTTGCTCCGTTAATTCGATTTCCTCCCTTTATACTTCTGGTTTCGGCAAGTTCTTCCTCAATCTTTTGTTGAGAAACTCTGAGCGATCCTGCCGCGAGAGATTTTCCGAGGAAATCCCACGAAAATTCAGCAGCTGATAAACTCAAGCGAGCGCGTCACGTAGGATCTTGGCCGGATGCAAAGCAGCTCGATCAACGCCATCGGCAATCTGGTGGCGGCAACTGGTTCCAGCAGCAGCGACAAGAACCTCAGGATCAAGTTCCTTCAGATGAGGAAAAAGAACCAACGAGCCCACCTGCATTGAGACTTCATAATGCTCTTTCTCGTACCCGAAAGACCCAGCCATACCACAACACCCTGAAGGGATTTCGCTCACCGAATAATTCCCGGGCAATGAAAGCATTTGCAAGGTGGGATCGATTGAAGCGAGGGCCTTCTGGTGGCAGTGGCCATGAACATGAATGGTGCGGACCTCATCGGTAAAACACGCACTGTCGATTCGGCCCGCATCGGCCTCGCGGACAATGAACTCGTCCAGCAGCAGGCAATGCGACGCGAGCTCTTGGGAAGCTTCGCGCAGCGCGGGATCGACCAAGGCAGGGTATTCATCGCGAAAACCGAGGAGCGCGGACGGCTCGATGCCAATGAGCGGTTCTTCTCCTGAGACAATCGAGGATAGCCGTCGGACGTTCTCATTGGCGAAGCCCTGGGCCCGCCGGACAAGACCCTTGGAAAGCGAAGCCCGTCCGCTTTCGACGTGATCGGGAAAGTTGACCTCGTAGCCCAAAAGCTCCAGCAGCTCGACAGTTGCGATGCCGGCATCCAGGTCATTGTAATTGGTGAACTCGTCGCAGAAGAGGTGGACTCGACCGAGGCGCTTACCACGCGTGGGGACAAGTGGAGTGCGGCCGGCAAACCAGCGACGCAGCGTGATGCGGTTAAGCCTTGGAATGCTGCGCTCAGAGTGAAAGCCGATAAGTGGGTTGGCGATACGGCGCAGAATCGGAGTCTGAAAAAATGCGTTGTAGAGCCGAGGTGCAAACGAGGCGAGGCGCGCACTATCGGCAAAATGCGCAACCATCCGTGAGCGCAGCGGCACGCCATTCGCCTCATGATAGTGCTGCTGGAACTCGGCCTTGAGTTTGGTCATATCCACGCTCGACGGACACTCCGACTTGCAGGCTTTACAAGACAGACAAAGATCCATGACCTCCTTAATCTCCTCGCTATTGAAGGGGTGCTCGGCATCCGCCGGCTCAGTGAGAATTTGGCGCAGGATATTTGCGCGGGCACGGGTGGTGTGCTTTTCCTCACGAGTGGCCATGTAGCTCGGGCACATCGTGCCGCCAGCCTGCGGTCCTTTGCGGCAGTCACCCGATCCGTTGCATTTCTCGGAAGCGCGTAGCACCCCCATGGTGTCGCTAAAATCAAAGACCGTTTCATATTCCGGAGTCCCCTGCCCTGGGCTGTGGCGTAGCGAGGTATCCATCGGTGGGGTGTCCACGATCTTTCCCGGATTGAAGATATTTTCGGGATCGAATACCGCCTTCACCTCGCGCATCAGCTGGTAACAATGGTCACCGACCATCAAGGGAATGAACTCCCCGCGCAGCCGTCCGTCACCATGTTCTCCGCTCAGGGACCCTCGGTATTTTTTCACGAGATGTGCGATGTCGGTCGCGACATCACGAAACATTTTTTGTCCCTCCGGCGTCTTGAGATT
>JAQWZU010000191.1 GCA_029253285.1 Akkermansiaceae bacterium | reverse complement strand
AGGAGCTTTCCTACCTCAAAAAAATTGTTCCCATCATGAACGAACCCGGCATTCCCTGCCACTATGTTTTAGGAAATCACTGTGTCGACACCCTAACCAAAGAGGAGTTTTTTCAACACGCCAAGACCGCCAGCAAATCAGGACACTATTCCTTTGATCTCAACGGAGTTCATCTTGTCATTCTCGATGCATGCTACACCAAGGACCTGAAACATTACGGCCGGAATAATTCCAAATGGAACGATCCCAACATGCCGCCGGAAGAGATTGCCTGGCTCAAAAAAGACCTCGAAGAGAACAAACTCCCCACTCTCGTTTTCGCCCATCAACGACTCGACCTCCCTCCTAAACACAGCTACGCGATCAAACAATGTCTCGAAGTCCGGAAGATCCTCGAACACTCAAAAAATGTCCTCGCCGTTTTCCAGGGTCATAGCCACAAGAACGAACTCACGGTAATCAACAAGATCCCCTACTGCACGCTCTCTGCGGTCATCGAGGGAAAAGGAGCAGAAAACAATTCCTACTCCATCCTCGAGGTCTTCGACAACCAGACCGCCAGCCTGAACGGCTATCGCAAACAGGCTGACCGCGAATTCAAGTCCTAGCCCTTCACGTCGTAGCAAAAGACGAGGTCCTGGTCCCGTAAGTAGAGCTTACCGTCCAAGACCACTGGGTGGGTCCAGACTTTGCCATTCGTGCCCTTACGAAGTTCGGTCTCTTTAGGCATTGGGAATCTTCCCTTTTCACTGAATCCCTTTGGAGTTGCTTCGGCAATGAAGACCGAACCTTCATCTTCATCGACACAGTAAAGAAGGCCATCTGCGTAGTGGACCGCGCCCTTACCAATCCCCTTTCCTCTCTCGCTCCAAACTTTCTCGCCAGTTTCAAACTTCTGACAGACCAAGCCTGCCCCATCGGAAAAGCCGTAGAGATAGCCATCAAGGAGAACGACTCCACCATGGTGATTTTTCATTTCAGTATTTTGCCAAACATCCTTCGCCTCCGCACCTGAGATATCCACCAGCTTACACCCAGCACCATATCCGGAAGTCATATAAACTTTCCCGTCATGAAAAATGGGAGTCGGAATCACTGCCGTGCGCCCCTTGGGCCATTTCGAAGTCCAGAGCAGCTTCCCGGTCTTGGCATCGACACCCGCAAGAGTCTTCATGAATAGTTGCACATATTGCTTCTTCCCATTCACCTCAGCGATGACCACCGAGGAATACTCCGCTCCATCTGTTAACTCCTTACTTCTCCATATCGTTTTCCCCGTTTTCTTATCAAGAGCCACAATCGCACCATCTTTTCCACCTGGCGTGACAATCAACTGATCTCCGTCAACCAAGGGCGATTCCGAATACCCCCATTTGGACACCTTCCCGCCAAAGTCCTTCACAAATTCCTTACTCCACTTTCGTTTTCCGTCGGCAGCATCGACTGCAGTCAAAGAACCATTCGCACTAATCGCATAGACCACGCCGTCACTTACCGTCGGGGTCCCCCGAGGTCCGCTTCCCCATCCCGTGCTATAACCATCGGCAGGATCATCACCCAACTCCGAACTCCAGACTTCCTTGCCATCGGCCACATTGAGGCAAATGATCTTGGCCTTTCCATCGATCGTTCCGGTATAGTAAACCTTCCCGCCGACAATCGCGGGACCGCTATATCCCTTTCCGCAGACTTGCGATTGCCAAAGAAGCTTCGGACCACCATCGGGCCACTTTTT
>JAQWZU010000045.1 GCA_029253285.1 Akkermansiaceae bacterium | reverse complement strand
GAACTGGAGTTGTTGATCGACGGGAGCTGAAGCGCTCCGTAGGCTTCCTCAATGAGGTCCTCACCCATTCCCCTCGCCGCTTCGTCGGGTTCCACCGGAATCTTCCGCGCCAGCCTTTTGCTGGCCTTGTGCGTGCTGGTTGCCCGGGCGGAGTTCAGTGCCTACAACGACATCGCGTCTGGACCGGCCACCCATCCCAACACGACTGTGTATGCTCCCAACGCAACCAGCAGCGGGTTGATGAAAGACATCCTTACCGGCGCGAACACCTCGGTCACACTCACCGTGAGCCAATCTGGCGTAGGCTATGAAAGCTCTACTGCGGTCCCCGCCGCAGGAACCGATGCGGATAATATCTTCGGTGGCTTCGTCGATTTCAGCAGTGGCAACCCGCACAGTCTTGCGGTCAATGGGACCGACTTCTTCACCTATGGCTTCTCCGGATTGGATGCGGCCAGCAAGTATGAGTTTGCCGGCACAGCCTGCCGCGGCAATTACGACGAACGATGGACACTCGTGCGCATCACGGGAGCGGAAGCGTTCACTGCAGCGCACAGCTCGGGCCTCGGAATCGTCACCGCTGGTTTGGCCGCCAACGAGGTGGCTATCTGGACTGGTGCCAACCACCTCGCCAACCAGGGCTTCGTCGTGCAGTGGACCGACATCGATCCCGGAGCCGACGGGACATTTCAGGTCGAGTCACGCCAATACACCGGACCGACACCTGGGGTAGGCACGGGCGCCGCCGGGGGCTCAAAAGGCTACGCGCTCAATGGCATTCGACTCAAAGAATCATTCATCGTCGGCCAACCGACTATTATCAACACTCCGGCCTCAAGCATCACGACCTCCGGCGCAAGCATCGGCGGCGAGGTCACTGACATCGGTGCCGACACGCCAACGATCACGCTCTACTGGGGCGATGACGATGCCGGCGGCCTTGCGGCGAATTGGGATCAATCAATCTCGCTCGGCCCCCAAAGCGGCGCATTTAACCACGTGCTGAGCGGACTCACCCCGGCACAGGATTACTATTACCGGGCCTTCGCCCAAAACACCGCCGCCGGAATCTGGGCCTCGCCAACGCAAACTTTTCAAACCCTCGCCCTACCTCCGGCGATTGAAAACATCGCTGCCACAAACCTTCTTGGCACCAGCGCAGAAATCGGAGGTAATGTTACCGTGACCGGCGGCAACCCTCCAGCCGTTACTCTTTTCTATGGGACGAGCGACGGCGACACAGATCCCGGGAGCTGGACTGAGTCGCTCGACTTGGGCATACAAATCGGCTCAGCGAGCGGTCCTATTTCCAATCTCATTTCGAACACGCAATACTACTTCCGCGCTCGTGCGGTGAATTCAGGAGGGACGGCTTGGGCAAGCTCAACGGCCACATTTACCACTCCTCAGGTGACGCTTGCACAACTCACTAATCAAAACGCCACTGGCGTTACCGGAATCTCCGCGGTCTTGCGCGGCGAGGTCACCAACGTGGGTTTTGATCCGCCATCGGTCACCATTTACTACGGTCGCACCGACGGGGGTAACTCCACCGGCGCATGGGAATCATTCGTGCAAATTGGAACCCAGAGCGGGGCTTTCAACCGCTTCGTCGGTAACCTTGCGTCCGAATCAATCTACTACTTCCGTGCGCTCGCCAGTAATGCCGCTGGCGATCAATGGGCCGCTCCCACGCTCTCCTTCGTCACGCCTGTCTACATCCCACCGACCATCGTAATCAACGAGGTCCATTACGATGAGGACGACAAAACGGTGCCCGCCGAATTCATCGAATTGGTTAACGTCAGCGCTTCGCCAGTCAGCCTGGTTGGCTGGGAGCTCGAAGGAGGTGTCCGTTACACCTTCGGGGTCGGAGCCTCGATCCCGGCAAACGGTTTCCTCGTCATCGCCGAGGACCCGGCCACGGTGCAGTCGAAATTCGGACAGGCTGGAAGCCTCGGCCCGTGGTCGGGAAGTCTGAAGAATAGCGGTGAGACGATCACCTTGAGCGACTCGAATGGTAACGAGATCGACAGAGTTGATTACAAACTTGGATTCCCGTGGCCCACCGTCGGTGATTCCATCAGTAACGTCAGCCCATCGATCCAACTCATTAACCCCGGGTTTGACAACGAAGTCGGGGGCACCTGGCGATCAGCCGCGCCCACTCCTGACTTGCAAAATTCCACCTTCGCATCGAACGCACCGCCAAGCATCCGCCAAGTTGACTATGCACCCATCGGCCGCGTCATGGAAACAGACAAGACAATCCTGCCGGGCGAAGAGGTCCGCATCACCGCCAAGGTCACCGACCCCGATGGCGTGGAAAGCGCCAACCTCGACTACCAGCTGGTGAACCCCGGCGACTACATTGACATCGACGACCCACGTTACAATTCGGGTTGGACCAGCCTGACACTGAACGACAACGGCACCGGAGGCGACGAATTTTCCGGCGATGACATTTACTCTGCTACGATCCCCGCTGCACTGAACACGCATCGTCGCATGATCCGCTTCCGCATCGAGGCCACCGACACCGCAGCCAACAACCACCAGGTGCCCTACCCCGACGACCCGGTTCCAAACTTTGCTTACTTCGTCTACGGAACGATGCCAACTTGGACCGCAAGCGCTCGCCCCGGTGTCTCACCTTCGGTCACTTACGATTTTTCAACAATGGAACCAGTTGCGGTTTACCAGCTACTGACAACGAGAAGCGACCACGAAGATTCGCAGCACATTCCGAGCTCGACCAGCGGAACCTACGGTGGAAGTGATTACCTCTGGGATGGCGCTCTCGTTTATGAAGGCAAGGTTTACGATCATATCCGTTACCGCGCACGGGGCGGTGTTTGGAGATACGCCATGGGGAAAAACATGTGGAAATTCGACTTCAACCGTGGCCACCGATTTGCGGCGCGGGATGATCAGGGGAAAAAATACAAGGCCGAGTGGAACAAGCTCAATTTCTCCGCTTTGATCACCCAAGGTAACTTTGGCCAACGCGGCGAACAGGGTTTATTCGAAGGTGCTGGCTTTAAAAACCACAACCTCGCCGGCACCCCTGCCCCACTGACCAACTACGCCCATTTCCGCATCATCGAAAGCGCAAATGAAAACGGCACCGACCAATTCAACAGTGATTTCCAAGGTCTCTACATGGCGATCGAACAACTCGACGGCCAGTTCACCGAACAACACGACCTGCCCGATGGCTACCTCTGGAAGATCGAGGGGAACAACAACCAAAACCCGCCCAACAATCAGGGATCGTATCTCGAGTCATCGCTGCCCAACGGAGACGTTGATGATTTCATCGCCGGTTACCGAAACGGCTCGCCCACCACACAATGGTGGCACGATCATCTCGACTTGGACAGCTACTATAACTTCCGCGCCAGCGCCACCTGGGTGCACGACTACGACATCCACGCCGGCAAAAATTATTTCTTCTTCCACAACCCGGAGACTGACAAGTGGCAGGTGGTCAACTGGGACCTCGATCTTACTTGGACTACTCCCTATCGCAACGATCCCGGTGGACCTCTCCGAGACGACGTCCTCGCCATCCCTGAGTTCCAACTCGGATACCGCAATCAGGTCCGACACCTGCAGGACCTGCTTCACAATAGCGAACAACAAGGGATGCTTCTCGACGAGATCGCCCACTGGGTCCACACCCCGGGCCAACCTTCATTGGTCGATGCCGACCGCGCGATGTGGGATTACAACCCAATCCTGGTCTCAGGTCTAGTCAACGGCTCCAAAGCCGGTCACGGGCGTTTTTACAATGCCGCGACAACTCCAGCGGACAGCTTTCCCGGAATGGTCGCCAAGCTGAAATCTTATGTCTCAGGCCGCGAGTCGTTTATGACATCCACCTACCTGAATGCAGACGAAGCGAATATCCCGACTCGCCCAACGATCACGTATACGGGAGGCGCGGGATTCCCCACCAGCGAACTCAGCTTCACCTCTTCGTCCTTCAGCGGCTCGGGCGGAGCCACCTTCACCGCCCAACAATGGCGCATCGCCGAGGTCACCCTGCCCGACGACCCGCGATTCGACCCTGCTGATCCGTCCTACGATCACTACCTCGAACGCAAATACGAAATCGAGGCTGACTGGGAGACCGGCGATATCCCCACAACTGACTACGCCGTCACCATCCCGCCCGTCGCGGTACGCCCCGGAAACCTCTATCGCGTGCGCACCAAAATGCGGGATTCTCTGGGACGCTGGAGCCACTGGTCACAACCTGTCGAGTTCACCGCTTCGCAACCTGACATTTCCAACTTCACCGACCACCTGCGCCTCACCGAAATCATGTATCACCCGGCTGAGCCAACCGGACCGGAGGCCACGGTCTCCACCAATCGAGACGACTACGAATATATCGAACTGAAAAACGTCGGCAGCACCTCGCTCGATCTCCGCAACGTCCGATTTACCAAGGGTGTTGATTTCGACTTTGACGGGAGCGCGGTCGAGACGCTCGGGGCTGGCGAGTATGTCCTGATCGTGAAAAATATCGCGGCTTTTGAAGTGCGCTACGGCACGGGCTTGCCCATCGCAGGTGAGTTCGACGGAAACAACCTAAGTAATGGCGGAGAACAATTGAAACTCTCCTTCGGAGCCGGAATCGCGATCCACGATATTAACGAATATGATGACAAGGCTCCGTGGCCAGTTACGGCTGATGGCAGCGGTCCAAGCCTGACCTTGATCGACCCTGACTCCATCCCCGGACCGGATCACAACCTCGCTACAAGCTGGCGTGCCAGCTCGACGACCGGCGGCAGCCCCGGCTCGGATGAAGCAGGAACTGACTACAGCGATTGGCGCAGCGCGAATGGCATTATCGATGATCTCGGCGACGGCGACGGCGATGATATCCCCAACCTTCTCGAATTCGCCCTGGCAAGTGACCACACCTCACCGAGTTCCGCCGATCTTCCTACGGCACAAATCGAAACGATCAATGTCGGCGGTGCCGATAGAGACTACCTAACCCTGACCTTCCGCCATCGCCCGGGAGCGACTGACTTAAACTACCTCGTCGAGTTCTCGGACAATTTGAACAGCTGGACTGCCGATGGCGTATTCGTCAGCTCTGCCCAGGCAGAAGAAGGAGTCACTCTGGAAACCTGGCGCTCGGCCTTCCCCGCGACTGACAAGGACCACAACTTCGGACGCCTGCGAATCGAATTGCAATAGCCGACACTGTTTGTCTGATTTTTTCCCAGCCGCAGCGACAGGCGGCGAACAGATAATCGAGAAGAACCGTCAACTTGGCCTTTTTAGGCCGACTCGCTCCCCTCACCCTACTTTTATCGGACTACCAGTTCGATCTGGCTACCGGTTACGGAGGCACCGGTTACGGAGGCACCGGTTACGGAGGCACCGGTTAAAAATATCCCAGTATTCACTCAGCATGACTGATCCGGCTGTTAATTCCTATCTCCGGCGACGGGCGAAAAATAAGAATCCGCCCAACATCGTGAGCAAGGCACCAGAAGGTTCGGGAATAATGGCACTTCCTTCAAGGAGACGCACGTAATCGATTTCGAACGACCGACCTGCGGCGGCATCGCCGTCGGCCAGTGGGTCGAGCCTCAAGAGATTCAAATTTCCGTCCCAGGCAGCTTCGTCAGCCATATTTATGCGATAGGTATGAAGATTCCCGTCACGGATCAA
>JAQWZU010000014.1 GCA_029253285.1 Akkermansiaceae bacterium | reverse complement strand
TATCTCCACGGAAGAGACAAGCGCTTTCACTGTATCGACCCAAGTGCCCGGAAAGTTCTGTGGTCCACCGAAAAGAAATTCGGCGACTACTGGTCCACCGTTTCAAATGGCAACCGTATTCTCGCTCTCGACAGCAAGGGAAAGCTCTACCTGATCGAAGCGAATCCCAAGGAGTTTGAACTCATCGATGAACTCGAAGTCAGCGCTCGCCCGACCTGGGCCCACCTGACAATCTGCGGGGAGGAAGTGGTCATCCGCGATCTGGAAGGCATCTCGGTCTACCACTGGAAATAGCCTCATTTCCTTGCTTGGGTAATTTAGAGAAAGCGCTATTTCTTCTCCATGCGCCTCTACCTTTTTGCCCTGTCCATCGCAACCCTCACCGCCCAGGTTCCGGGCGAAGCCGAGAAGGCAGCCCAGGCGATCAAGATCCTCGACAGTTGGAATGCGATTGCTCCCAAGAAAGAGACTCGAAACCTTCACTTCGTCCTCTGGACGCCAAAAGACCGGAAGCCTCCAGAAAATTACGAAGCTCGGCTGACTCGAATGATGGAGCACATCCAGGAGTTCTATGCCAAGGAAATGAAGCGCCTCGGGTTCGGACCTCGCTCAATCAACCTCCCATACTCAAAACCGGGACAGCTGAAAATCCATCTTATCGAAGGAAACCATCCCAACTCTCACTACGGAAGACCCTCTGGAAGTGAAATTCGCAAAGAATGCCTCCCCGCTTTGAAAAAAGCAGGAATTGACGCCGACAGGGAAACCATCGTCCTCTTTTGTAACCTCGCCACTTGGGATGAGGAAAAGCTCATCTTCAAACACAATTCCCCCTACTACGCCGGCGGAAACTTCCAAAGAGGCACCGCCTGGCAACTCGACTCCCCCGAGCTTGACCCAAAAAACATCCCCCTTAATAAGCCCATGATACAGGACGGCGAGTACGGCCGCATCTCCCTTGGTAAACACAACTCCATTTTCATCGGTGGAGTCTGTCACGAATTAGGCCATGCTCTCGGCCTTCCTCATTGCAGGGAACGCCCCGACGAAGCCGCTCGCGGGACTGCCCTCATGGGATCGGGCAATCGTTCCTACGGCGATGAGCTCCGTGGCGAAGGAAAAGGATCCTTCCTCACCCTCGCCCACGCCCTCCGTCTGGCCTCCCATCCCCAATTCTCCGGCTCAACAAAAGAATTCAGCTCCCCAACCTCCGCCGAAATCAAAGAGCTCAGCATCAGCGCCGAAGGCAAAGCGATCGAGGTCTCGGGCTCAATCGTCGCCAATCCTCCTGTTTACGCTATCGTCGCCTATTTCGACCCCGAGGGAGGAAGCGACTACAACGCCACCACGGCCACGGCCATTCCCGATACCAACGGAAACTTCACTCTCACCTGCGACGCCCTTCCGGCGGGAAAATCCGGCGAACTTCGGCTCATCCCGCTTCACGTCAACGGCTCGACCAACGGCTGGATGTCCCAAACAAAATTCAAATACCCCTACGCCGTCTCGAAGGACCGCACACCAGACCTCTCCACCTTCCAAATCAAAAAATCTCTTGCTCCTCTGATCCAAGCATTGAATGCCAAACGCATCGACAAGGCCCGCAAAATCTCCTCAGCGCTCAAGAATCCCCGGGCCGCTAAAATCGCCAAGATTCTCTTAAGTCAAAATGATGCCAAAGGTCCTATTTCCCAATCAACCCAATTGGTCGCACTTACCCGGCTCACGCCCACTTCGGAAAAAGTCGGCTGGGGAAGACCAAGCTACGACACCCTTCCCGGACCTTCTCCCCTCCTCGAATCCGGATCAAAGATCTTCGCCACTGGAATCTACGCCCACGCGCCTTCACTTCACCAATACAAGCTCAACAAAAAATGGTCAAAACTCGAAGGTACTGTCGGCCTCGCTGCTGGGAAAAGTGGCTCCGTGCGATTCGAAGTCAAAGGCGACGGCAAATCACTTTGGAGATCTCCCGTAATCAAAGAAGGCCAACTTAAAACCTTCTCCCTGAACATCAAAACCATTATGTCCCTCGAACTCATCACCGAGACCACTCCAGATGGAGCCGCTTCCGACTGGGGGCTCTGGCTGGAACCAACCCTCAAACGATAGATTGAATCAATTTGCCATCCCCCCTCTCAACTCCTAGAAATACCACACTACAAATGAAAACAAAACTGATCGCCTCCGCAATCGCCGCCCTCTTTGCTCAATTCGCCCTCGCCGGAGAATGGGTGCAAATGTTCGACGGAAAAACTCTTAACGGCTGGAAGGTTAATACCGAAAACCCCTCCACCTTCTCCGTCGAGGACGGCACCATCAAAGTCGTCGGCCCGCGCGCCCACCTCTTCTACGGAAAAGACGGCAACGCCCAGTTCAAGAATTTCGAATTCGAATGCGAAGTCAAAACCGCCAAAAGCGCCAATGCCGGCATCTTTATCCACACCGCCTATCAGGAAAAAGGATGGCCCTCCGTTGGATACGAATGTCAGGTCAACGCCACCCAGAAGGATTGGCGTAAAACCGGCAGTATCTACAGCTTCAAAGACGTCAAAACCCCGGGCCATGTCGACGACAAATGGTTCACCTACAACATCAAGGTCGAAGGAAAGAAGATCACAGTCACCATCGACGGAAAGGTAACCAACGAATACACCGAACCCGCCGACCACAAGGAAAAGACTAAGCGCCTCAGTAAAGGCACCATCGCTATTCAGGGCCACGACCCCGGCAGCTTGATCCACTTCCGCAAACTCCGCATCCGCAAGCTCAACTAATCCTTCATCTCAGCTTCAAAGGGCCTCCCTGACCGGAGGCCTTTTTTAGTTTCCAAAAATAAAAACAACAGCCTCCGCCCGATCCCGGGTAGAGGCTGTTAAATTTTTAGGGGTAATCGCTTAACTCAATGCGCTCACCACGCTGGCGGCATTGATGCCGAGCTCGTCCATCACCACGTTACCAGGTGCAGACATGCCGAATCTATCGATTCCAACGACGGAACCTTCGAGTCCGACATACTTATACCAGAGGGCGCTGACACCGGCTTCGATGGCAACACGCTTGGTGCAGGAAGACGGGAGAACCTCCTCGCGATACTCGGCGGTCTGGCGATCAAAGCGCTCCATGCAAGGAACGGAAACCACGCGGGCTCCGGCTCCAAGTTCTTTGGCTGCATTGACAGCGTGCTCCACTTCCGAACCAGTCGCAAGAATGATACACTCAAGTGCGCCTTCTTCCTTCTTGAGAATGTAGGCTCCCTTACCAACACCATCACGGCGGGTTTCGACAGAAGCGTAACCATTCAGAGAAAGAACCTTCTGACGACTTAAACTGAGAACGGTCGGTCCATCATTACGCTCCATGGAAGAAATCCAGGCTCCGGCGACTTCTTCCTGATCGGCAGGACGAATCACGTCGACGTTGGGAATGACGCGGAGACCGCTGACCGTTTCCACCGGCTGGTGAGTCGGTCCGTCCTCGCCCACTCCAACGGAATCGTGTGTGAAGACATAGGTCACCGGCAGCTTGGCAAGACCCGCAATACGAATCGCAGGACGAAGATAATCAGCGAAGACGAGGAAGGTCGCTCCACTAGCGCGGAACAGACCGTCGTAGGCGATGCCATTGCAGATCGCGCCCATCGCATGCTCGCGAATACCGAACCAAATATTGCGTCCTTCCGGAGTCGCAGCAGAATAATCGCCACCTTCCTTGAGGTAGTTTTTGGTCGATCCGTAGAGGTCAGCTGATCCGGTGATGAGGTTAGGCATGGCCTTGGCCACAGCATTGATCACCACACCACCTGATCCACGGGTTGCGTCGGCGTAATCGTCGGCGAAGGCGGGAATCTGAGCGGAGAGATCGGTCGGAACAATATTGGAGACGCCTGCCTCGAGTTCTTCGGCGAGAGCCGGATTGGCAGCGGACCAGGCAGCGAACGTCGCTTCCCACTCAGTGAACTCGGCAACGCGGCCTTCGTTCTGTGCGGCGAAGTATGCTTTGGTCTCCTCGGAGACAAAGAAGGTCTCTTCCGGGAGCCCCAGCCCCTTGCGAGCGGATTCAGCAAAGTTCGCTCCACCCTCACCGTGGCCTTTGGCCGTTCCGGCAACTTCGGGAATACCACGACCAATCTCGGTCTTGGCAATAATGACCGTCGGCTTGCCATTGTCGCTCGACTTGGCGGTATCGAGAGCGGCTTTCACGGCGGCGAGATCATGCCCGTCGATGGTAACGGCATCCCAGTTGAGAGACTCGAAATATTTCGCTGCGTCCCAACCTTGAGAAACGTCAGCCATGGCGTCGAGAGTGACGTCATTGGAATCATAAATTAAAATGAGGTTATCGAGTTGGCTATGACCCGCGAAAGCAATCGCTTCCTGGGCAACTCCCTCCTGAAGACATCCGTCCCCGGCAAGAGCCACGACGTGGTTGTCGATAATAGTGTGATCGGCGGTGTTGAATTTCGCGGCGGCGCGCTTTCCGGAGAGAGCATATCCCACGGCATTACCCACTCCCTGTCCGAGTGGTCCGGTGGTGGCTTCGACACCTTCGGTCTCGTCGAACTCAGGGTGACCCGGAGTGATCGAATGCAGTTTGCGGAAATCAGCAACGTCCTGAATGGAAACATTGTATCCCGAAAGGTGGAGCCAGCTGTAGATGAACATCGAGCCATGACCGGCGGAAAGGATGAAACGGTCACGATTCAACCACTTGGGAGCGGCGGGGTTAAAACGGAGGGATTCGCCAAAAAGAACGGCGCCCATATCTGCGCAACCCAAGGGGAGGCCGAGGTGACCGGAGGAACAGGCGTGGACGGCATCGATGGCCAATCCGCGGGCCTCAGCGGCTACTCTTGTTAGTGCTTCTGTATTCATGAGGGCGGCAACCTCACTAAATCTAGCGGTTCAATCAAGAAGTATTAGCTTTCATCAAGGGGATTCTTTGCGGCAAATCGACACTTATTCATAATAATTCTTCATGCAAACCACCCATTCTTGACCTTCGCCCGCCACCGATTGATTATTTCCACGTGAAAAACACTTCGGATGAACCGGAATTGGAGGGAAAACTTCTTCTCGCCGACCCGTCACTCCGTGGAGGGATTTTTCACAAATCAGTCGTTCTTCTCGCTGATCATTCCCAGGAAGACGGCGCCATGGGCCTCATTCTCAATCAACCGGCTGGACACACCGTCGGAGATCTCCTCAAAGGAGAAGAGTTTTCCGACCTCCTTTCAGTGCAAGTCCACATCGGTGGCCCTGTCGCCAAATCCCACCTTTCCTTCGCGGCATTTTGGAATGAGAAGGAGAATTTCTTTTTTAAAGCCCGCATCTCCGCGGAAGACGCCATCCGCTACGTCCACAAGCCGGGCGCGATTGTTCGCGCTTTCGTAGGATATTCCGGCTGGGAAAAAGACCAACTTGAGGACGAAATAGAACAACAATCGTGGTTTGCCGTGCTCACGAAACCAGAACTCCTTTCCGTTTCGCACGATCCCGACCTCTGGAAGACCATCATGGAAGGACTCTCCCCCTTCCACTACATTCTCTCCAAGGCTCCCGACGAGATTCTCTCGAACTAATCCCATCGATCACGAACTCTGACTTGGCAGCGGCTTTCCCAAAAGGATAGCATCACTCCCAAATCATGTGGAAAGCGTTCGTCTCCTTTATCAGACCATCCTTTCTGGCGCCCCCGACGAGAACGATCCGCTAGTGAGTATCAAGTCGTAAGAACCACATCCAAAACAGCCTGAAGCTGCGCTTTTGACATCCGATGGCCGGTCGAGCTTTCACCACTTGGATTCCCCACCAAAAGAAAAAACTTCTCTACGACGCTCTACCTCAATTGAGGTTTGCGATCACTTGAAATCCACAGGCTCGCGCTTTCCGTCTTTATTCACGATGGTGAATTGCCCACCGGATTTTTTGGCCAGAGTTCCCATCGCTTCCTGAGCTTTTGGCTCCATGAGAGACACGGTATTAATAATAATCCCCTTGGTTCGGGCACGTGAGCCGATTTTCTTGGCAATATCCAAAGACTCTTTTCCAGAGACACCATCGGTCATGAAGAAAATAGCTTGGGGAAGTGGATCCATATCGAAAGCCATCTCCAGGGGACCTTTCCAGCTCGTCCCAAAGGAGAGCTTGGATTCCTTAACGATCTTTTGCGATTTTTTCAGCTGAAGATTGGTAAGGTCAAGCCATTCGGGAACCTGTTTCTTCCCCTTCGGCTCCCAGCCACCGGCCCCTTTACCGGTCCATTCAAATTTCTTTGACCCATCAGTAATTGTCGCACCCCTCCTGTCCTTGCTGTGCTGCACCTGGTTACCCGCCACCCAAGCCGGACCAGAAAAGAAGACAATCTGGTATTTCGTTCCTGGAACAAGACTATCGAGAGACTTCTTCATCTCCTTCCGCATCAGCGGCTCACGTCCTTGGCTTTTCATGGAGGACGAGTAATCGATAATATAGAGCACCCGTTCCGCCGAAGTTTTCTGTCCGAAAAAGCTACCTCCTCCACCGGAGCCAAATCCGTCACCACTTCCCCATCCGGCACCGAACCCTTCACCATCTCCGAACTCAATACTGACTTCGGGAACATTAATTTCCGGCACAGGAACCGCGACCGGCGAGGTGGTATTGGCCGCAATGACGCGAGCCATGGCAGAAGAGGGCGCCGCAGGTTTTTTTTCCACCTGGGTTTGGACCTTTTTAATCTTTTGGGTCTCGTCATCCTCAGCCTCGGCCGAATAGGAAACCAATTCGGGGATTTCCTCCTTTTGAACTGCCATCGCGATCAAAAACAGGATCACTCCCATGAGAATAGTCGTCAAAAGGCCCACCAGCAGACTGGTGATCGTGGACCACCGACGTTGAGAAGCAAGGCGCTCGCGGGTTTCAGGGCTGAGATCTGCGTGTAAGCTCATGATGATTGGGTGGGTGAAGTGCGTTTGGTGACTAAAAATTAACTATCTTCAAAAACGCGATCCGACAGGCAAAAATTAGAAAAAATGGTCAGAAAAGCAATATTTCCGCTATTCCAGACCCTCCAGCCAATCCTGAAAGGCTGATTCGTCAGTTCCCAGCTGGATCGCCACTTTCTCGCGATCAGCGAGACAAGCCAGGCGTTCGGGAATCTCAATCGCGCTTTTACCAAGTTCCTCTTCCATCACATCGAGGAATTTCGAGGGATGGGCCGTTTCCAAAACGACGGTGTGGGCCTCCGGATGATCTTTCCGCCAGGCCTCGGCAGCCATCCAACCTACCGCGCCATGTGGCTCGAGGGTATATCCGGTTTCCGCATTGACCCGTCGAATCGTATCGCGGGTCATTTCATCATCGTAGGCAAAGCCCGCGATTCGTGAACGCATCCGCTCCCACTCGGAGCCAAAAATACTTTCCATACGGGCAAAGTTACTCGGCGCTCCTACATCCATGGCATTGGAAATGGTAGCCACACTCGAACGCGGACGATACTCCCCTTCCTTGAGGTATACCGGGACGACATCATTCCGATTGGTAGCGGCCACAAATTGCTCCACCGGCAAGCCCATCTCCTCTGCGAACAATCCGGCGGTGAGATTCCCAAAGTTCCCGCTGGGGATCACGAAGGTCGGCTTCGCGCCCTCAGGCAAATTGCGCGCGGCATCAAAGTAATAAAAACTCTGCGGAACAAGCCGGGAGATATTAATCGAGTTCGCCGAAGTAAGATTCATCCGCTCTGACATCTCACGCTTGAGAAAAGCCGACTTCACCAGACGTTGACAGTCATCGAAAGTGCCTTCGATTTCCAAGGCGGTAATATTGTCGCCCAAAGTCGTGAGCTGCTTCTCTTGCAGACCGCTCACCTTCCCTTTGGGATACAAAATGATGACACGCGTTCCCGGCACTTTGTGAAAGGCGCTGGCAACCGCCCCGCCGGTATCTCCACTGGTCGCAACCAACACCGTGAGCAAGCCATCGTCATCTCTCGTCAACCACCTCATCAGACGAGCCATAAAACGCGCGCCGAAATCTTTGAAGGCCAGCGTCGGACCGTGATACAATTCGAGCACATACTCCTTCTCTTTCACCGTCACCAATGGGGCCGGAAAATTGATTGCCTCATGCACAATCATTTCCAATTGATCCGCAGGAATACTCTCGCGAAAAACCTGACGCGCAATTCGAAAACCCAGTTGACTGAGACTCAAATCCCGCCAGCCATTCCAAAAATCATCTCCAAGTGGCTCGATCTTCTCGGGCATATAAAGCCCGTTATCTGCAGGGAGCGAGCGAAGGACCGCCTCTTTGACATCAACGAAATCTCCGGGACTTTTGGTGCTATAAAATCGCTGGGACATGACTAGCTGATCACTTTAACGCCATCCAAATTCACCCCGGAGACATAGAGCTGATTTCCCAGATCAACTTTGGTAAACACTGCCGAAATCGCCTCACCAACCCTTTGAGCCGACTCCTCACCTTCACAAAGCGCGAAGACACTTGGGCCCGCTCCCGAGATGCTGAATCCAAGAGCACCCGCGCCCATGGCCGCTCTCTTGGCTTTATAAAATTCCGGGATGAGCTTCTGTCGCCGCGGCTCCGCGATCACGTCGTGCACCGAACGACTAATCATGCCGTAGTCCTCCTGAATCAGACCACAGATCAAACCTCCGAGGTTTCCGATTTGTTGGGTGACATTTGCCAGTGGAACTTCAGTTGGCAAAATTTCCCGGGCCACTTTGGTCAAAATTTCGATATCAGGATGCACCACCGCTGCCCAGAGATTCTTGGGCACGGGAAGCTGGGAGATATCCAACTCCTCGTTGTCGCGAATGAAGACAACCCCTCCCAGTAAGCAAGGGCCGACATTATCCGCATGCCAGGCTCCATCGGCGCTGGCCTCTCCGGTCATCGCGAAAGGCAAAAGCTGCTTCTTGGTGAGCGGTTCTCCAATGAGCTTGTTCACTGCATACGCCCCGGCCACCGCACTGGCGGCACTGGAACCCAGTCCGCTGCCAAAAGGCATCTTCTTGTGAATCTCCAGTTCAATCCCCAGATCAAGCATACCCAGATGCTTCAGCAAATCCAACGCTGCCACTCCGGCGGTATTCTGCTCTGCCTCGAGTGGTAATTTCCCGTCATCGCCGGTGATTTTAGTAATCCTGAGACCAGGCTCCGGTGAATGACGGGCCACGATTTCATCTCCCGGCGCATCGATGGCAAAACCAAGAACATCATAGCCGCAAGCCACATTGGCTACCGTTGCTGGTGCGAATACCCGCACTTCTTTCATCGCTTCCCGCTGCATTTGAGGGCGCGAGTTAGCAAATGTTAAGCAAAGGAGCAATCCTTACTCTCGACTCGCTGAAAGACCTTTTTTCGATTTGGCAGCATAAATCAGAAAGCCAACTCCCACCGCGATCATGAAGAAGGAATAAAACTGCCCCTTCGTGACCCCCATGATCTTCTCGGCATCTGGCTGGCGAACATTCTCAACCAAAATCCGGAAAATGGCATAACTGATGAAGAAACAACCCGAAATGACCCCATGCGCAAGTCTCGGGAGAAAGACTCGCACCGCATAAAGAGCCGCGAAGATTAGCGCGCCTTCAAGAACTCCTTCATAAAGCTGAGAAGCATGACGGGCCGGCGTGTGATCAGCTAAAGCCTTCAGCACTTCCGGGTCACGACGAGCGATTTCCAGGATTTTTTCATAGGCCTCTCCGGTCACATGGAAATATTCGTAATTATCCTGCTTGAGGGTTGCCGTAATTGCTCCGACTTCTTCGGAGCTTGTCGCAGCTTGCTGTATCGCCAACTGCAGGTTCTCCGCATTTTCCCTCTCAAAGAGAGACTTCGGAAACTTCACCGCCCACCAATTCGAAGCTGCGGTCGTCGTTCCATAGAGTTCTCCGTTAATGAAATTTGCGATTCGACCAAAGAACACTCCCAGCGGAGCGACAATCGCGATTCCGTCGCCCAAACCCGGCCAGGAAAGTTTGTTTCTCCAGGCGTAGAACAAAGTGAACACCATGATCCCCAAAATCCCTCCATGAGAAGCCATGCCCCCTTCCCAGACTTTAAAAATGATCATGGGATCCTCCGCGATCACGCCCCATCCCCGCTCGGGAATCATGTAGAAAAATACATACCCCAGACGCCCTCCCAAAAAGACTCCGAAAAGCGCGGTATAGGTCACCACATCTCCCACCTTCTCCGGCCCAACTACCCAGAGCTTCTTCCGGGCGAGACGGATAAGAATGTAGTAGGCCGCCACAAATCCGACCACATAGGAAAGCCCATACCATCGCAGGGCAATCTTTTCGTTAATCCCAAAAATGACGGGGTCCAAATTATGGACGTATGTGGCAAGTAAGCTGAGCACGAGCCGACTTGACACCATCACCGGCAAATCGGCAAGCTCAGGAAGCAGAGACCAGCCAACCGACGAAGCCAAGGTATCCCACGAAAAGAAGCAATCCCTCCCACCGGTCCAGCTTCATGCGATGCCACATCATGGGCATGAGAATGATAGCCGTTCCCACCATCACCCCGATGTGGATCACGGTAACTCCATCAGCTTTCAATGGCGCGACCAATCCGGCAATTCCTACCACCGCAAGGAGATTGAAAATACACGACCCCACCGCATTCCCCACGATGATATCGCCCTGCTTTTTCATCGCGGCAACCACCGAGGTCGCGAGTTCCGGCAGAGAAGTTCCGAAAGCAAATAAGGTGAGCCCAATCACGGCCTCGGAGACTCCAAAGGCCCGCGCCACATGCTCCCCCCCAAAAACCATGCGTTCCGCTCCCACGACTAAAAGAACTGCACCCAGAATGATGAGAAGGAGATCATAAAAAATCCGCCCGGTTCCACTTTTTCGCACTTCCTCGATCATCTCGGGAGGAACTTCCTCGGAGCAATCAGCAGAGGGCTCACTTCGTGCCTCGATTAAACTGAAGATGACATAAAAGATAATTCCCACCGCGAGAATGGCGGCCTCCCAACGCTCGATCCCTCCATCGCGAAGCATCAGGGAAAACACAATGGTTGCCACAAGAAGGATCGGCATCTCCCGCCGAATCACCTGCCGGTGAATTGCCAGCGGAAAGATCGCCGCTCCAATTCCCAGCACCAAACAGATATTGCAAATATTCGAGCCAACGACATTGCCGATCGCCATGCCCCCCTGGCCACTCCAATTAGCCTTAATACTCACCACTAATTCAGGCGCACTCGTTCCAAAAGCCACCACGGTCAAACCAATCACGAGAGGACTGATCCCGAGCCGGATGGCCAATTCTGATGATCCCTTCACCAACCATTCCGCCCCATAATAAAGCAAAACAAGTCCCAAAATGATCCAGCAGATATCCAGTAGCACGGCGCGATGATGGTGCAGATGTTCCGACCCCGCAAATACGAAGACCGGTAGATTTTATATTTCGACCGCTACCCCCCGATTTTGATCAACTCGACGTCAAAGACGAGCATGCCGGCGGGTGCTCCGGGACGGCTGGGCTTCTCACCATAGGCCATTTTCCCCGGAATCCAAAAACGCCGGGTTTCTCCTTCCACCATGAGCTGAACGCCTTCGGTCCAACCTTCGATCACGCCATTGAGCGGAAAGGAAATGGGCTCGCCACGTGCCACGGAGCTATCGAACATCTTACCGTCGGTGGTCCAACCGGTGTAATGCACGAGCACTTTGTCGACCGCCTTCGGGTGAGTCGAACCGGAGCCGGCCTTGAGCAATTTGGAAGCCAGACCACTGCTGGTTACTTCGGCATCATCGGGAGCTGCCGCAACATCATCAGGAGCATCAATCCCCTTGGGCTCTTCCGGAGCCGGGGCGACATCGAGGAGTTCGAAATCAAAGGTGAGATCACCCGTTGGGGCTCCTTGCGGTGGATTTTCGCCAAAAGCCAGAGCGGCAGGAACCCAAAAGCGGGATTTCCCACCCACCTTCATCATCTGTAGTCCTTCTACCCATCCTTTGATGGAAACTTGATCCAATTTGAATTGAGCAGGGCCTTGATGAAGCGCGGTGCTTTCCACCAACTCGCCCGCAAGGGTCCAACCACTAAAATGAACCGTCACAACATCCTTGGGGCCGGGAGTATCTCCCTGACCTTCCTCCATGTGATGAACCGCCAGCCCGGAATCAGTGGTGATCGCATCCTCGTGAGCTTCCGCAACATTCTCAGGGATGTCGGGCGTCGGAGCGGCCTTTTCAATTTCGAATAATTCGACATCAAAGACCAAATCCCCCGCCGGAGCACCGGGTCGTTGGGGCACCTCACCGTAGGCTAGGTCGGAAGGAATCCAGAAACGTCGTTTTTCACCCACGACCATCAACTGCACCCCTTCCGTCCAGCCGGGAATAACCTGATTGAGAGGAAAGGTAATCTGCTCGCCACGCTTAACCGAGCTATCGAACATCTTGCCATCAGAAACCTGCCAACCGGTGTAGTGTACCTTTACGGTGTCACGCGGTCCCGGATGATCAGTGCAGCAACCTTCCTTGAGAACCTTGGAGACTAGACCGGAAGCAGTCTTCTCAGCATCGGCGGGGGCGGCGGCTACGTCATCGGGTGTCTTCAGTTCGTCACTCATGGGAGCCCAGTAACCGCTGGAGACATTTCCGCAAACAAAAAACGGCCTGCTGCACGTGGCAACAGGCCATTTGAAATCGTTTGGGGCGAACTACTGGCCGATTTTGAGGACTTCGATATCAAAGACGAGCACTCCCTGAGGACGCCCATCCTGGCCGTCGTAGGCCAAATTTCCGGGAATCCAAAAGCGACGCTTTTCGCCCTCAACCATCAACTTTGCGCCTTCTAGCCAGCCTTGAATCACCCCGCCTCGCAAGGAGAAGGTAAAGGGCTCGCCACGCTGAACCGAGCTATCAAACATCTTACCATCCTCGGCACGCCAACCGGTGTAGTGCACCGTAACGGAGTCGGTCGCAGTTGCCTTTTTCTCGCCTGTTCCCTTCTTAAGAACTTTCGAGGCCAATCCTGACTCGGTCTTTTCCGCGTCAGCCGGAGCTGCTGCGACATCGTCGGGAGCCGAAATGGGAGCGCTGAACTCAAGAAGCTCAATATCAAAAACCAAGTCACCGGTGGGAGCTCCCGGCTGTCCTGCATTCCCGAAACCCAAAGCAGCAGGAATCCAAAAACGACGGGTCTCGCCTTTCTTCATCAACTGAATTCCTTCGGTCCATCCTTTGATCGGGGCCTTGGAAAGAGGCATCGCCATGGGGCGACCATTGGGCATCTTGCTTGATCCAACGGATGAGCCATCGGTCTTCCAACCTGAGAAATCAAATTTCACAAAATCATCCTCACCAGGAGTGGCTGTTCCCTCACCAGCCTTGAGCACCTTACTGGCCAAACCGGAATCGGTCTTGGAGGCGTCATCAGGTGCGGCGGCAACATCAGCCGGAGCGTCCGGAGCTTTGGGAGCCGGCGGAGGCTTCGGTGTGGACTTAAAGTCAACCAATTCCATATCAAAGATCAAATCGCCGGTTGGAGTGCCTTCAGGACCTTCGTTGCCGAAAGCCAGCGCAGCAGGAATCCAGAAGCGACGCTTCTCGCCTTTGACCATCAATTGAAGAGCTTCCGTCCATCCTTTGATGGGAACTTGGTCGATCTTGATCTGGCTCGGCTGCCCATCAATTATTGTGCTGTGAAGAAGATCGCCGTCTTTTTTCCAACCACTGAAATTCACGGTAGCAACATCGGAAGCGGCTGGCTTCTCCTTGCCCGTTCCGGCCTCCAGGATTTTGGACGCCAAACCAGATTCGGTTTTTTCGGCATCAGCGGGCGCAGTCAATTCCTTGGGAGCATCGGGAACGTTGGATTTGGTGAAAGAATGAAGCTCCACGTCAAAGACGAGCATTCCAAACGGACGCCCCTGGGGACTTGGCTCATTTCCGTAGGCCATCTCTCCGGGAATCCAAAAGCGACGCTTCTCACCGGCAACCATCAGCTGAAGCCCTTCGGTCCAACCGGGAATCACCTGAAAAAGCGCGAATTCCGCAGGCTCGGGAGCTTGGCCGGGACGGCGAGCTTTCAAGGAACTATCAAACATCTTGCCGTCCGAAGACTGCCATCCGGTATAATCAACTTTCACCTTGTCCCACTTACTGGGCTTCTCCTTACCTTCTCCGGCTTTGAGAATCTTGAAGGCCAGACCGGATTCGGTCTTTTGCGCATCGGCAGGCACTGCCGCCACATCAGCCGGAGCCTTGAAGGCTGGGTCTTCTTTAGGAGCTGCAGGAGCCGCCGGCTCTGCTTCTTTTTCTTTGCCGGGCGTTGCGGGGTCTTGAGCGACCGCAGTCAACCCAAGGGCACCACTTAAAATGCCGGTAAGAGCCCAGCGCGTTCTAATAGTCATGTCGCGGGGAACCTCACTGAGCGACCGCCCCGTGTCAACGCCACATCTCGCAAGAATGAGCCGAAAAACCGGCTCCAAAGCTCGTCAGCCAATATCGATCATCGCTCGAGTCTGATTTAAGCCGCTCTTCCAGGGCAAATAAAACACAAGGACTGGAGCAATTCCCGTAGTCATTGAGAACTTTTCTCGTCTCCTCGAGGGACCACCCCAACTTCTCTTCCAGCGCCTCGATAACATCGCGTCCTCCGGTATGAGCCAACACCTGGGAGGGATCTCCGCTCCGCTTTGCCCAAAGAACACTCACCGCATCAGCCGCCAATCCCGGCACGCTCTTGTGAAGTTTATTCTGTAATTTTCCCCCTCCATTCACAAAGCGAATCTTCTCTCGCTCCTCAGGAATATGCACCGTTTGGAATCCACCTACTTGCCACTTTCCCTCCGATTGTTCATCCGACCAAACCGCCGCCGCCGCTCCGTCTCCAAACAAACATAGACTAATCAGAACACCCGGATCTTCGTTCACATAGAGCGCCGCCGAACAAATTTCCACCGCGATCGTAGCGACTTTCTTCCCCGGATTTGCCGCCAAAAATCCTTCTGCAGCCCGCATCATCGGAATAGCCGCGCCACAGCCCAGCCCGACGATGTCTTGTAGATAGACATCATCCCGCATCCCCAATTGCTCGGCGACATGACTGCTCACTCCCGGACAAAGATATCCAGTACAGGTGCACACAATGAGCGCATCAATTTCCGCGACGCTCACTCCCGTGTTCAAGAAGGCTTCCACGGACAACTTCGGTGCTTCCCTCTCAAAAAACTCATTCAACTCCTGCGCTCCCGCATCAAACATCGCCGCAGGTTGACTTGTCGAAAAATGCCTTTTCGAAATGCCCGACTCTCCTCCGAGAATCCGGCCCAGGATCCCCTGCCCCCGTTTACTCAGTTTATGAAACGCATCCGTCTCGCGCGTAAATTCCAAACATTCCGACTGGGTATAAGACGATTGGGGGAAGGCACTGGCGAGAGCATCGAGAAACATCTGGTGTAATTTTACCTAGATTTCTGATTTGCCAACCTAATTCACTTCAACCGGAGGTCGGCATCACGATTTCCCCTGAAAAGGGTAATCACATCATCCAGAATTAGATAAATCGAGGGAACCAAAATGAGTGTAATCGCAGTGGCAAACAAGATTCCAAATCCCAGCGATACGGCCATGGGAATGAGAAATTTAGCCTGAAGGTCTGTTTCCAATAGCATCGGCATGAGTCCGGCGAAGGTCGTCAACGAAGTCAGCAGAATTGGACGAAAACGTCGCGCGCCGGCAATTACCGCAGCTTCCTTAATCGTGGTAGCTCCGTCCCGATTTCGATTAACGTAATCGACCAGAACCAGACTGTCATTCACCACCACCCCGGCCAAAGCCACGATCCCGCAGAGCGACATGATGCTTAAATTCATGTCCATGACAATGTGTCCCGCGATCCCCCCCACAATCCCAAATGGAATGACACTCATCACGATCAACGGCTGAATGTAGCTTTTCAAGGGAATCGCCATCAGGACATACATCATCAGCAAAGCCCCAACGAACCCGACCATCATCTCACGGATACTGTCACTCTGCGCGGCTTTCTCGCCTTCGAGGGAATACCGCACTCCGGGAAACTTCTCGGCCAATACATCCAGCACTTCTTCCTGATAGCGGTCGCGAATCTTGTCGGCATTGTAGCCACTCGTCCGGTCCACATCGCCTGACATACTAATCGTCGGATTTCGGTCAATTCTACGAATCGTAGCCGGACTCCGCCCATAGTCGGGCTCCACTACCTCCAGCAACGGCACCTCGATACCGTTCAGCGCCCGCAACTTCATTGATTCGATATTCGCCACCGATTTTCGTTCAGCTTCCGGATAGCGGACCATCACCTTCACTTCGTCACGCCCTCGCTGAAGTCGCTGGACTTCGTTGCCGTAAAAACCATCACGAACCTGGCTCATCACTGAAGCAAGATCAAAGCCCAGCGCTTTTCCCCGATCAGTGAGATCTCTCACAATAAATTCCTCCCGACCACGGCGATCCGAATTGGAAACCTCAATCACGCCGGGATATTCCTTGCGTAATTTCTCCGTCGCCCAGGCCGCAGCTTCCGAGAGCACTTGATCATCACGACTGGTCAAATTTACATCGATGGCATTGCCTCCCGCATTCGTCTCCGACTTAAAGCCCAGCACCACCACTCCGGGAATATCACCTACCAGCTCCTGCCATTTAATTCGTAATTCTTCACTTGAAAGATCACGATCTTTGGCCGCTGCGAGTTCCAGAGTCACCTCGCCCAAATGCGTCCCGCTTGGAATTCCGCCCGGCGCCAATCCCGCCTGAAACGGCTGCATTCCCGAGGTCGCGAGGAGATTCACGATAATCGAATTCCCGTTATTATCCTTCAACTCCGCCCCGAGCCGCAAGGCCGCCTCCTCAATCCGGCGAACCGCCTCCTGGGTTTCTGCGAATGGAACACCCAAGGGCATCTCTAGCTTCGCCGAAAGAATCTCACCCTCGACCTTGGGCATAAACTCAAAAGGAATTCTCCCTGTCTCCACGAGCTTCGCGGACATCACAACCAAGCCAACAAAGGCAACCCAAACAACATATCGGAAACGAAGACAGAGCGCCAGAGCTGGGGTGTAGATCGACTTAATGAATCGCTCGAGCCCTCCTGAAATCCATTTCTGCAAACGCATCAAAGGATTACGACTCACCTTGTTTGATGTGGGTTTCAACAATGCCAGATGCGCCGGAAGAACAAACTTCGACTGCACCAGGGAGAACAAGAGAACCGGAATCACCACCAGCGGAATGTTTGGCCAGATCTTCCCACTCACCCCACTCAAACCCAGCATCGGCGTAAATGCCATCGCGGTAGTCAGGACCCCAAAAATCACCACCACTCCCACCTCGTGGGTTCCCTTCCAACTCGCCTCTCTCGGATGCTCCCCTCCTTGAATCCGGGTATAGACATTTTCACCCACCACGATGGCGTCATCGACCACGATTCCCAGAACTAAGATAAAGGCGAACGCCGAAATCATATTCAGGGAAATCCCAAAATCAGGCATCAACCACATCCCTCCGGCAAAGGACACCGGGATTCCCATAGCCACCAGAAAGGCCAGACTCGGGCGCAGGAAAAGAGCAAGCACGAGAAGCACCAGAAGCAGGCCCATCCCGATATTCCGCTTCAAGAGATCAAGCCGACCTTGCAACATGAGACTCATATCATTCCAGAGAGTAATGCTTACCCCGGGCGGTTTTTCCAACCCACCAATATACTCTTTGGCCAGCGCCGCGATCGTCAGCGTATCCTGCTCCCCCACGCTGAAGACGTGAAGCACCACCGCCGAATTTCCATTAAAGGTGGAAGACAATTCACTATCTTCAAACCCATCGATAATCTCAGCGACTTCCTCGAGCTTCACAACGGAGCCATCAGGATTTGCCTTCACCGCAATCCCAAAAAAGTCCGCGCCACGGTAACGTTTCCCGATTCCCCGCACCACAATCTCTCCCGACGCTGTCTTTACCGATCCGCTTGGCAGATCCAAAGACGCTTTACGAACCGCCGCCGCAACCTGCTGTATGGACAATCCATATTTCCTCAGGCGATCCTCGGACACCTCGATCGAAACCTCATAATCCCGCACCGACGCCAATTCCACCTTCTTGATCTCCGGATCGCCCTTGAGGAACCGGGAGAGCTTTTGGGACACCCCTTTTGGCTTTCCGGGTTCGTAATTCAACAAACCATCCCGAACGGTCTCGGCATACTCTCGCAGGCTCGCCTCATCGGTATCCGCACTAATCGCCAAACTAAGAATCTGCCGATTAACGATCAACTCCTCCAGAACAGGACGCTCGGCATTCTCGGCAAAATTGTCGATGGCGTCGATTTGGGTCTTCACGTCATCCATGACGTTGCGGGTTTCATACCCCGTCTCGACCTCAATGGTCATCGCGCCAATATTGCGACTCGCGTTGGATGTCACCCGCTTGATTCCCTCGATGTCGGTGATGGCCTCCTCCATTGGGATAATTACCCCGTTGGTCACCTCATCCGGCGTGGCATTCGGATACGGAACGCTGACCACCACCGCATCAAACGAGGTTTCTGGAAAAATTTCCTTCCGAAGCTGAAACCAGGTTGCAAAGCCCGCCAGCAGCACCAACAACATCAGAAAGTTGGCCGCGACGTGGTTCTGGCTGAACCATTTAATTACTTTCTCCATGACTTAGGATTCTGGTTCGTCTCCCACGACTTTGAGGATCATTCCCTCCACGGGAAGTTCCAGCTTCGTCATAATTACGCGCTCGCCATCCTCGACTCCAGATTTCACATAAACCATCCCGGCCGTGGACCGGACAATCTCAAGCGTGCGAAATTCAAGCTGGTTCTTTTCGTTAATCACCGCAATTTCCTTACGTCCCCGAACCGCCGAACGCGGAACCGCAACCACTTGTTTCAGCGCCGCGCCACTCACTTCGGCTTTCACAAACATCCCGGCAGGCGGCAGAAAAAACCGCTTTCCATTATTCACATTCGGATAAAACTCCGCGATCACATATGCCGACAAAGTGGCCCGATCCAAATCGCCATCTTCCCAGAGAACAGTTGCAGCCCAATTATATTGTTGCCCGCCGACTTCCGAAAACAACTTGATCTCCACATCCTTGGGGAGGCTGGCGTAGTCATCCAGTGAGAATGGAAGACGCACAATGTATTTCGAATTATCATAAACCTGACCAATCGGACTGCCCGGAACAGCAATCGCACCGAGATCCAGATTCGCACTCCGCACACGACAATCGTAAGGCGCTCTCAGCGAAGTACGGAGGATATCTTCCAGAGCTTTATCGAGAGCCGCCTGGGCCGAAACAACCCGGGCCCTCGCGCTCTCCACAAATGGTTTCCGAAGAACCAAGTCACTCGGGACCTCTCCCCCGCCAATCTTTTCCCAATCACGGACCGCTTGTGCCCCACGCGCAATCTCTTGCTCCTGATTGAGGCGCGCGTCAGCGAGTGCGGCCTGAGCCTGCGCTTTCGCGGCCCGGTAGTTGGTATCATCCACCGTCAGAATAATCTCGCCGGCTTTAAATGAGCCACCCGCCTCGAATCGTTCATCAACAAAAACCACCCGACCAGTTACTTCAACCGCGAGATCAGTCTCTCGAAGAGTCGACACAACCCCCTCACTCCTCAAAGCAAGCTGCGCATCCTTGCGCTGCACCGTGACAACTTCCACCAATGGAGTCACGACCTCCGCATCCCGCTTCTCCGCGATCGGCTTGGTCTTTTCCAGATAAGCCATGACCAGGCCTGTGACCACGACGCAGATCAAGATGAAGATAAAAGAAGAGACAATAACTTTTTTCATGAGCGTTAATTTCCAATACGGTAGTCGCCCCCAAGAGCGAGATGGAGGGTGACCCGATTATCGAGACGAAGACGATGCAGAGTCACTAATTGCGAAGCCAGATTAATACGATTCGATTGGGCTGTGATCAGCGTCAGGGCATCTCCCGTGCCACCGGAATAGTCGGCCTTGGCCGCATCCGCCGCTGCAATGGCCGATTGAGAGGCGTTCATGAGCGCCTCCTCCCGACGGACCAAATACCTCTCCGCTGCGAGCGCCTGCTCGACCTCCCCAAAAGCGCGCAACACCGTTCCCTGAAAACTCGCCAGCGCCGAACGCTCGTCAGACTTCAAGCGACTATACTCCGAACGCAACGCTCCACCCGCCCAAATCGGTTGCGTCAAGTTGCCTGCCAGTGACCAAACTCCGAAATCCGATTTCAGCAGGTTTTTAAATGAATCCGTCGAACTTCCGGTTTGCGCGGTAAGAGAAAAGCTCGGATAAAAGGCCAACTCGCCCTGCTTCAACAATTTTCCGGTCGAAGCAAATTTCCGCTCGGCCTCCAAGATGTCAGGCCGGCGTAACAAGAGCTCGGAAGGCAAACCAGCCGGTGGCATTGCCGGAACCTTGGGAAGTTTTTGCGCGTTGGCGAGAGCCCCTTTGGGATACCGCCCCATCAATAATTCCAATTGCCGAACAGCTTGGGCCCGCTCACCTTCCCGCTGCGCCACCACTGCCTTACTGCTCGCCAGTTCGCTCTCGGCAAGACGGAATTGCGAAGCCGATCCACCCTGCTCCGAGAGCGCACTGGAAAACCGATCACGCACAATTTCCAAAGTCGTCTCACGTAACTCTTGCGCCTCTTTTGCCAAGGCGATCTGCGCATTGGCTTCCGTCACCGCCAACCAGGCCCTCAATACCTGCGCCGCCAGAGAGGCTCTCACCGCCCGGTAGTTTTGCCCCTCTGCCTGAGCCAAAGAAACCAACGAGGCCTGCCCCGCACGGGCAAACCCCCAGATGTCCGGCTCCCACGACACCGAAAAAGCAGATCCAAAACTATTGAACTGCGACGAAGGCACCCCGCCGCCGCCAAAGGGAAATCCCACGAAGACCTGCTTCGACCGATTGGCATTCAGACCCGCAGAAATCTGCGGATTCATCGACGCCCCCGCCGTCTTGGCCGAAGCAATGGCCCGGTTCACTCTCTCCGCAGCAATTCTCACATTAGGATTGGCCTGAAACGCCTCCCCCACAAATAACGAGGCCTGACGCCCGCCGATCCGGCTCACCCAATTAGTATCGATCCCAACGCGGGCCACCTTCCTTGCAGCCCACCTTCCCGGAGTTTCCTGTCCGTGTTCTCCGATACGCGACTCCGGACTTTTCGCCGCACATCCCGCCAAAACCAAAACCAATCCCGTCGCCAACAATTTCATCTCTTCGTTCCTCCCTGTTTAAATCCGGCAGCACAAAAATCGATCACCCGGCTCAGTGTTTTTTCAAGCTGTTCTTCTCCCACTTTTCCGCTCGCCACTTTTTTGAGGAGTTCGCCATTGGTGAGCATGTTCGACATCACTCCGAAGGAAAAATGAATCCGCCAAAAGACATCCTCTTCAGTGAGACCAGGCTCGGCTTTGATAAAGGCCGGCACATAGCGCGCCGCCACTTCGCGAAATTGTCCCATCACCTGCTCCGGAAATTCATATGGCCTTTCGCCAATCACCCGTCCCATCAGCTGACAAAACAACTTCTCACTCAGAGGACTTCCCTTAATTTTCGAAAGCATTGGCTCTAAAAAAGCCCGCAGCAAATCCTTGGCACAAAAACCACCCGCTTCCTCCAGCTTATCAATTCTCGCCAGCCGTCCCAAATTCACCGGCGAGACAAAATTCGCCACCACCGCATCGATCAACTCTTCTTTCGAACCGAAATGGTATTTCACCGAAGCGATATTTGTATCAGCCTTTCCAGTGATCTCCCGCACCGTAACCGCGTCAAACCCTCGCTCCGCAATCAAGGTGGCCGCCGCATCCACCAAGGATTTCTTTGTTCCCGTTAATTGCTCTTCTGCGATCGCCATTCCTTTTCAAACACTTGTTTAAATCCGTTTTTGAGATTTTCAAACGATTGTTTAACTTTTTTTACTCCCCTGAAATCCAAAGCCCCACAATGATTCACTCGTGATCGACCTTCACCACGAAGA
>JAQWZU010000188.1 GCA_029253285.1 Akkermansiaceae bacterium | reverse complement strand
GTAGTTGCTGATAAGGTAAGGGTCTTAGCCATGGTCAAAATGGGTTAATTTCCGGCGAATAGTGCCGCGCGGGGCGGGTGAGTAAACTGAGGTATGCCCTTTAGTCAATCCCTGTTTTTTGCCCAATGCGCCTTTTTCACCGCCGGGCGATTTGAATTGGGTTTGCGCAGAGCTATAAATTGGCCCAACGTCTATCAATGGCGAGTTTCCCACATATTATCTTAAAATGCTATTTTCTAAGTATTGTTGTGATCGGTCAGGTGTGGGCAACGCAGGTAAAGCATGAGCTCTTTTCCGTCATTGACCCACCCGGAACGACTTATCAGATCCATGCGCTTTTTATGGGATATCAGGAAAATTTCCATCACAGCCCGAGTGCGGTCTATGACCAAATATTGCCGGTTTTTAGCGACGCTCAGATATCCTTAACCTTCACCAATAGCGCAAGTGACATCAATTCAACGAACCTCGCCAATTATGACGTTCTGATAATGTATGGGAATCTATTCAGTTCCGGAGCAACGTCTTCGAACCAACCTCTCGTTCCTGTCATCCGGGATTATGTCCGTGGGGGAGGCGCTCTGGTTGGCCTCCATGTCGCCAGCGCCGCTTTTCGCAATGACGCTCGATTTAGCGAACTCCTTGGAGGAAGATTTCTGAGACACACAGCAGGTCAGTTTGTTCCAGAAACCGTCAAACCGAATCATTTGTTAGTTAAAAATCTACCACCTTTGGACTCCTATGACGAAACCTACATTCTTAAAGATCTCAATCCCGACATCACCATTCTTCAGGAGCGGGTCGATGGCGAAAACAGGTTTCCTTGGACGTGGGTGAGGAATGAAGGGGCTGGGCGCGTCTTTTACACCGCGAGCGGACATATCCCATGGGATGAGTCAATAGACCCCTACAATTCAATTATTCAACCTGGATTCTCAGATCTGGTTCTCAGAGGAACCCGCTGGGTCACGAAGCGACAATTTTCAAGCTTCACCATCGGAGCTCTCTTGGCCTCGGGCGAGGTTGCCGGAGGAGGAAAACTCTTATCTCCAGACTTGCAGTGTTACTGGTCAGCTAACGCTTACTCTTCATCAGGTCTCACTGTTGAAGGGGACCCCACATTGATCAACGGGGAAAATTACTTCTTTCAGGAAAATTCCGTGCAAAATCTTATCGCGTGTCCAGATGCCGGGACTCAAATATTTTCACAGATCGTTCAGAACGATCTTGGCGCAGCCTTCCAGGGCATTTGGAGAAACAGCCAAGATACCTCGCCAACTCCCCTTCTTCTCGAGGGGCGTCAGCTGATCGGAGAATCTCCCGGAACCATCATCTCAACGATCAACCCGGCAATCGGCCAAGGCTTCGTTGCAAGTAAATCTGGGGACGTGCTTGCCCGAATCACAACGATCTCTGGGACTCCTCCAACCTCCCAGACAGCCATTTTTCATTCCAGTGCCGGGACGATCTTGCAAGAAGGTGACAGTCATCCTTCTCTCGCTCCCGGAATCGTCTTCTCCAACCTTGCCAACGGCCCCCTCTCATTAAATTCCAACGCCCAAGCCGCCTTTCTTGCCAACCTCTCAAACAGTGGTCAGGCGATCGTTCGAAAAGATACACTTGGAATTCATCTTCCGGTTGTTCTGGGAAATCCAGTTCCAAGTTTCCCCAATGTTTTTTGGGGATCAGTAGGAGATATAAAAATTAATAGCGCCGGTCATATTGCAGCGATTATTTCTCTTACCGGAGAGGTAAGCCCGGGAAGCGACACCGCTCTCATTAAAATTGCGCCTGGGGAAACTCATGGCGAGATCAGCCTCCGCGAAGGCGATGAATCCTCTGTGGGCTCATTTGTGGGCGATTTGACCGATTCGCGCATTGTCATGGATGCTTTTGGAGAATGCTACCTAATCAACACCCTGACCGGACCTCTTGTTTCCACGGGAAATGATCAGGTACTTTTAAAGGTGGGCACAATACCCCAGATAATCATTCGAGAGGGAGACTTCCTGCCCACAATTGGCCATACCGCAAAGATTGGAAGCTCCCTTGAGGAGAGCACTCTTAATCTGGACCCCGCTGGAAACCTCTATTTCACCGCCCAATTAACAGCAAACTCCACTCACTTGATGACCCTTTTTAGAGCCGAAGGAAGGGTGATCTACAAAGTTCTATCGGAGGGAGATTCTATCGAGATTCGCGAAGGGAGCTCCGCAGACATCGCATCATTTACCGGCCTTTTACCATCTGGTGATGATGATGGATTCCCTTCGTCTTCAATGGAAAATTCCTTGGCCTTATCCGTAATATCCTCCTCCGGACACCAAATTCTCACTCTGCTTAAATCCTTGGATGACCTTGACCAAGATGGATTGTCCAACTTGATCGAAGCTGGGACAGGCTCATCTCCCACCGATCCTAGCTTCGGGCACAGACACCTTCCTAAGCTTGTAAAAGAGACAGGCACATTATCCTATGTCTTCCTTCTCCCTTCATCACCCAACCTTCCCCAACCTTCTGTCCAAACTTCACTTAATTTTACTCAGTGGACGGATTCGGAGGAAACCCCCACACTTTGGCACGACCAAAACGATGTTCCTGAAGGCTTCCAACGAGTGGGTCTGAACCCTGAAGAAACTCTCTCAAAACAATTCTTCCGGCTCAGGTTTTAACCAAAAAACATCAAGCCCTTCGAAAAAATCATCAGAAAACGATTCCGGCCCATGACGTCTTTTCCCCCGCTAATCGCAACACGTCCCCGAAAACGTGATAACATTTGACAGATACCATAGTCTGGGGATCTTCTTACTTTCCAGCAAGTAGAGCAATGAACAGCAAGGTGTGTATAACGGAGGCTCTCCTTCTCTTGGGGATTGTCACAGGATTGATGACCAACGTCTCGGCCATGCTCGATTTAGACGGTGATCACGCCTCTGAACTTTGGCAACTCTCCTATCCTGAGATCGGCAGTGACCTGGATGATCCCGACGGTGACGGCGTCAATAATCTCAACGAGGAAATCGCGGGAACAAATCCCTTGGATGCCAGCGACTATTTAAAAATCGAAAATATCACTCTGGCATCAACTGGTGTTTTTGTCAGCTGGTCAGGAGTTGGCGGAAAGTATTATCGCATCGAAAAATTTAATGTCGTAACCCACGTTTGGGAGAGTATTGCCGAAATGCCTCCCTCGGTGACCTCCGGCCCTCATTTCATCGAAATTACAAACAGTCCGGACAACCTCGCTCAAGGAAACATCATCCGGCTGAATGTTACCGACATTGATCAGGACGGTGATGGCCTGAGTGCCTGGGAGGAATATCAACTTGGCTATAATGATCAGTTACAATTCACCTCAACCGTGGCTGGCAGAAACGACTATGCTCTGGCTCTGAGGCGAATCGAGCAGGAGGGCGGCGCCGTAATCCGGGGAGGACGGGAAATCCCTCGCCGACTCCCAACTCGAAAAGAGGCGGCACGCTTTCTGGTGCAATCAACATTTGGACCTACAGAGGAACTGGTCAATGAAGTCACTTCCATCGGCATGGGGGCTTGGATTGACCGTCAAATCTACTCCGAAGCAATCTCTGAAACAAAAAGTATTATGTTTCAGAACCACCGAAGTTTTACCGCCCAATTATGGAGAGAAGGTTTATGGCGGACCATCTTTACGAGAAACGACCAACTGAGACAACGAACGGCCTACGCCCTGAGCCAGATCGTCGTTGCAGGCTTTCAAGGTGGAAATGTGGTAGGCGATAATTCGATTACTCAAGCTACCCATTATGACAAACTTCTATCGAGAGCATTCGGCACCTATCGCGATGTAATCAATGACATGACCTACAGCCCGGTCATGGGCTTCTATCTTTCACATTTAAAAAATCGAAAATCTGATCCCTCGATCGCTCGATTTCCAGATGAGAATTTCGCCCGCGAGCTGATGCAACTTTTCACGATCGGGCTCTGGGAACTTGATGAAGATGGCAGCAGAAAAGTCGACTTGGAAGGGGCTGACATTCCAAGCTACGACAATGAAACAATCACCGAGCTGGCGAAGGTCTTCACCGGCTTTACCCATGGTACACACCTGGGGCTTCCCGCCACCGGTTTTTTTGGTGCAACCAGAGGGACTGACTATTATCCCCCCATGGAAATCTTCGACGAAGAACACGAACCCGGAGAAAAGAAAATCGTTTCGGGCATCATCATATCAGAAGATACTAATGATGATGGGATTGTTGATGAAAATGAACAACTCTCCGCCAGGGATGAAGTCGAACTGGCTCTCGATACCCTTGTTGACCATCCCAATACCGCCCCATTTATTTCAAAACTGCTCATTCAACGCTTCACCTCTTCCAATCCATCCCCCGAGTATGTGACTCGGGTCGTGGGAGCGTGGAATTTTGGAACTCAGCGAGGGGCACTCCATCGGGTCATTGAAGCCATTCTCTTGGACCCCGAGGTGAGAACCGCGGGAATAAGCGGAGATACAAGTGGAAAAGTTCGAGAGCCATTTATCCGGACAACACACGTTCTTCGAGCATTCAATCCCACGGCGGCCAACGATCAGTACGTTCCCTTAGTCGGTAGAATGCTAGAGGAGATCGGTCAATACCCCACCCTTCCCCCTTCGGTTTTCAATTTCTACCTTCCCGACTATCAACCTGCCGGTGAAATGCGCCTTCGTAAACTCACAAGCCCTGAACTTCAAATCGCCACTACTTCCAAACTCCTCACAAGCGATAACTTCTTTCGGGAAATTACCGAAAATGGTTTCTTTGGCCTCAAAATTGACAAATCTCCCCTCATCGAATTGGCAGATGATCCCGATGCTCTTTTGGATGAACTCGACCTGAAGCTGACATGGGGGGAAATGTCTGCTGAAACCAGAGAAACCATCAAAACAGCAATCACCGGCTCAATGCCGCCTCAAACCAGAGTTCTGAGAGCACTCCACCTTATTTGCTCCTCTCCGGACTTCACTGTTCTCCGCTAGATACATTCATGAATCAAACAAGACGCTCATTTCTGAAGCAAAGCTGGGGAACCTCGTTTTGCTCCACCTCAGTTCTATCGTCGATTCTAAACCTGAGAATCACCGGTAGCCTCGCTGCCGAAGAGACACCAGAGCCCGGCTACAAAGCATTGGTTTGTGTGTTTCTAGCTGGGGGAAACGACTGCTTCAATATGCTCACGCCGATCGAAGGCGAATCGTGGGCATCCTACCAACTCTCCAGGGGGCAAATCGCTCTTCCACTCGGTGCTTTCACTTCTCTTCCTGCTCCTCTTGATGATGGTCGCCAGCTCGGTTTGAACAAAGCGATGCCTGAAATTTCAGGCCTCTTCAACAACCAGCGTCTTTCCTTCGTGGCCAATATCGGAACGCTAGTCGGACCAACTACCAAACAGGAGGTTGAAAATAACAGCGCCAAACTGCCTCTCGGCCTGTTTTCCCACTCGGATCAACAAAAACATTGGCAATCCAGCCTTCCAGAGACACGAAACCCCCTCAAAGGATGGGGAGGGCGAATGTCACAAATTCTTGGCGACTTAAACGGAAGCTCGAAGGTCTCCATGAACATCTCAACTGCAGGAGTGAATGTTTTTCAAAGCGGAGGCGCAGTCACTCCTTTTTCGATCACTCCTGGCGATTTACCCACAATTAGAGCATGGGATGAACCATTCTTTGCCCCGCGGCAACAAGCAATGGAGGCGATGTTGGATGCTGAATACCGAAATATATTTGAACGAGCCTACATCAGCTCCAAAAAAGAGGCCATTGAAGCTGGCCTGGAGTACAAATCAGCAATTGAGAACCTTGATTTAGGGGATTCCCCTACATTCTCTCCCGACAACGAACTCTCCGTCCAATTGGAAGAAGTCTATAAAGCCATCGCATCACGCGAGACCCTGAATAAAACCAGACAAACTTTTTTTGTCCAAATTGGCGGATGGGACTCCCACGGATCACTTGTGGGACATCCCACCCGACTCGCTAATTTGAGCAAAGCACTTGGTGAATTCCAAAATGCCATCGACGCTCTGGGAATCGCGGATGATGTGACCACCTTCACTTCATCGGAATTTGGCCGCACTCTCTCATCCAATGACGGCGGCTCGGATCACGCCTGGGGAGGAATTCAATTCGTAATGAGTGGGGCCGCAAACCTCAACGGTGGAAAAGTCTTTGGCGACTATCCGGACCTTGCACTGGGAAGCTCATTGGATCTTGGTCGAGGGCGCCTCATTCCCACCATCTCCGTGGATGAATACTTCGCCGATCTGGCCCTCTGGATGGGAGTCTCCCCAAGCAGCCTCCCAACGGTTCTTCCCAACCTCTCAAGATTTCATGATGTCTCGGGCGGCGATGCACCTCTTGGCTTATTTGCCTCGTGAAACGACCGTGGATATTTGTCTTGATTGTATCCTTCGCCCTATTGGCGATATGGCTCACGAGCAGAGTCAAAAACAGCCCCCATCAGGCGGAGGATTCGAAAAATCAGCAGAAAGAATCCATCAATCCGCCCGCACCTCCCCCTCGATTAGTTGTGGATCCACATCACTTTCTTGAAAACTATGGCTCGGAAACCAAAAAACCCCAGGACGACCTGGAGTTTCTTCATTCGCTGATTTCCGATTGTCAGCTCGTCTTTAAAAATTTTGATTCTTTTTATCTTCCTGAAAATAAGCAAATCACTGAGTTTTTAAGGGGGGGGAATCCAGACCACCTAGCTTGGATTCCCGGCAATCACCGCTTCCTAAATGAAAAGGGGGAAATCCTGGACAGATGGTTATCTCCCATTTTTTTCCACAGGCAGTCTGGTTTTTCCTTCCAACTACGATCGGCCGGAGAGGACCGCACTATGTGGACCGATGATGATATCGTAAAGTAGGCGTGGGCATCAAACATCGAGATCAAAAAGTGAAGTCACCGACTCGCCATTGTGAATTCGCTGGATCGCCTCTCCCAAAATGGGAGCAATCGAGACGGGCTTCACTTTCCCGCGTGCATTCACCGGTGTGGAATCTGTCGTGATCACTTCCTCAATCACTGAATTCTCAATGCGCTCATGTCCAAGTTCACCAATAACGGCGTGAGTCACTGCGGCAAAAATACGATTAGCTCCTCCTGCTTTGAGGATCTCTGCCGCAGCACACAAGGTTCCCGCGGTTTCAGTCATATCGTCAACGAGCACAACATCCCGACCTTCGACATCGCCAATGACCTGCATCGCCTCAACCTCAGTAGCCGAAACCCGATGCTTGGCCACGATCGCAAGCCGGGCTCCCAGAGCATCCGAATATGCGCGAGCAATTTTCACTCCCCCCACATCCGGAGAAACCACCGTGAGATTTGAACAATCCTCGCCGAACCGCTCTCGAAGTTCCCGAATGACGATCGGCTTCCCGTATAGATGATCAACAGGGATATTGAAAAAGCCCTGAATCTGAGCGGCATGAAGATCCATTGTGACAACTCGGTCCACCCCGGCAGCCGAGAGAAGATCTGCCACGAGCTTCGCCGTAATGGGAACGCGGGGCTGGTCTTTGCGATCCTGACGGGCGTATCCAAAAAAGGGAATCACTGCATTAATCCGGCCAGCACTCGATCGCTTGGCAGCATCCACCATGATCATGAGCTCCATCAAATTATGATTGGTCGGAGGGCAGGTCGGCTGAATGATGTAAACATCCTCACCGCGGATATTTTCGTTAATTTTAACGAAGGTCTCACCATCCGGAAAAGCCGTTACCGAAACATCGGCGAGATGGCTTTTTAAATAGGAAGCGATCCCATTCGCCAGTGCCGGGTGAGCAGTCCCGGTGAAGAGTTTCATGCCAAAGTTTCCGTTCATGCGTGAGTGAGGACTAACGGTTCTCAGCCGGGGAAGCAAGAACCGCTTCAGGAATGGCGATTGCTTCAACCTCTTCCGGGCTCAACTTGGCCGGCTTCACCCGCCCCAATTTAAAAATATCCAGACTTTGCTTTACCTTGGCCCAATCAGTTTCCCACTGCGAATCAATCGGCTCAACCACCTTCCGGGACTTCTTATATCGGGATTCCGCCGCCAACATCAGAGCATGGGCACGCTCCGGATCACGAGGCCTCGCTTCCTTCCAAACCCGATCCCCCTCCCGATAAAGCCTCTCCCCTTCCAGGAAGGCCAACCAGGATTCGAGGGCAACCCGCATGTTGTAAGAGTCCTTCCTCTCCTGACCAAAAACCTTGCCACGCATCTCTAACCGCTCTTTCGCCAGTCGATAAAAATTCTCGGCCTGACCTTTGAGCCCCTTCCTATAGGCATCATAGCCACGGGCGTAGGCGCCTCGCGCGGCAAAAAACTGTGATCGGAGATGAAATTCCAGCGGCCACAACTTTTCCATCGCTAAACGATGTCCCCGATCTGCAGATTCAAAATTTCCGAGAGCGTCATCAAGTTGAGGCATGCCACTCAGCGCAACCGGAGAATGAGGGTTTAATTGCAGCGCCTTTCCAAAGGAAACCTTGGCGCGCTCCCGAAATCGTCGCGCTTGCTCCACATCACGTTTTTGATCCGACACCATCGCAAAACTCATCAGCGCCTGCCCGGCGCTCTCAGAGGCCTTGGGATCCCAACTCAAACGCCCCGCCTCCTCCAATTTGGAAACCAATGAAAAAGCATCAGATTCGCCCACGACATCGCCGAACTCCTCCATGGCCCCCTGAGTGTCCAGGAAAGCATTCGAAAACCTCCATCCCATGATCCCCGAAATCACCGCAATACTAACGACAACAATTCGTCCCAAAGCCTTTACACCAAAAGGCGCTCTTCCCGGTCCCCCAACATTTCCCAAAATCCCCAACTGCAAGGCCACCAAAACCACACACGCCGGCACATGAAACAAAAAACTGAAATAGCACTGCGCCAATATCGCAGCCAAACCTGCTGCCGCACCAAGTTGCCATATTGGCAAATCGGCCTCTTCCCTTCTCCCATCATGATCCCCAATAATTTGAAATGTCCCCAAGACCCCATGGGCAATCAAGAGGACAATAATAATCAGGAACCCCACCGCCCCATAATCAGATAAGACTTGTAGGTACTCGTTATGCGCAAACTCAGGAATACCAATGCGAATCCACAACATATCCGGATCCCAATTTTCCAATGAAAGATAGGAAAACGACCGGGGGCCTTGCCCAAGTACCGGCGAATCTAAAAAAATCTCAAATGCCATCTGCTGCATCGCCAAACGCCCACCGTCATCGAGTGGGACCTCCGACATTTGTTCGATCTCCAGATCTCTTCGCTCCGAAGAGATCTTTTTCACCATCCAAACCGACGAAAAAGCTCCCGCGATCACGAAAAGAAACCCTATCAATACGACCGGCCCCAAAAACTTGCTTTGCCGTTTCCAAAGATAGCCCATCAATAGAAAGACCCAAACCACGGCTCCTATTACCAAAGAAACCCAGCCCCCGCGGGAGCCACTCAAAACTACACCGGATAAAATTCCAACAATCAACAAACCGCAAAGGAGTTTAACTACCCACTTCTTTCCGAGGAAAAGATAGGACAGGAAGAAAAACAACGAGCCATTCAGGAAGGCCGAAAACGGATTATAGTGACCAAATATTCCCGTTAAATATTTCAGATTCTCAGGGTTCTCTTTCCACACAAAAAAGTTGTTCTCCTCGGGCATCTGAAATGCCGCCACTCCCAAATGCGCCACGCATATTAGACCCAAGCCCGCGATCATGACCCGCTTGAATTGGGGCGGAGAATATAGAACCAAAAAATACACCAAAAGAAACAACAGGATCTGAACAACATCCGGGACAGCCAAACCAAGAGGTCCCACCAGCAAAGCCCTCCCCGCGAAATAGGCGGCTCCTAAAAAGACCATCAACCCTAACACTCCCTGACCGGATCTCTCACTCGGCCGGATTGCGTATAAGACGCCCGCGGCACTCAATACGAGCATCCCGGCACCTACCCGGGCATAAACCAAATCTACGCCCGTCGCAGCGATCAGAATGAAACCAATCATCCCCAGAACTGCCACTAACCAATCAATTTTCCTCATGGGAATTTTTCTATCGAGCTCCCTTGCTAAACAACACTGCGGGAATCGTCATGATGAGAATTCGAAAATCCTCCCACAACGACCAACGATCAATATAGGCGACATCCAACTTCACCCACTCGTCAAAGTTGGTAATATCACTTCGTCCACCAATTTGCCATAGACAAGTGATTCCAGGCTTCATGCTAAGACGACGACGATGAGCCGAATCTGCAATAGCGTCGATCTCATGAAGAGGCAAAGGACGGGGGCCCACCAAGCTCATCTCGCCTTTCAGCACATTGATCATTTGCGGAAATTCATCGATGCTGAACTTCCTCAAAAACCGGCCAAAGGGAAAAATCCGGGGGTCCCCTTCCAACTTGAAAGCCGGCCCATCTACTTCGTTCCCGTGCTCCTCTTTGATTTTATCCAAAAGCGATTCTGCATCGGGCACCATTGTCCGAAATTTATAAATTCGAAA
>JAQWZU010000193.1 GCA_029253285.1 Akkermansiaceae bacterium | reverse complement strand
GCCATTCTTCTTAACCAATCGGCTCGAAACGGAAACTCCATCATCACCCAATGGTCTCTCGCTCCGGAGTTGGAAGGTCAAAAGTATGCCAGGGTGATCGTAACACAGAATCAATAGCGGTTACGAACAAAGAAGAGTTTGGAAGAGCGGGTGGCCCGGCCCGTAGTAAATTCATCCCGATGATGATTCGATTCTTTGTTTTTCTTGCGACCTGTTCCGTCACTTATGCGCAAGGGCTTGATTTCAAAGTGTTGCGGGAGATCGATATTCTGATTGAGAAGGGGATCTCTGACAAACGGATGCCGGGCGGAGTTCTCCATTTGGAACACGGGAAGGGGATTTATCAGAAGAGCTATGGTCAGCGACAATTGGAGCCCGTGGTCGAAGGGGCGACGAAGGAGACTCTCTATGATCTCGCGTCCTTGACCAAAGTGGTGGCGACGACTCCTTCGGTCATGAAATTGATCGAGCAAGGGAAGATTGATCTCGATGCGCCCGCGCAGCGCTACCTGCCGGAGTTGATCGGAGATTCCAATAAACCGAAGATCACCATTCGGCATCTTCTCACGCATACCTCGGGTTTGGCAGCGGGAATACGCAGAGGTTATGAGTGGAGTGGATATCAGAATGGTATTGTCATGGCTGCTGGCGAACCGTCACAGGGGAAAGCAGGGTTCGACTATCGATACAGTGACCTCAATTTCATCCTGCTGGGCGAAATCGTAGCGCGGGTTTCCGGGATGCCTCTGCAGGACTATTGTCGGCAGGAAATCTTTCTGCCATTGGGAATGAAGGAAACTTCCTATCTTCCCGATCCCAAATTGAAGGGCCGGATTGCTCCCACCACGCTTCTTGCGGATGGGAGTCTTTTGAGAGGAATCGTGCATGACCCGACGGCACGACGAATGGGAGGAGTGGCAGGACATGCGGGGCTTTTTAGCTCTACTGATGATCTGGCCCTCTTTGCCCGGTTGCTTCTGAATGGCGGCGGTGGAGTTCTAAAGCCTGAGACGATTCGTCTCATGACTTCGGTGCAGTCGCCTGCGAATATCGAGTTCCGCCGCGGGCTGGGCTTCGATATCGATTCGCCCTATTCCTCGTTGCGAGGTGAATTGTATCCCAAAGGATCGTTTGGGCACACCGGATGGACGGGGACTTCGATGTGGATCGACCGGGCGAGCGAGAGCTTTGTGATTTTTCTGAGCAACCGAAACCATCCTTCTGGCGGCAACGTGCTCGCCTTGCGAAGTAAGCTGGGAACTCTCGCCGCAAAGGCCACGGGCTTTGATTTTTCGACCGTGACAGAAACTCTTCCGAAAGTGGTGCCGAAGCCGCCGAAGTCTCCCAATGTGCTGAATGGGGTCGATGTTTTGGAGCGAGATCAATTCGCAGTGCTGAAAGGAATGCGCGTGGGCTTGATTACCAATCAGACCGGGATCACCAAGAGGCGCGTCACGACGATCGATCTCTTGCATCGTTCTGACAAGGTAGACCTCAAGTTGCTTTTCGGACCCGAGCACGGGATTCGGGGGACTTTGGATGAGAAGGTTGAGGATGGAGTGGATGATAAAACGAAACTTCCGGTGGTGAGTCTTTATGCCGGGGAAGATCGTCGCAAACCCAAAGCCGAACACCTCGCGAAGATCGATGCCCTCGTTTTTGATATGCAGGATATCGGGTCGCGATTTTATACCTTCATTTCAACGATGGGCCTGGCGATGGAGGCGGCGGAGGACGCGGGCTTGAAGTTTGTCGTTCTCGACCGGGTGAATCCCATCGGAGCCAAAAAGGTGGGCGGTCCCTTGCGCGATGGGGATCCGACCTTCACCTCCTTTCACCAGGTGCCGGTGCAACACGGAATGACAATTGGCGAAATTGCGCGGCTGTATCAAAAGGAATATTGCCCCAAGCTCAAGCTTACCGTCATTTCTGTTGAGAATTGGAGGCGTGGGATGCGGTTTGACGAAACCGGATTGCCGTGGATCAAGCCCTCACCCAACATGCCCAATCTCGCGGCGGCGACGCTTTATCCGGGGCTTGGTTTGCTCGAATTCACCAATGTCTCGGTCGGGCGGGGGACGAAGTTTCCTTTT
>JAQWZU010000169.1 GCA_029253285.1 Akkermansiaceae bacterium | reverse complement strand
GAATTCCAGGTGAAACACCTGAAGCCATCCATGTAGTCAATATCGACATAGATGGCATCGCAGGGAATCTCCAGGGACTTAAATCCGCTGGCGATTTCCATCACCTCATCTTCACTCTTGTATGACCACTTGCACTGGTGAAATCCCAAAGCCCACAATGGCGGGAGCTCGGGCACTCCCGTGAGTCGGGAATACGACGACACGACGTCCGCAACTTTCGGACCGTCCATAAAATAAAAATTCATTTCACCTCCCTGAGCCCAAAAACTCGCCACACTCGAACGTTCTTCCCCAAAATCGAAACTGGAACGAAACGAATTGTCGAAAAAGATCCCGTAAGCCCGGTCATGATGAAGACCGATGAAGAACGGAATATTTTTATAGAGAGGATCGGTGGAGGCATCATAGCCATACACATCACTCCCCCAAAGCATGCGACGCTGCCCGCGAAGATCTTTGTGCCCCGGCACATCGCCCAGACCATAAAAGCGTTCGCGAGGCTGGATATTTCTGCTGAGTATGACGTTCTCCCCACCAAAGTCCTCGTTGTCATACCAATGAAATCCCTTCTCGTCCTGACTCAGGACGAAGCCATCGTGATCCTCCACTCGAATAAGCAATCCCATCTTTCCGATGAAAATCATGAGGGATTCCGTTTTCAGAACGAACTCTTTCTCCCCTTCCTCCACCTCAAGCTTCATCCCGGATTGGTCCAAATCTTCTTTGATTGCGTAGGAAAACTCGTCGCTAAACTCCCCCATCGGCGCACAGCGAAACCGAATCGTCTTGGGATCGATCGCGGTCACCTCCAACTCACACCGGTTGTCGCAGACAAAGAGATAGCGCCCCTCAATTTCTCGCATCGTAACGACCTTCCCCGGGAAGAGTTCGCCTGTGTTCTTGGGCATTCCGGTTTCGATGTAATTGTCTTTCTCGAAGGCTGGTTCCATTTGCGGCGGACGCTAGGACAACACCCCCACTTTATCCACTGATTTTCCAGCTATTTTCTATTCCTCGAATTCATGCCAAAAACCTGCCAGACTCATGAAAATCGGCATGCAAGAAAGAATCCTTATGCTCGGCTGGGAGTTCCCTCCTTTCATCAATGGTGGGCTCGGAGTCGCTTGCGATGGCCTAACCAGAGCTCTGACCGATCATGTGGACCTCGCTCTCATTCTCCCCGAAACAAGTCAGCTTCATCCCTACCATGAATCCCAGAGTGCCTACTCAGGTGATCTCAACTCCAGGGTAAACTGTTTTACCCGGATGGCCCTGGAGCGATCCAAGGATGACTATTTCGATATCATCCATGCTCACGATTGGATGACTTTCCGCGCGGGACTAAAAATCAAATCATTTTCCAAAAAGCCACTCGTTCTTCACATCCACTCACTCAGCTTCGACCGGGCCGGGCCAGAAGTGCGTGATTGGATTTTCGATTTAGAAAAACTGGCCATGGCCCAGGCCGATCACGTCATCACGGTGAGCGAATACACCAAGTCGATATGTATCGAGCACTACGGAATTAACCCGGACAAGATTCAACCGATTCACAACGGTGTCGCCTCGATCACCACCACCCCATCTCAGCCAGAAAATCTCGTCACCTTTCTCGGACGAATGACCCAACAGAAAGCCCCTCTCAACTTTCTCAAGATCGCAGCCAAAGTCCTGAAGAAGATCCCGGATACCCGCTTTGTCATGGCGGGCACCGGAGACCAACTTGAAGAAGTCATTCAAGAAAGTATACGCTTAAAGATAAACGAACAGATTCAATTCCCCGGCTTCATCGACAGAACAAAAATTAACGCTCTCTTCGCCCGGACTTCGGTTTATTGCATGCCCTCGGTCTCCGAACCTTTCGGCCTCTCTGCTCTCGAAGCAGCTCAATTTAGCATCCCAACTGTGATTTCAAAACAATCAGGCGTCGCAGAAGTCCTCACAAATTCCCGCACCGCCGACCATTGGGACTTGGATCTTATGGCAAGCCACATCAGCGAACTTTTACAAAGCAAAGAAGCCCACGCCAAGGCTTCAGAGCATTCCTCACGAGACCACCAAGCTTGCACCTGGGAACGGTCCGCTAGGCTTGTCCATCGGACATACCAAAACCTTCGCCCCTCTTAATCAGACTTAGAATTGGACCTCAGGGCCGTATTTCCCTAGCCTCTCGAGATGGCTTCATTGAAATCCGTCATTTTCCTGGCGTTCGCAGGCATCGGAACATTATACGGCACACCCACTGACACCCTCCTCAGCTATTGGGATTTTGAAGGTAATATTAACGACCAGGCAACAGCAGGGGCAACCTCCGATGATGGCACCTGGGTTGGAGTGACCACATTCGCCACTGGGAAGCACGGTCAGGGAATCGATCTTAACGGCACCAATTATATTACCATTCCAAACAGCACAGACGTCGAGCGGGCCGGGGGCAGCCTGACTGTCTCAACATGGTTCCGGGTGGATGGATTTACCAAAAGCTGGCAATGCCTTGTCGCCAGCGGGGAAGGAAGTCGCTGGCGGGTTGCGCGGCAAGGCGGTAACAACGCCATGGCATACGCCGGAGGTTCCGGCGATATCACTGGTGGCTCAGTCAACGACGGACAATGGCATCATGTCGCGGCCATTTCGGAAGCGGGAGTTTCCACGCGCCTATTCATTGATGGCATTCAAGTCGCTACCGGCGGCGGCCCTGGCATTGCTGCGTCAGCCACACCCATGATGATCGGAAACAATCCCGACTCCACTGGTCGTAGCTGGGATGGAGCGATCGATGATCTGGGTATTTTTTCGGATGCCCTGAACGATTATCAAGTCGCCGCAATCTACACCCTCTCCAACGACGCAGGACTCGGCTACCACTACAATCTGGAGCAAGTCAACCAGCTCTTCGCAATCCACTCCTGTGGCCCGGGATCGACCACCACCGTCGTCGACACCAACTGGGAATACGTTTCCAACAATCCCGCAGACAGCCGTGACTTCATCCAACTCGCTACCGACGGCAGCGGCATGGCCGGAAGCACCGGGCCGGGCATCCTCACCTTCGCAGTAGATCACCCGTTCATTCCTACCGGTGATCCCATCACCATCTCCTGGGAAGTCACCAGCACTCCGACGACTCTCACCATCGACAACGGCATCGGCGATGTCCTCCCAATCACGGCAGCAGGGTTGGGCTCCATCACTTTGGACCCTGGCCCTCTTACCAGCACTAACTACACCATCACCGCCACCAATGCCGATGGCACGAACAACCGGAGCCTTGATGTGGAAGTCACGACCAATCCCATCATCGAATCCTTCACCGCCACTGATACCATCGTTCCTCCCGACACCGAGATCACCTTGAATTGGAGTGTCCTGAATTCCGACTCACTTTCCCTGAATGGGACCGACGTCACCGGCACCACCGAGCTCACTCTCACCGCCGCAAGCACGACGACTTACACCTTGGTCGCCACCAATGCCCAGGGCAGTTCTAACGCCGAAGTTCTCGTCACGGTCATCATTCCCGGAGAGCCGATCATTTCCGAGTTCTCTGCCGACAGCGACGGCTCACTTTTAGACGAAGACGGTGATCCCTCCGATTGGATTGAGATTTACAACCCCAGCGCGTCCACCGCCATTCTCAACGACTACTACCTCACCGACGACCCCAACAACCTCACCAAGTGGCGGCTTCCAACAACCACTCTCGATGAAACAGATCACTTGATCATCTTTGCTTCCGGAAAAGACCGCGCCGATGAAGGAGACGAACTTCACGCCAACTTCAGCCTCCGTGCCAGTGGCGAATACCTCGCGCTGACAAAGCAAGGTCCAGCCGGGATCATCATCCTTTCGGAGTTCAATCCCTACCCCGCCCAGTTCCCCGGCTACTCCTATGGAGTCAATCCCGATGGCACTACCTTGGGGTATTACACCAGTCCAACTCCGGACGGAATCAACGGCACTGGCATGCAGGACTATGTCCGCGACACCACTTTTTCCGTCGACCGGGGATTCTATGACACCGCTTTTGATCTCACGATCGGATCCAACACCGAAGGCGCGCAAATCCGTTATACTCTCAACGGAACCGATCCCACCGCAAGTCAAGGCACCCTTTACACGGGACCGATCAACATCTCGACGACTTCGGTTGTCAAAGCAATCGCCTTCAAGTCAGGTCTCATCCCCACCAATGTCGACGCTCAAAGCTACATCTTCCTCGATGATGTCCTCAACCAACCAGACAACCCACCGGGATATCCTTCCGGCACTGACTTCGGCATGGATTCGGATGTCACGACCAATCCGACCTACAGTGGGACAATCAAAGACGATCTCAAATCCATCCCCACTCTTTCGATGTCGATGCCCATCAGCAGCCTCTTCGGCGGCTCGGGAATTTATACCAACTCCGGTCAATCCGGAGTCGCCTGGGAACGCGCCGGCACCGTGGAATTCATCTACCCCGACGGAAGCCCGGACAAGCAAGTCAACTGCGGCGTACGAATGCAAGGCGGCGTCGGTCGAAATTCCCAATTCCCAAAACACAGCTTCCGCCTTCTCTTCAAACGCCAGTATGGCGACACCAAACTCCGCTTCCCGCTCTTCCGTGACGCCTCCGAAGACGCCGACGGAGCGGCCGACACTTTCGATAGCATCATCCTTCGCGCTGGCTTCAACAACACCTGGCACCGCGGATCCAGCGGTGAGGAGAACCAGGCCCAATATATCCGCGATCAATTCATTCATAATTCACAACTCGCAATGGGGCACGCCTCCTGCCACGGAACCTTTTTCCACCTCTACCTCAACGGACTTTACTGGGGAGTTTACAATGTCGTCGAACGACCCAATGCCGACTTCGGCTCTTCCTACTACGGGGGCGAAAAGGACGGCTGGGACGCCTTGAATTCCTACCCTCGAAATGTCGTCGACGGCACCGCTTCCGATTGGCTGCAGGCTCACTCTATCGCCAATGGTGGAGTCGCCGATCAAGCGGGATACGATGCCCTCGCCGCGTATGTCGACATGCCAAACCTCATCGACTACATGATGGTCAACTTCTACGGCGGCAACCGTGACTGGGACGACCACAACTGGTATTCCATCAACCCGCGTGTTGATCGGGGCGGCTACAAGTTCGTCTGCTGGGATGCCGAGCGCACGCTCGAAAACATCACCGGTGACAATCGCACTGGAGTGGGGCAAGACAACAAACCTTCGCGACTCTACTCGCAACTCCGCTCGAACTCAGAATTCAATCTCGAATTCGGTGACCGGGCTCACAAACATCTCTTCAATGGCGGGGCCCTCACTTCGGAAAATACCGTCGCCCGCTATCAAGCGCTGGCCGACGTCATTGATCGTGCCATCGTCGGAGAGTCAGCCCGTTGGGGCGACAGCAAACGCGCCACCCCCTACACGCGAAACGTCGAATGGGTCGCCGAGAGAGATCGCATTCTCAATTCTTACCTCCCCCAGCGCTCCGGTGTCACTCTGAGCCAACTTCGTAGTGCCAACCTATATCCTGACACGGATGCTCCGGTCTTCAGCCAGCACGGAGGTCATATCCTGAGCTCCACCGAGCTCACGATGTCCAACAACTCAGGAACAATCTACTACACCACCGATGGTTCCGACCCCCGCCTTCCCGGAGGTGCTCTCAATCCAAATGCCGAACAATACGACGGCTCGGTCAGCACGACCACACTCGTGGCCGGCGGCTCGGTTTGGAAATACCTCGATAACGGAACGGACCAAGGCACCGCCTGGCGGGAGCCGGCTTTCAACGACAACTCCTGGGACTCGGGCGCGGCCGAAATGGGATATGGCGATGGCCCCGAAGTAACCACCGTATCCTATGGTCCCAATGAAAATCAAAAGTATCGCACCACATACTTCCGTCGCGAATTCAATGTCGATGATCCTTCCGACTTCGCCTCTCTCTCTCTCGAACTTCAGCGCGATGATGGCGCAATTGTTTACTTAAATGGCAAACTCGTCTTCAGCTCCAACATGCCCACCAGCGGAGTGATTTACACAACTCCGGCAAGTGGCGTGGTCGGCGGAAATGATGAGACCACCTTTTTCAGCAAGGCCGTGGATGTTGCGGACCTCGTCGTCGGAACGAACACCTTCGCAGTTGAGGTTCATCAGGTCAGCGATAGCAGCTCGGACCTCAGCTTTGACCTCCGTTTCCGCGGGGCGAAGAGCAACGCAGTCGATCCTTTCCAAATGACCGAATCCGGCATGCTTCGTGCACGCGCCCAGGACGGCGCCGATTGGTCCGCTCTCAACGAGGCATTCTTCTTCGTCGATACCGCTCTCGCCAGCGACACCAACCTGGTCATCAGCGAAATCAACTACCGCCCTCTTCCTCCCTCACCTACCGAAGAAGCAGCTGGATTCAACGAGCGAAGTGACTTCGAATTCATCGAGCTCACCAACATCGCTTCGTCAGATATTGATCTCACCAACGTGCAATTCAGCACCGGAGTGGATTTCAATTTCAGTGACGCTTTGACCGGAGTGATTCTTCCCGCCGGGAGAAGAATCCTTTTGGTCAATAACTTCCTCGCCTTCACCAGCCGCTATCCTGACATTCCCGAGTCCCTGATCGCCGGTGAGTTTTCCGGCAGCCTCAGCAACGACGGAGAAGCGATTGAACTTCTCGCGGGCGACACCACTCCGATCCGTTCCTTCACCTACAACGACCAGGCCCCATGGCCCACCAGCGCGGATGGAGGCGGCTACAGCCTCGTCCTGATCAATCCCACCTCCAACCCGGACCACGCCGAAGCGACTAACTGGCGGTCCAGTGTTGCGACCAATGGCAATCCCGGCGGCACCGACGCCACGACCTTCCCTGGTCCGGACCCACTCGCCGATGTCGATGGGGATGGCATGAATGCTCTTCTGGAATACGCGCTGACCAGCTCCGATTCCATCGCCAATGACAGCATCCTTCCTACCAGCTCGATCACACTCGCCGACCTGGGTGGCGGCGATGTCGAAACCCTTTCCTTCGTCTTCCTCAAAAACCTCGAAGCGGAAGATTTGATCTACGAAGTCCAGCTCTCACCTGACCTCATCGATTGGAATACCGGTCCAGCCGAAGTCATCCACAGTTCGTCAGTGAACAATGGCGACGGCACCAGCACTGAAACCTATCTCATTGCCAATCCTCTTGATGCCGAAACGAAAAGTTTCGTTCGCCTTCACGTCAGTCAGAAATAGCGACACATTGGGATAAAGATCGCCGCAACAATATTCTACAGATTGAAGCATCGAATTCGAAAGGCTGATGCTGGTAATCACGTCGACATCATCCTCAACTGGAATTCCAGCTCCGGCCTCACCTAAGCTCTTGAGCAGGCCACCGACCTCAGCTTGGTCGAATGGCAGGAGGTAACCGACACCATCAAATCCCAGGGAAACCAAACCACTTTCCGTAATACCCTCACAGCTGTCATTACCGAGAAAATCTTCCTTTGCGTCCACCAAATGGTGCCAAAACACCAAAGATTTTTTCGCAAAAACATCGAAGTCTGCACTTTCACGGTGCACACTTCTCTTTTTATACCATATTATCATATGTCTATCGTCAGATTCTCTGGAACCGTCCTCGGGAGCAACGATCCCGGACGTGCCACTCGCGCTCAACTTCTTTCTCTCCTCTTCAACGAAGGCTGGGACATCTACAATTCCAACGGTGATCAGAAAATCACGCTCAACAACATTGAGAAAAAGATCATCGAGTCCGATGCTTTCCTCTTCACTCCCGGAGCCACTCTGGAAGACATGTTCAAGGCCATTTCAATTTTCGTGGGCTACCAAACTCTCGACCCCCACCTGGTTGGAAAGCCCACGGTCATTCTCAACAGCGATGGGTCCTGGGATTCCTTTTTCTCGGTCCTTTCCCACCTTGAATCACTTGGAACAATCAAACAAGATCACCGCGAATTCCTTCTCAAAGCCAATTCACCAGAGAGTGTCATCGGGCTTCTCGATTCCGCAAAGTCGCAAGGCCTTCCCAATCCTGAGCGGGAGAAAGTCAGCGAGACTTCCCTTCCGGAAGCCGACGAGATGATCCCCGATCACTACAACGGAAATGTCTGCGTCTTCTGCTCGGCAACCCTGGAAGACCCCGGATATCTCGCCGACGGAGAAGCATTCGGAAAGACGCTTGCCCAAAACAAGATGGGCTGTGTTTCCGGAGCTGGAAAATCCGGCATCATGGGAGCGGTCGTCAAAGGCTCGGTGGACGCAGGTGGTTGGACTGCCGGCTCAAACGTCCCCCACATCATCGAATTGGAAGGACTCCCCGACGGGCTCTCCCAATTCTGGCTGCGCGAAGACATCTACACCCGCATGGAAGTCATGATCGAAAACTCCAATGCCTTCGTCATCTTCCCGGGTGGCGCTGGCACCTTCCAAGAACTCCTTGCCCTGATGATCTTCAAGCAAAACAACCATGAGCTGATGACCGGAAAACCCATTGTGATCTTCAATCGGAAAAACGAAATGGAAATTGGATTCTGGGAGCCGTTGATCACCTTGATGGCATCAATGAGCGCTCCCGACTCGTTTGCGATCGTCGATCAACTCGATGAAATCCTCCCCTCCATCCTGGAACAATTTGAAAATAAGAGCGTGGCTTGCTAGACTACAAACTCACCACCCAAAGCAGAGTATCGAGAGCGGTTCTATTCGGGAGCGCTCCCCCCCAAGCGCCAAATTCGTAAAAGCTCATTGTCGAGGCCGCCAGAGCGATGGTGCCATCACCTCTCGCGCCTTGAATCAAATTCCCTCCCTTGATCGACGGGAGGCTGAACGAGGAAAAGGCTTCTCCCGGCTTCAGCCAATCCGAAAAAGAGACGGAAATGACTCCAAGCCACGCCATCAACCCGGTCAACGAAGCTTTCACAGCGACAGGCCCACTCAAATAGAAAGCAGCGAAATTACGGATTGGGATTCCCTTCATTTCCATTTTAGATTTTTGCGCTAGACTAGCCTCAAGATGCGCATCGCCCTCCTTCTTTTCGTCCTCATTTCTCCTCTTATCGGAGGAAATATCCGGATCGACATCCAACACCAATACGAAGGCAAGCCGCTCCTGCTCAACTCAATCCGCTATGGAAAGAGTGAAACATTTTCGATCTCCAGATTGAGCTACCTTCTCAGTTCCTTTGCCTTTCAGTCGGATGACGGAGAATGGCACGAGCTTCCCGATCAATACGCCTACCTCGACGCAGGAAAGAGACGCACCTCCTTCTCGCTCATGAATGTCCCCGCCGGACTCTACAAAGCGGTCCGCTTTTCAGTCGGCATTCCGAAGACCATCAATCACGGAGACCCGGCCAAATACGCCAATGACCATCCTTTGAATCCTAATCTTAGCCAGCTTCATTGGGATTGGAAAACCGGCTACATCTTTCTTGCGCTCGAAGGGAAATACCGGAATCCCAAAAAGGAGATCGCTGGCTTCGTTTACCACCTCGCTAACGACAACAACTTCAATCGCCAGCAATTGGCGGTTAACTTTCACGTTAAAGAAAACACCGCCATCGCCTTGAAGTTCGATGTGGAGAAACTCCTCCATCATCCTCGCCCCATCTCGTTCATCAAAGACGGAGACTCTACCCACTCCCATCCCGGCGATTCCATTGCCAGTTCGCTTGTCGCAAATTTACAAAGTACCTTCAGCATTCAGGGTATCCGCTATCCACCCAACGAAAAACCCGCTAAGAAAGTCGAACCTCTGTATCTCCCCGGGAAATTTACGCCCTATCCTTTCAAGATGAGCAGCAGCTTTCCCCTTCCGGCGCTCCCGCCAGACAACCCGCTCATCACGGAACGAGTTGACTTGGGAGAGCGGCTCTTCTTCGACACCATTCTCTCCATTGACGGCACCGTATCCTGTGCGGCCTGCCATGATCCTTTTATTGCCTTCGGCGATGACAAACGAATCTCCCCGGGCTTCGAGGGCCGGGAAGGCCCCAGAAATTCCATGCCTATTTTTAACATGGCCTGGAAATCGAGTTTTTTCTGGGATGGCCGCGCTCCCAGTCTTCGCAAACAAGTTCTCTTCCCGATTCAAAACCACCTAGAAATGGCAGCCAACCTCAACTCCGTCCTCCGACGTCTCAACGGTCGCAGCAACTACCGCAAGGATTTCGAAAAAGCCTTCGGACCCGGAAAAGTGACCGCAGAAAAACTAGGCCTCGCCTTGGAAAGCTACGTCCTAACTCTCACGAGCTACGATTCAAAGTTCGATCGTGCCATGGCCGGAAAAGAAAAACTCACCAAAGACGAGCAACGCGGCATGAAGCTCTTCTTCACGGAATACGAACCGCGTAGCAAAAAATTCGGAGCTGATTGCTTTCACTGTCACGGAGGAGCCAATTTCTCTGACCACCAATTCCACAACAACGGCCTAAAACCAACCAAAGATCTCGGTCGCTTCCACATCACCGACAAGGACTCGGATAAAATGAAATTCTCAACGCCAAGTCTACGTAACCTCACCTACACGTCTCCTTACATGCACGACGGACGCTTCAAAACCCTCGAAGACGTCATGGCCCACTACAATGGCCCCATGCACCGCAGCGAATCCCTCGACGCCAACCTTGCCAAGCATCCAAAAGAGGGTCTCAGTCTCAGCAAAGAGGATCAAGCCGCCATCATCGCCTTTCTCAAGACCCTCACCGATCCCAAATACGACGTAAATAATTAGTCGCCAGCGGCAAAAACCAACACCGTCCGGTTAGGAGAATAAATGGTCAGCTTCCCTTCTACGACGGGGTAGGTCACTGTGGCATTTGTTCTGTCGTGGCCGCCGAATTTTTTTTCATCGGAGCTGAGGATCAAGCGGTAGTCACCCTCACCTTCGATCGGGAAGGAATAGTCAGAGACCGACTCGGTGGGATTGAGATTGATCGCGAAAACGAGGCCTCCTCGCTCAAACTGCACGCATAAATTTTTCTGATCAACATTAAGGAGCTTGGCTGGACCTGACGAGAGCAAGGAGTGTAGACGTGCCATTTCCAGCATCGCGGCATCGAAGCGTTCCAACTGGCCGTATTTCAAGTCCTCGTCGTCAGCGAGAGACCATTGACGTCGGGCGTATTGGAAACTCCAGTCATTACCTTCGCGGGGAAAGTCGACCCATTCCGGGTGACCAAATTCGTTCCCCATGAAATTTAAGTATCCTTCTCCTCCGACAGCAAGAGTGAAGAGACGAAGGATTTTATGCAGCGCTAACCCGCGCTCAACCACCAGGTCTGAATCCCCAACTTGCATGTGGTGATACATCGCGGCATCCATCAGCCAGAAGGCCAGCGTCTTATCCCCGACCAAGGCCTGGTCGTGACTCTCGGCGTAGGCAATCGTCTTCTCACCCTCGCGCCGATTCGAAAGCGTGTGGTAGATCTCATCAAGATCCCATTCTTCGTCCGGAGTATGCTTGAGGAGCTTAATCCAGTGATCAGGAATCCCCATCGCGAGGCGATAATCAAAGCCCATCCCTCCTTCTTCGAGTGTATGACACAGGCCCGGCATTCCGCTCATATCCTCGGCAATACTCAAGGCCTCCGGACGGATCTCGTGAATGAGTTGATTAGCCAACTGAAGGTAGGTGATGGCATCCCATTCCACACCATCGAGGAAGTAACGGTCATAGTGATCGAAGGTGATGTTTCCGTGATGGTGGTAAAGCATCGAAGTGACCCCATCGAAGCGAAAGCCATCGAAGCGGAATTCCTTGAGCCAGTAGGCGAGGTTGGAAAGTAAGAATCGCGAAACCTCCGGTCGGCCGTAGTCGAAAAGGCGTGAGTCCCATTGCGGATGTTCGTGGTGGTGAAAGTAGAGTCCCTCCTCGCCATCGAGAGCCGTCAGGCCTTCCGCGAAATTTTTCACCGAATGGGAATGCACTACATCCATCAAAACCGCGATACCCAGGCCGTGGGCGGTATCGATGAGGTATTTCAAATCCTCGGGCGTGCCAAAGCGGGACGCCGGAGCGAAGAAATTGGCAACGTGATATCCAAACGATCCGTAGTAAGGATGCTCCGCAATCGCCATCAGCTGAACGACATTGTAGCCGAGCCTGGAGATCCGCGGCAGAACGTCGTCGGCGAATTCCCGATAAGTCCCCACGCGATTTTCCTCTGTGGCCATTCCGACATGGGCTTCATAAATCCGGGGAGCATCCAGCGTAGGAAGGTCATTCCGCCATTTGTATTCCTCTTCGGGAGCCCAGACCTGTCCGCTGAAGGCGTGGGTTTCCTCATCCTGCACTAATCGGCGAATGTAAGCCGGGATCCGATCGTGCGCGCCATTAGCTCCGGCTACGTGGACTTTCACCAAGTCTCCGTGTTTTAAAACATCCGCTGAGAGTCGCACTTCCCAAATCCCCTCCTCCAACTGGGTCATCGGGTAAGCGTCCCGCGACCAATCGCAAAAATCTCCCGTCAGCGAGAGAGCCTCCGCTCGAGGTGCCCATTCCCGATAAACCCACTCCTGACTCGATTTTTCGAAGTGAATTCCCAGTTCTTCGTGAGCGGTGGCATAGGCTTCCAAAGAGCCATATTGCGCATAAATCCCCGCCAATTCCTTCTCATAGCGGGACTTCCGGTCAGCGATGACATCCGCATAAGGTTCCAGCCAAGGGTCGATTTCCACCAAACCTGGGAGGTTCTTTTTGCCGCTCACGCCCGCAGCCTAGCAAGCATCAGACCATTCTTACCATTCAATCCGAGAGAATCGCTTTATTTTTCCTGATCATTTAGGTATGTAAATAAGATCATGGCACGGCAAGAGCGACCATTTCAGTTCAAGCAACGTGCCCGGACCAACCGCCGGGCCCGTCGCCCGAGCTTTGGCGCCCGCCTCTTGGACGCCCATAACCGGGCCTGCGACCGCGTCAATCGCCCCGGAAACCGTCGTCAGCGAATGTCCCGGCAGTCCGCCATTGCCGGAACTGCGGTCCCGGAGGACTTCGAAGAACATCACTTGCCGATGTTTAAACGCATCCTGCACTGGGTTCTTGCCTTTGCCCTGGTTCCTCTCTGTTTCATCACCGTGGTCACCCTCTTCCAGCGGGTCAATTCCGAGAACTTCATCCTGAGCTTCTGGCGCTCGAGTTCCTTTTTCTACTTCACGATCGGGGTGGCCCTGATGATCGGATGGTTCATTTCAGGACTTCTCAACAACTTCTTCCTCTACCTCTATGTCCTGGGCCACGAAATGACCCACGCAATGTTTGTTTACCTCTGCTTTGGAAGGATCAGTGACATCAGAGTCAGCACGGATGGCGGCTACATTATGACCAACAAGTCGAACATCATCATCGCCTTGTCACCCTACTTTGTCCCCTTCTGGTCGCTCGTCGCCATTTCACTCCACGGATTCCTCAACTTGAGCTATCCGATTCCCCACAGCGAAGATGCCCTCATTCTCATCCTCGGTGGCACCTGGTGCTTCCACGTCATCTGGACGGCCTGGATGATTCCCAAGGACCAGCCTGACTTGAAGGAAAACGGAACTTTCTATTCACTCATGATCATTATCCTGGCGAATCTGATCATCCTTGGCGCCCTGATGTGCGTCACCTCAAGCGACCTGACTTTTGCCAAGTTTGCCTTCAATTGGTGGAACAACGTCCTCGACAGCTTCGAAGGCTTCCAGCGGGCTCTGGGATTAGGCCGCTGAAGCCCTTATTCACCCAGAATCGCCATCGCCGAAATTCTCACAAATGAACCAGGGTCACCCTTGTGTCGGATCTTCCCTTCTTTATCGAGGACATAGCATAGCGGCCATCGGGCGACACGATAGGTCGTTTCGATTTCCTGTTCAAAGTCAGCGAAATTCCTAAACAAAACTTTTCCTTCCTTCGTGTAATCACGAAGAGTCAACAAGCTATCCTGACACGCTCCGATGATCACTAGATCTTTTCCCTTGGCCTCCTCATGAAGTTTATTAAGAAAGGCGAGAGTCTCATCAGCGTTGGGCATCCAACTCGTCCAGAAAACGAAGACAACGACCTTTCCTTGGTAGTCACTCAGCTTGAAAACATCGCCGGTAATATCGATTCCCCGCACATCCGGAGCCTTCGCCCCGATTGACAACTTGGTCGTGCGGTAAAGCTCATCCGCCACCAAGCCTTGCAAAGTCGTCCGCCCAATCTTGAGATCAGGACTCTTGATGGCCGTTTGGAGTTTGTCCAAGCGCTGCTTCATGACCTGAAAATCATCGCCCAGCTTACGCAGGAGAATGGCCTGCCCCAATGCTGCCGCGCCCTTGACTGCCTTATCGGGATTCTGTAATTCAACCTGCTGAAGAAAGGGCATGTCGCCGGGATCTGAGAATAGCGTCAGCGCCAAACAATAAGGACCGACCCGCGGACTCTTGGCATGAGAAGACTTGATTGCCTTGCGAATCATCGCCAAGGGAGTGGATTGCGGACTTTTACCACTGACCACGACCTCCGGAGTCGTTGTCATCATCCAGGCGGCATACTCCAGAGTCCACGATTTGTTCAGTTCGGGCCTCACAACCTTCCAAACAGCAGCACCATATGCCTTGCTATCCGGACGATCTTTCCAGGCCGCTACCCTGGCTTCCTTGTTCCGGGCATCCTTAACGGATTCCACCCAGGCATCAAATTTTTGATCGTAGGCCCGGGTCAGGGCCTTCGCTCTGGCCGAGCCTTCTTGCCCCAATACCGGAGCCATCGATAGCAAAAACAATCCCACAAAAAATCGCATGGCGGAAACGTGGCTTAGTTTATTGTAATTGCCAAGGACTCGTCTTCCCCGGCCAATTTCTCAGCCAGCTCTTCGAGGTAATCCTTACCCACAATATATCCAACGCACTTGGCCGATCCACACAGGCAGGGATGATCTTTGTAGCTTTCAACATCAAAACCATAATCGAAGGTAATTTCCTCATCTGTCTCAATATCCCGCAGGGCCTGAATATAGATCCGCTTCCCTTCCTGAATCGCCTCACAATTGGGCTCGCAGGAGTGATTGATCAGACGGGCGGGGTTCCACTCGACGCTTCCGTCCAAATCCCACTTCTTGGTCAGATTAAAAATATAAACGGCCGCCGCTCCGGTCTTCTCGGCCACTTCCATCTGGGCCCAGGCTCGCTTTTCGCTCTCCTTCTTGTTAATCCGGTTGCCTACGTATTCGATGACATACTCCTCTTTGGGAATGGATTTCACCGCGTAGACTCCACGACCGTGAATAATTGACCCCCGCACTTCAACAAAGTCGCTTTTCCCGCGCTTGGTCAGCTTTTCAATACGCCGAAGTTCGTCGGCTTTGCTGAGCGGCTCCTGCTTCTTTTTTTTCTTCTTCCCCATATTTTCGAATCGATTTTACTTTCGTTCGGCAGTCTCAAGGGGCGGAAAGCCCAACAACTTTTCATTTTTCGGCAAAAAAGGATACAATTGCCTGAGCTGGATTCCGGTAATTCCCGCCCCACTGACAAAAGTCCATGCCTCCTGCCCCTTGGCTCGCAATGCCGCTTTAGGGGCAATGGCAATCTGAAAACGCCTGGAACGAAGCTTCCTAAGCCTAGCTGGTTGGACTTCCCGATCCATGACTGCGTAGTCGTTGACTGTCGGGACAAATACCATCCAGTCTTTATATCCGCCTGCTTTATAATTCACTTCATACCCCACCATTGCTTCCTGGGCGACAGCAGCCTGAAAAATAAATCCTTCTGCCACCATTTTCTTGAGAAGCTGAACGCTATGAGCCTGATAGGATTTGATATCCGGGAATCGCCCCCTAGAGGCAATTTTACTCCAAGCCGGATTCTCTTTCTCCACCAGGGCTCTAAAATCCCCCCTTACACTCTTGTTGATCAAAGCCTGGGTCGCTTTCTGCGCCGACAACATCACTTCCTGCGGAACCGGTTGCTTCGGCGGCACTTGAATAATACCCCCCTGCCCAAATAACGGAAGGCAGGAAAACGCGAGGAGCAAGGGCAGTTTCATGCTCGACTCGATGACATCCCAGCCGCCTTCAGTCAAGTCCGAGACGCAGGTGAAAATTTAGAATGAGTTAAGGAAGTAATCAGGCTTTGCATTTTCCCAAGCTCATCGGTAAACATCTTCCTCATGGCGAAGCAAGGTTTGGGAAAAGGACTCGGAGCACTTATCAGAGGCAAAGGCTCGGATTCCGAACCCGACACCAAGGTTGACTTGCTCCCGGGTGAAAAAGTCCTTCAGACCCCTCTCACTGAAATCGTTCCATCACCCCTACAGCCTCGGAAACACTTTGCCGAAGGCTCATTGGACGAACTCAGCGCCTCAATCAAGGAGCTCGGAATTATCCAGCCTCTCATCGTCCGACGTGTTGAGGACAAATATGAGCTCATCGCCGGGGAACGCCGTTGGCGGGCCTCACAATTGCTCAAGCTGGAAACTGTCCCCATCATTGAAAAAGTTGCCACCGACCAGGAAGTTCTTGAGATGGCTCTCATCGAGAACCTGCAACGCCAGGATCTTAATGCCATCGAGGAAGCGGCCGGTTATGTTCGGCTCGCAAAGGACTTCTCCCTGAAGCAGGAGGAAATCGCCACCCGCGTCGGCAAGTCCCGCGCCAGTGTCGCGAACTCAATGCGCCTTCTCGATCTTCAGGAACCGATCCAGCGCCACCTCGCCGACGGGTATCTCACCGTAGGGCACGCCAAGGCTATTCTTGGCGTGAAAGATCCCAAAAATCAATTGGCGGTGGCCGACCAGATTCTTCGCCAACACATGACCGTGCGGGCTGCTGAAAAATTCGTTCAAGACTTCCATAAGAACGGACAGAAAAAAACAAAGAAGAAAGGTCAGGAGGCTATCGATCCTCATATTGCCCGGATTCAAAACCAACTGCGAAACCACTTCGCAACCCACGTGCAAATTTCCCACAAGGAGAAGAAGGGGAAAATCGAGTTGGAATATTACGGCAACGACGACCTCGGTCGCATCTTGAATCTACTCGGGATCTCCGTAGATTGATTTCCGTGACTTACCTGCCTCGACTCGGTCTCACTTTCCTATTCTTCTTCCTTCAATCTTGTGGAGAGAAGGACCTTCCGAAGGGGGCCCCATCTACCCCAACTTCTCCGATCCCTAAAGAGGCCGTCACCGAATTCTCTGGAGACAATGCCTTGCAACATGTCGCCGCGATCAATGAGTTCGGCCCTCGTCCCGCGGAATCGGAAGGATACCAGAAGAGCCTGGGGTATCTGGAAAAGAGCCTCAAGAAACTCGGCTGGAAAACCAAGAGACAATCCTTTCCCAGCTCGACGCCAATTGGAACAGTCAACTTTACCAACCTTCTGGCCCGGCATTCGCCGGACAGCGAGCCAGATTGGTCGGTCTCTCCCCCCTATCTCCTGGGAGGTCATCTCGACAGCAAACGTTACCCCGAAATCATCTTTGTGGGAGCAAATGACAGTGGCTCTTCCACCGGCGTCATGGTGGAAGTCGCCCGGGTCCTCTCGCAACACGGCGACGCAGCAAACCAAGTTGAATTAATTTTCTTCGACGGCGAGGAAGCCATGCTCAAGAGTATCGACCCGAAGCGGGATGGTCTCTACGGGAGCCGCTATTTTGCAGGGCATTTGAAGTCCCGTAAAAACAAGCCTCATGCGGGAATCATCATTGACCTCGTCGGCGACGAAAAAGTCCCTCTTCTCATTGGACTCGATTCCCATCAAAATCTCCAGTCCCACGCACGCGTGGCGGCCCGCAGCCTGAGCCTCGAAAAATCCGTCACCAATGCAAGTGGCGGAATCATCGACGATCACGTTCCGCTGATCAACGGGGCCAATATTCCCTGCCTCCACCTCATCGGTGATTTCCAAAAAATGCCCTACTGGCACACCAAGGACGACACCATCGACAAACTTTCACCAAAAGCACTCGGGAACTGTGGTCAGCTCGTCTTAAAAATTCTCCACCAACTCACCGCAGACTAGCGGCGGGCCTGCTGACGGGCCCTGACTTTCTCCCGTTGGACAAAAAGAGGAATCAGTTGGGTTTCGATAAAATCAAAACCTGCCTGCAAGCCACCACCCCGGTAGACCCTTCCAATCTCAGCTTCCACCGAAGTCGGGTTCCCCTTGAGCCGGAGAAACTCGTTGGAAGTCGCCCTTACGAAAGCCTCACCATCAATCTGCCCCTTTTCGCGGATCAACCATTCCCGGACATAGAGCGCCAACACGGCGTCACCCACCCAGGCTTCTTCCCTCTCACGATCTATTTCTTCACTCGATTTTTTCATTTCCTTGGGGCTGTTGAGCTCCCCCTGACATATCCAAGCGGAGCCTCGCCTCAGACTCACGATCCCAGAATCCGCTATCGAGTTCAATGTAGACATTCGAGTAAGGGAGGGCCGTCTTCGTCTTGAGGACGAGAACGGCATACTTGTCCGCATCACTTTGTGCAAGCAAGGTAAGTGCCCGATGATCCATTTGATTCACGGCATGCCCGTGCAACGCCACATTTAATCGTTCACGGAACTGATCCACTCCGGGCGAAAGATCGTTGACCAAAAATGGAAGCTCGCGCGCCGTAGTGAATCTTGGTCTGACATTTTCAGACTGCTCCAAGAGGTTCACGATATATTCCACCACCTCCGGTGTTTCGCTATCAATCACGACGGTTCGCGTGCCACGACGGGAAATCACGGGGAAAGATGACTCGGCGACAATGACCCAATTTCGAGAACCCAACGCGGCCACCTCACGCGACACCGCAGCCCCCCACGCAGGAGGAGGATTCTCGGGCGGACGACTTCCGCAACCCACAAAGGCCGGAATAAGAAATGGGAGGAGGAATTTCATGGGGATACTACGCAACGAATCCCTCCAGAGTTACATCAAGCTCGCCCCTGCTTCAGCAAGATCGCTCCGCTCGCCTCGACTCAAGGTGACGTGGGCCGCAAAATCCTGCCCGCGCATCCGCTGGCGGGTATATACGAGACCATTGCTTCGACTGTCAACATAGGGATGATCAATTTGCGCGGGATCTCCCACCATGACCAACTTGGACCCCCGGGACATTCGCGTCACCACTGTCTTGGCTTCCTGGGGCGTCAACTGCTGGGCTTCGTCGAGAATGAAGAAGCGATTCGGAATAGAACGGCCCCGGATATAACACAATGCCTCCACCTCAATCACTCCTTGATTCACCAAGTCGTCATAGGGTTTCTTAATCGCCTCGCTTTCCCCTTTATTACGCTTTCGCTTCGGACCCTGCTTACTTTGAGAGTTCATTAAAAGCTCCAGAGCGTCATAGATCGGCTGAAGCCAAGGCCGCATTTTCTCCTCCAACGAACCAGGCAAAAATCCCAGTTGGTCACCCATCGCTACCACTGGACGACTGACCGTAAGCCCATTGAAATCCCTGCTGAACACTCCGTGAAGCCCGGCCGCCATGGCAACGAGGGTCTTTCCTGTTCCTGCCTGGCCGTAACAAGTCACCAGCGAAATCTCCGGGTTTAATAAGGCATCAATGAAACACTTCTGTCCGAGATTCAGAGGTCGCAGATTATGCCCGTCTGGAATGCGAATGACCTCGGGAACCATCAAACGAACCAATTTTCCCGAAGCACTGAGGCGCGCCGGGATCGTCTGTTTCTCCCCCGCTTCCAAAAGAACATATTGATTGATATGTAATGCCTTCGTGCGTTCCGGATCCAATTCTATCTCTCCGGAACTGGCAAACCGTTGAAGTTCATTTTGATCCAGAGGGAGCCGAGCCATCTCCCTCTTGGCTGCCTCCTGCGGCTCGACTTTATCATTCAAATAATCCTCGCAAGTGATGCCCACAGCCCTCGCCTTGAGCTGCATATTTAAATCTTTGGTCACCAACACCACCGGCGGATCAACATTCTCCTGAAGGAGTAAGGTGCAGGCGAGAATTCGGTGATCCACCCGAACACGATCAGGAAAAATTCGATGGAATTGCTGCAGCATGGCACTGCTTTTCTCACACAAATCAGGGTCGTAAATCACCAGTCGAATGGTTCCCCCACCATCCGTGCTCACTCCGGAGGTCACGCTCTCGCTGCTATCAAATATTGAGAGGAGGGTGCGGTGGATTTTTCGGGCATTGGCTCCTCGCTCGGTTTGCTCATTCTTGAACCGATCCAACTCAGACAAGACATCCGCCGGAATACAAAGGTGATTTTCTTGAAAGCGATTTAAGCAACCTGGGTCGTGCAGAAGCACATTGGTGTCCAGAACGTAGTGCTTGCCTGGAGCCTCAGGCTGCCTCAGACCGAATTGCCTAAGCTGGGCCTCGCTAAGTTTGGAGTCATTCCCACTTGCATTTGAAGAATCAGGTGAGGAAGAGACTTTGGGATCGGATGGAGCATCGATCATACTGGTTAGGATTTATTTTGGTGACGGTGGTATAAAAAAACCGCAATGAAGGCCGTTGTTTCTTCGAAGCGGTTTAATGGGAAATTTTCATTAACTCTTCCTAAGTAAACTCCGATTCCCCTTCTGCGCAATGATATTCGACGTGAATCTTTTCCAATTCACTGCGGTCAATTTTCCCCAGAGGACCTCTGGGAAGATTATCTAAAAAGGCCCATCCGGATAGGCGCTCCAGGCCCGGCATCTTTCGATTTAATAAGCTTATCTCACAAGGCTCTCCCTGAACGAGCAACCACAAGGTGACTCCTCGTCGCTCGCTTCTTTTCTTCAAAATCACCACCGGACATCCAAGCGCATCGCGCCACTTTTTCTCCACCTCATCCAAATCCACCAATTCCCCGAGAATCTTTACCTGTCGATCCGCTCTTCCCAGAATTCGTAGATTTCTCCCTTCCAGCCCAACGAGATCGTTCGTCAAAAACCACCCCTCCTCCTTCGGATCGAAGCACCGGAATTCCCCGTCCTTTTTTTCAATCACCCAACTTAAAAGCCCTCCTCCCTTCAGAGCCAATCGCCCCTCGTCAAGCCTGGCCTCCCACCCTTTCATCAATGGCAACCCGTCACCGGTGGCTATCTGCGAGGAGGTCTCCGTCATCCCATAACTTGGCAACACCGGCCACCCGAGAGCGATGGCCCGCCCTTGCAATTCCTTATCCAATGCCCCGCCACCCACGACAATCACCCGCATCGATTTAGGAGCAACCAACTCACATCGAACTAAATCACTCAACTGGGTAGGAACCAAGGAAGTCACCGAGACTTTTTCCCGCTCACACCAGCCCGCAAAGCGATCAGCCGACCAGGCTTCTCCGAATTCCACCAGATTCGCACCACTGAAATAGGCTCTCGCGGACAAGCCAAAACCGCCGACATGACTCGTTGGCAACGCCAGTCCCAATATATCCCCGGCAGAAATCTTCAAATCGGTAATCACGTTCCGTGCCGACCACTCCAAAGCCTCCTTTGAAAGTGCAACCCACTTCTCCACGCCACTACTCCCGGAAGTTTTAAAAACAAGATGGTTTTGAAACTCTTCTCTTCCACCCAACCACTCATCCAAGGCCGCATCTCCGCTCATCAACAACGGTTCGCAATTGTTCCAAGATGGAAATTCCAACACCCCGAAACGGTCTTCCGACATTGCCCTGCAAACAAGGCAATTTACCGACAATAAAAAACCGCCCTTCCGACATGCGGCAGGGCAGTTGCTTTTAAATTATCCTTGCGAATTAAAACTTAAATCCGGCATTCAAGCCAACGTAGTGACTTTCGGAGATCTCTCCCAGACGGGCCTGATAATCGAGACCAAGGTTTACTCCGCTATCAAGGAGGTAATTCACCACAATTCCACCGATGAAGATGTCCTCGTCAAGCTCTCCCAGAGAAATGCCACCGATGCTTCCATTATCAGCCTCGAATTCATGCTCCCATGCGACACGGACCTGCGGAATCAGGGTTCCGTTTCCATAAGGCATTGGACGGGAAACCTGATATCCAAGTTGTGTCGCCAAAGATTCAAAATCGACCACATTATCGATGTCACCATCGAGCGAACGAACCTGGGCATATGGCCCGTGAATTAAGGCTCCGGCATTGTAATTCAAGCCGACATTCAACTCAATCAAGCTTGAATCACCACTCGCGCTGGCTCCATTGGCCTCGTAATCTGAATCGGTGTAGGCATACATCAAGTCTGCATAAAAGTCGGCACCTTGAATGACATCCTCCTTGTAAAACGAGACATACGGCATAATGGCCACACTATCGATGTCGATATCACCAACTCCATCCAAGTCAGCTTCCCCATTCGCAGCTCCAACTCCGAGACCAATGGTCCAATTACTGTCCAGACGGTAATCCACGCCAACTGTTCCTCCGAAAATATCAAATTCGGTATCAGGAGTTCTGAGAACAGTTGATAGGGTTGCTCCGATATTCTGTCCGTCGATATCCTGTGAGAAAGCGTAGATATCACCCCAAACACTGAAGCGATTTCCCACGACGGTATGTCCGGGAATCACTGCCTTGCCTCCGGAGGCAAGCGTTGATGGTGTTTGCGTTACGGACAAAGCACCAGATCCTCCGGCACGAAGACGGGAAAGGCGTCCTCCGACATCACGACTGATGGTATTGGACATCGTAATTCCGATAAGTCGCACCGTAGATGCCACAGAGGGATCTTCCAACTCACGTCCACCTGAGGGCGTTTCAATGATCACTTCGTCGAAAAGCCCAAGAAGAATTCCGTCAATTTCTTCCTCAATTTCTTCGATGGTCACTGCCCGATACAATCCACCGATCAGTCCACAATCTAGGACCGTTTCGGTAATCTCAGTGGCTTGACCTAATCCATCCAGTCGATTGAGATCGACTGCGACCACCTGCACACATTCTTCGTTCAAGGCTGCGAGGGCTGTCGCCATTGTCGTGCCATCACTCCCTGGATCAAGGCTGGTGTCGTCACCAAACCAGAAAATTATCCGGCGGGATCCTTCACGCCACGGAGCTGTCGAGGCAACTTCGCGAAGACCTGAAAGCCCGTCCTCAGGGAAATCTCCGCCTCCACTGGCACCCCAAGCACCAATTGCCCCGGAAACCGCTGCCGTATCGTTGGATAGGATAGGAGTTCCCTCATCTTCCAAATTATAGCGGAATCCAAAGGCGTCGGCGTTTCCGTCCTTATACTCACCCACCCCAAACCGGACATCTCCCCTGCTTAGGAAAGCGGTCTGGATTGCATTACTGGAATCTTGAGCACTATTGATAAGAACACCCATACTTCCCGTCGTATCACTGAGGAAAACAACGTCAAAGATGTCGGGGTCTTGGGCCATTGCGAGTGGCGCGATGAGTGAACCAAGCGAAAGCCCAGCTAATATTTGCAGTCCTCTACTTTTTTTCATGGGGATGATAGTTGAAACCAATCTTTAGTATAACACACCCCCCTAACCACTCAACTAAATTTGTATCAAGTATCAGTAACTCTATATTTTTCGGAATAAAACAATCGATCGAAACACCCAAATATCAGCTTTTCACCCAATCCACACCTCCCAATAAGTCACTGAATCCCAATCCTTTTTCTACTGGGGGTCGAAATACCGGACTCAACTCACCCAACTCCTCACTGAACGGATTCGCTACAAACACCCCATGACTCTGCAAGCCGCAGATTTCACTAATCCCTGATTTTCCCGCCTCGTAGGCCGCAAAACACTGGCCAATCGGATGATCGAGGTAACTGGTCACCACAACACGTTGACTCGACGCACTGGGGATCTCCTCAATGGCCGGTTTAATCACCAAAACTTCCGACGTCCCCCGGTCTCTCGCCATCTCGCGATCATTTGCCACCGAAACCGGTAACTTAGCCCAATCCCCGGGCCGAAAAGGAGATGGATCCTCCACAAAATCTATTCTCTTCAATTCATCTCTCTCCCACCGGGAAAGAATCCCCCGCAGTTCCTCACAATTTGCCAGTTCATTAAAATCGATCCTCCACCGGATATTCGGCCACCGGGATGAAAGATGGCGGATTTTCTCCATCTCGTCCCTCACCATCCTCCCCGCCTTCACCTTTACCACGGAGAACCCCCGCTCTGCTGCCTCCTCCAAGCCCTCCTCGGAAATCCCAACCATCAAAAAATGACTCTTCGGAACCACCACGTCCTGAAACAAAGACACCCCTTCCTCCCGGGCCTTTCCGTCAATCTCCGCACAATACAAGGCTCTCTGCACCAGGCGAAAATTCCCCTGCCCCTTCAAATCCTCCAGACACTCCTCAAGCGTGGGATCACCTAACTCCGGCCAGGGATGAAGACATCCAAATCCCTCTCCCACCCGAATCAAGGCCCCGGGGTAAATCCGCCGCTCCGTCCTGGCACCCAGTCCCATCGCCGATTGCAACTCGTAGCGCGATATCCAAATACTCATCGCTACTCCCAGAGGAAGGATTGTTTGCGGGAAATCACTTCGGATCCATCTAACAAAGTCATCCGCCAAGCCAGCACGCGACCATTTTGATAGTAATCCGATCCCGTAATTTGAAATTCGGTCCTCCCTTCAGGGGACGGAGGCAAAACCCGCATCATTTTCTTAATCCTCGCTCCTGTCGACTGCTGCCGGTATTCAAACACGATCTTCACCGGTCGGTTCCCGCTCAATTCACGCCAGCTCACCACATAAAAGTGCCCTTTTCTCAACTCTCGCGCCTTCTCGGTGACCGCGCCATACAGACGCTTGTTCATCTCTGCCCTAATAAACTCATTCCCGTCTGCCACCGTGTTGGATCGTAAATGAAACTGCCGAATCCTAAACCGCTCGGAGGACCCACACGACGCCAAAGCGAGGCTCAACAGCGCTAAAACAACTCTCACGCCGCGAATCTTCGATTTTCGGGATTCAATATTCAATCTAAATCATTATGATCCCACCCAACATGGAAGAAAGCATCCGGGAAAGGCTCGACCAATTCATCAGTAAAAAAGGTCTTCGACAGACTTCGCAGCGCGATAAAATCGTCGACGTCATCTTTGCTTCCGACGAACATTTCACTCCGGAACAACTCTTCGACCGCCTCCGTTCAGCAGGATCGGCAGCTTCCAGAGCCACCGTCTACCGTACTCTCGCCTTGCTCGACGAAGCCGGACTCATTCACGAAATCGAGCTCGGCGACGGCCAAACCACCTACGACCCGAACTTCCTCGACCGCCCCACCCACAACCACCTTGTCTGCGTCGATTGCGGAAAAGTCGTCGAGTTTGAAGACGAACACCTCGACCTGCTCAATGACTGCGTGACCCGACGCCTCGGCTACCGCCCGGTCCGCCAAAGCCTCCGAATCGAAGCGGCCTGCGAAAAACTACGGATGCAGGGAAATTGCCCCGACCTCATCCAGGCGCGGATGGAAGG